>NC_017506.1:1263403-1579253 GCF_000166295.1 Marinobacter adhaerens HP15
ACCGCAGTGTTGTCGCTTCCTTTGCCGACCCGGAGAATGGACGCATTAGTTCGACATCGGTGGATGAGGCCCTGGCCGGAAATTCCGGTGAAGGCGTGGTTACGTCCTACCGTGGCGAGCCAGTGTTTTCCGCCCACAGGCCAGTTACCGTAGGCGGGCTGAACTGGGCGCTGGTGGCGGAGATCAGCGAAGACGAGGCCCTGGCGCCGGTGCGTGAAATGTGGACGCTGGCGGCGATAGCCATTGCTATTGTGCTCTTGGCCGTGGCGGCCGTGGCGGTCTGGACCGCAGTGCGGATCATGAAACCCCTCGGTAAAGACCCGTCCGAATTGCAGGCACTGGCGGAACAGGTAGCTGCAGGTAACCTGGTCATTGATTCGTCCGACAGTGACAATGCCACGGGCGTATACGGCTCCATGCTCAAGATGGTGTCAGACCTGAAAGAAGTGATCTTCAAGGTTGAAGAAGCGTCCCAGCGCCAGGCCAGTGCATCTGAACAGTTGTCCGGTACCACCTCGCAGACTCTGGACAGTGTGAATCAGCAGGCAGAGCAGACTGAGCAGGTGGCGTCGGCCATTGAAGAAATGTCCTCTGCCATCAGCGAGGTGTCCCAGAATACCTCGGAATCGGCAGCCGCCGCCCGGCGCACTGATGAGGCGGTCAGCCGCAGCGCCACCGAGGTGGAATCCTCCGCTGAGGACACCCGTGCTATGGCCAGGGAACTGGAGGAAGCAGAAGCCGGCATAGAGGACTTGCGAAAGAATATGGAATCCATCACCAGGGTTCTGGATTCGATAAAGTCCATCGCCGACCAGACTAACTTGCTGGCTCTGAATGCCGCTATTGAAGCGGCCCGGGCCGGTGAACAGGGCAGGGGCTTCGCGGTGGTCGCGGATGAGGTGCGCAGCCTGGCCCAGAACAGCCAGAAGGCGACCGAGGAGATCAGTAGTTCCATCGAAACTCTGGTCAATTCTTCGGAGCGTGCTTCAAAGGTGGTTACCCGCTGCAGCACCCAGGCCAGAGGTATTTCTGAGCGGGCAGGAACCGTAGTGTTGCAGCTTCGCGAGGCAGTGGAAGAGGTTGCCCGGATGTCCGGTATGGCGGAGCAGATTGCTACGGCTTCCGAAGAGCAATCAGCCACGGCCGAAGAAGTAACGCGCAACGTATCCACAATTGCTGAAAAGTCCTTGGAGACCAAACAGGCCATGGTCCAGATCTCCGAAGCCAGTGGTGACTTGGCGGAGTTGTCTCATCAGCTCAAGGATTCTCTGTCCCGCTTTAAAGTCAGCTGAGTACGAGGCGTGCCTTCCACAATTATGCCTGGCACACATAAAAAAACCCGCTTCAGCGGGTTTTTTTATGGCGGTTATTCGGTCTCTTCGGGGATCACCGGAGGCGGAAATCCGCCCAGTTCTTTCCAGCGATTCACAATGCCACAGAACAGGTCTGCGGTTTTTTCCGCGTCATAGGCGGCGGAATGGGCTTCCTTGTTGCTGAACGGAATGCCCGCGAGTTTGCAGGCCTGGGCCAGAACCGTGTGGCCATAGGCTAGGCCGGCCAGCGTGGCGGTATCGAAGGTTGAGAAAGGATGGAACGGGTTACGACGGATGTCGGCCCGCAGCGCGGCTGCAAAGATGAAGTTATGGTCAAAGGTGGCATTGTGGCCCACCAGGACGGCTCGCTTGCAGTCGTGGTTCTTCACCGCCTTGCGAATGGGGCTGAAGATCTCGCTGAGTCCTTCCCGCTCGGGTACCGCTTCTCGCTCCGGATTCCACGGATCAATACCGGTGAAATCAAGGGCGGACTGCTCCAGATTCGCGCCTTCGAACGGATCGATCTGCTGAACGTGGGTTTCAGCGCGCCGCACCCAGCCGTCGTCGTCCATGGTCAGTATCACTGCCGCCACTTCCAGCAGGGCGTCCCGCTCGGGATTGAAGCCAGCGGTTTCCACGTCGACTACAACAGGCAGAAACCCGCGAAAGCGGCGGGACATGGGATGCGGTGGTTTGTTTTCGTCAGTCACTCAAGCTCCGGTCTTGGCCGTGTGTGAGAAGGAATAAGTCAGGTTTACGCCAGTTTCCAGTGAACGGTTTCACCAGCCTCGAGGGGCACGATGGTTCCGTCAGCCAGCGGCAGCTCTGCCGGCATGGTCCAGGGGGCACGAATCAGTGTGATGGTATCGGTATTCCGCGGTAGGCCATAGAAATCAGGCCCGTTGAAACTGGCGAATGCTTCAAGTTTATCCAGGATGCCAAGCTCTTCGAAAATGTCCGCATACAGACCGATTGCGCCGTAGGCCGAATAACAGCCAGCGCAACCGCAGGCTGCCTCTTTGCGATCCTTTGAATGGGGGGCGGAATCCGTGCCCAGGAAAAAGCGTTTGTCGCCGCTGGCCACCGCGTCCCTGAGCGCCTGTTGATGGCGGTTACGCTTCAGGATTGGCAGGCAATAGAGATGCGGTCGAATGCCGCCTACCAGCATGTGGTTGCGGTTATACATCAGGTGCTGGGGCGTCAGAGTCGCACCTAGGTTGTCACCGGTGTGCTGCCGGACAAACTCTGCGGAATCGGCCGTGGTGATATGTTCCAGTACAACCTTCAGGTTCGGGAAAGCCTCGAGAGTGGGTGCCAGGACACGCTCCAGAAATACCTTTTCCCGGTCAAAAATGTCGATATCGGCATCGGTTACCTCGCCGTGTACCAGCAGCAGCATGCCACAATTGGCCATGGCTTCCAGAACCGGGTAGATGTTGCGGATATCCTTCACGCCGGAGTCGGAATTGGTCGTTGCTCCGGCGGGGTAAAGCTTGGCGGCCACAACGCCTGCAGCCCTGGCATCCCGGATGGTCTGTGCCGTCATGCTCTCGGTCAGATACAGCGTCATCAACGGCTCGAACTCGGTGCCATTGGCAGCCGCCAGAATGCGCTCCCGGTAGGCTGTGGCATCGGCTGCGGTGGTAACTGGCGGTACCAGGTTGGGCATGATGATGGCGCGACCGAAGCAGGCGGCCGTAGCCGGTACCACGTCCTTGAGAATGTCGCCGTCCCGTACGTGAAGGTGCCAGTCGTCGGGGCGTGTGAGCGTGAGCTTGTCTGTCATGGCGTTTGTCCGAAATACCTTTGGCGGGGCGAGCTTGTGCCCGGTTCTCTGGGAGCCGAAAAAATTTGGCGAATTATACCAGAAGGCTCGGGTGATTGTTTTCCGGTTGGTGGCTAAAGAACTTCCGGCTCAGGCCGTTAAACGGTCTGACTCTGCTAACTCCGGACACTGATGGCTAGCTCTATGGGATTTCGCCCCGGACAACTCCTGAATACTCTGCTGGTTGCCACGTTGCCCGTGGCGCTTCTGCCGGCAACCGCGCAGGCTGCCAGCTATGGCGCCGGAATCGAGAACAGCCAGTGGTATCTCGCCGAGTCGGTATTTGAATGCCGGCTGGTGCACGAAGTTCCCGGCTACGGTCGGGCGGTGTTCAATCATCGCGCCGGTGAAAGTCTCAGCTTTTTCCTGGAGTCTGATTCTGCATTGATGCGACCAGGGCGCGGCAGCCTTGTGGTCGAGGCACCGGCCTGGCGTCCGGGTGTGGCGCCGAAGCCCCTGGGAACGGTAAATGTATCGGATGATCGCCGTCAGGTCTCGCTGGATACCCGTCAGGCGTTCGTGGTCGCCCATGGACTTCTGGACGGGATGCGCCCGACGGTAACCAGGGAGTCGTGGTTTGATGGCCGCCCGGTGCGTGTTCAGGTCTCCAACATCAACTTTGCCGGCGAGTACCAGCGTTATCAGCGCTGTACGTCCAATCTTCTGCCGGTAAACTTTGATCAGATCCAGCGCTCGAGGGTGCCCTTTGCCAGTGGCAGCACGCAATTGTCCGATGCCGACAGGCAACTACTGGATAACATCGTCGCTTATGTGAACGCAGATTCCACGGTTGAGCGGATTTTCGTGGATGGTCATAGTGACAGTATTGGCAGCCGGATCGACAACCGTGCGCTCTCCGAAGATCGCGCCAATGTGGTGGCTGACTACCTCAAGGCGAGCGGTATTGATGAAAACATGATTACCGTTCGGGCTCACGGCGACCAGTACCCGGTATCCAACCGGCCCGCCGATAACCGCCGCACCAATATCCGCCTGCAACGGGCCGGTGACCGCCCGGAACTGCAGCAGGCTAACGGCTATGGCGGCGAACCCAGGGGCTGATTGGCGTCAGTAAACCGAATCCAGTACTTCCAGGTGGGCATTGACGCTTTCCGCCAGGGCCCGCAGATGGTACCCGCCCTCCAGGGTTGAAATGATCCGGTCATTGCTGTGCTCACTGGCGACACCCACAATCATTTCCGTTAGCCAGCGATAATCTTCCGTATCCAGATTCAGTTCTGCCATCGGATCCAGCCGGTGGGCATCAAAACCCGCCGAAATCAGGATCAACTGCGGTTTGAATTCATTCAGGCGCTTCAGCCATCCCGCCTCCACCTGCTTACGGTACTCTTCAGACGAACAGTTTGCCTCAATCGGAATATTCACGATGTTGTCGGCCTGCCGGTGCACGTGGGAGTGCGGGTAGAAGGGATGCTGGAAGCTTGAGCACATCAGGATACGCTCGTCGCCACTGACAATGTCTACGGTGCCATTGCCCTGGTGCACGTCGAAATCGATGATCGCGACCCGCTCCAAATGATGAAAGGTGAGGGCGCGCATCGCGGCCAGGGCAACGTTGTTGTAAAAACAGAACCCCATGGATTTCGCCCGCTCGGCATGGTGCCCGGGCGGCCGGGCACACACAAACGCGTTGGTAACCTGGCTGCTCATGACCATATCCACGGCCTGGATATTGGCACCAGCTGCCAGACGAGCGGCTCGAAGGGTGTCGGGCATCATGGCCGTGTCCGGGTCGGTAAACACGCGGCCGCGGGTCGGTTGCATCAGGTCCAGTTGATGGAGATATTTTTCCGGATGCACCATCAGAAGCTGATCACGGGTGATTTCTTCCGGCCGCACCCAGTCCAGCTTCTGGTCCAGGCCAGTATCAGCAAGGTAGCTGATGATGGCCGCCAGCCGCTCAGGGCTTTCCGGATGTTCCGGCCCCATGTTGTGTTTCATGAAGTCATCGTGGGAAAAGAATGCCGTGGTCATACGTCTCGGACTGCCTTCGATATGCTTATATTTTCTTCAAGCTTATCAGGGAAAACTGCACGATGCCGTGTTTCTTTGGTCTTATAACGGCGATAGTCATTTCACATCGGGGTATCAAGGCCTAAGATAAGAGTTACACTCATAAGTAACCTGTTTTATTACATTTATTTCCCAACGGTCTGCCGGCCGCATACAAAGGAGAGTCAGCTTGAGCACCCGGTATCTGGAGAGCCTGTTTAATCCCGCGTCCATTGCGGTGATCGGTGCGTCGGAGCGGGCAGACAACCTTGGCGGTATGGTGTTGCGGAACCTGATGGGGGGCGGTTATCCCGGCCGGTTACTGGTGGTTAACCAGAACGATTACGACAACGTGCACGGGGTGCCCTGCGTCAAGAAAGTCTCGAAAATGGAATTTTCCCCGGACCTGGCAATCATCTGTACGCCGCCGGATACCGTGGCCAAGACCATCAAGCGGCTGGGGGAGGCCGGGGTGCGCACCGCGATCGTTATGACCGGTGGCATGTCACGTACTCACAGTAAAACCGGCCAGCCCCTGATGTATTCCGTTCGTGAAGCGGCCCGGGAGACCGGAATCCGGGTACTGGGCCCCAACACCATTGGCCTGATGGTCCCGGCACGCAGCCTGAACGCTACCTACGCCCATATGGGCGCCATCCCTGGCCGGGTTGCCTTCGTTGGCCAGTCGGGCACCATCGCCAGTTCGGTCATAGACTGGGCATTCGCCCGTGGTGTGGGGTTTTCCTATTTCCTGACCCTGGGCGATGGCATGGATATCGATCACGACGACCTGATCGACTACCTGGCGCAGGATACACAGACCCGTGCGATTCTCCTGCACATCGAAAACATTCCCAATGCCCGCCGCTTCATGTCGGCGGTTCGGGTGGCGTCCCGCACCAAGCCGGTGATTGCGGTGAAGTCCGGTCGGGTACCGGAGTCGGAGTGGTTTCCCCACGACCTCCCTGATGGCCTGAAACGCAGCGATCCGATCTACGACGCCATGCTTCAGAGGGCAGGTGTGCTCCGGGTGGATGGCCTTGGCCAGATGTTTGATGCGCTCGAGACATTGACGCGGATGCGTCCCCTGCGCCGCGAAACCCTGGCGATCATGGCCAATGGGGTCGGCCCCGGGGTGTTGGCCGTGGACCGGTTGGCCGATCTTGGTGGTGAACTGGCAGAGCTGTCGAAATCCAGCATTGAGAACCTGGCCGAGCTGCTGCCACCTTACTGGACCCGTAAAAACCCCATTGACCTTAACTACGATGCCTCGCCGGAACTTTACGGCCAGGCCATCAAGATCCTGGCAAAGGATCCGGAAGTGGCAAACGTTCTGGTGATGTATGCCCCGAGTCTGACGGAGGACAGCCTGCAGATTGCCGACGCCGTTGTGCAGGCGTCCAAGGGCACACGTCTGAATGTGTTCACCTGCTGGCTCGGCCAGAGTACGGTCATGGATGCTCGGGAAGAGTTTTACCGGGCCGGGCTGCCGTCGTTCTTCAATCCCGAAAAAGCCGTGATGGCATTCATGCAACATGTTCGTCACCAGCGGGTTCAGCGGCTGCTTACGGAAACGCCGGAATCCTTTACCGATCACTTTGCAGACCGCACCCATACCCGTCATGTGGTCAACAGGGCACTTCGAGCAGGTCGGTATCACCTGTCGAACCGGGAAGCGCGGGACCTGGTGCGGGACTACGGGATCAGCACCATCGAAACCATGTACTGCGACGATATGGAAGAGGTGCTGGAGGTGTTTGCGGTTGAGCGGCGCCCCATCGACATTACCATCATTCACGAGCAGGCGTGCCATCCTTTTCTGGACCTGAGTCCGACCCAGCGTCGGTACAAGGGTACGGTCCAGAAACTGAACAGCGAGGCGGCCATCATGGATTCGTGCCGCTACCTGATGGAGGAGTACAAGAGCCATTTCCCGGAAAGTGGATTTCTAGGGTTTGCGGTTCAGCGTTCCTACCAGCACGTGGGTGGGATCGAGTTCAGTGTCGGCATTACCCGGGACGCATTGTTTGGGCCCCTGGTGGTTTGTGGTGCAGCTGGCGCCCAGATCAACGTGATGACCGATCGTCAGATCGCACTGCCGCCATTGAACATGGTGTTGGCCCGTGAGCTTCTGCGCCGTACCTACATGTACAAGCTGCTGAAAGAACACAGCCTGAAGCCGGAGGAGGATATCCGCGCGGTGTCCGAGACCCTGGTCACCCTCTCACAGATCGTTATCGACATTCCGGAAATCAAGGGGCTTGAGATCTCGCCCTTGCTGTTCAACGAGCAGGGGGCCGTGGCTGTCAATATTGCCATCAATCTGGCCGACAAGCCGGGGCGGCCGATTATTCAGCCTTACCCGCGGGAACTGGAGGAATGGATTGTTTTGCCCAAATCCGGGCGCCGGGTCATCATTCGACCGGTACTGGCGGAAGATGAGCCTGCCCATCGGGCGTTCCATGAGTTGCAGTCGCCGGAATCCATTCGTTACCGGTTCTTCCAGTATCGCAAGCATTTCTCTCGCGAAGACGTAGCCCAGATGGTGCAAATCGATTACGACCGGGAGATGGTTTTTATTGCCAACGCGCCCAGGGAAGACGGGGAAGGCGAGGAAACCCTCGGAACCGTGCGCACCTGGACCGATGCCGATAACCTGCAATGCGAGTTCGCGGTCATGGTGCACGATAAAATGAAGGGCGAAGGCCTCGGCGTTGCCCTGATGCAGAAGATGATCGATTACTGTCGGGCCAGGGGTACCGTGGAAATGGTGGGCAATGTGCTGCCGGATAATCGTCCCATGTTGCAGCTGGCTGAACATCTGGGCTTTGAAATCAAGTTCAACACCGAAGAGGAAGTGATGGATCTGCGGCTGGTCCTGAACGAACCGGAAAAAGACTGGCAGAGAGAGCGGCTGGGAAAGATTGCCCACTGAAGAGCGCAAGGGAGGCCGGGTCAGACAAGACGGGTATCTGACCCGGTTTTAAGGCTTTACTCTTCGACAATCGCAGAGCGATCTTCGCCGCCGAGCGCTTCCAGGAGCCCTGGAATCAGCCGGGACAGCTCAAGGGTCATGAGCGTGAAAGCCGCATCAAACTTGGCAGCGTGGTCGTCCACGTCGACATCGTCCAGTTGATCCTGAAGTGTTTCGCCGAATTTGAGGCGACGGATGCCCAGTTCTTCATCCAGCACAAAGGAGACGTTGTCGTCCCAGGTCAGGGACAGCTTGGTCACCTGCATGCCCGCATCCAGATGGTTGCGGATTTCATCGGCTTTCAGGTCCAGGCCTTTGCAGCGCACCACGCCGCCATCTTCAGACGGATCCTTGAGTTCGCATTCAGTGCCCAGAACCACCTTGCCGGGCAGGTCGATGGATTCGTTCAGCCAACCGGTAAAGGTGAAAGCAGGTGCCTGTTCCACCGCGGGTGGACGAACCGGCAGCGATCCGAGGCTCTTGCGCAGAGTCGAGGCCAGATCTTCCGCCTGCTTGGCGGAACCCGCGTCCACCACCAGAACACCGTCCTGGGGGGCGAGGTAGGCAAAGGAGCGGCGGTTCTTGGAGAAGGCCTGGGGCAGCATCTCCAGCATTACCTGTTCCTTGATTTCGTCCTTTTCTTTGCGCCGGACCTTCCGGCCCTGCTCGAACTCGATGGCTTCGGCCTTCTCCTCAACCGCTTCTTTCACCACCGGGCCGGGAAGAATCTTTTCCTCCTTGCGCAGGGCAATCAGGTGATAGCCGTTGGCACTGTGAACCAGCTGTTCGCCATGCTTGCCCAGGGGCGGAACCCAGCCCTGGCGGCTGGTTTCCTGAGGTCCGCAGGGCTTGAAGGCGTCGGCCTGGAGCTTTTCTTCCAGCTCTTCGGCAGAGATATCAAAGGGTTTGGTAAATCGGAATACGCGGGCGTTGCGAAACCACATCAGGGCTGGTCCTTGTCTTTCATATTTGCATGATCTCTACGAGTACGGTTTTAACGATAAAACCCACAACGCCGGCGCCCAGCACCGTAAACAGTGCGATGGTGCCGAACTTGCCGGCCTGGGATTTCTTGGCCAGATCCCAGACGATGACACCCATCCAGACAATCAGGCCGGTCAGAAACACCAGCATGGCGATCTGGGAAAACATTGCTTCGTTCATTGCTGACTCCGATTTCAACGTGGATTACTGTTCATCCCGCAGGAAAACCCAGTTGTTCTTATCGGATTGGTCTTCGCTGAAGTAATAGCCTTCGAGGTTGAATCCCTTGAGGTCGTCGGCCTGGGTAATGCGGTTCTGAATGGCAAACCGACACATCAGCCCCCGGGCTTTCTTGGCATAAAAGCTGATCATCTTGTACTGACCATTCTTCCAGTCCTTGAATTGGGGGGTAATCAGCCGGCCTTCAAGGTCTTTCTTCTTTACGCTTTTGAAATACTCGTTGGAGGCAAGGTTGACCAGCACGCCGTCGTCATCCGCAAGCAGCCGGTTGATCTCCTCTGTGATCTTGCTGCCCCAGAAGGCATACAGATCCTTGCCACGGTTATTCTCGAACCGGGTACCCATTTCCAGGCGGTAGGGCTGCATCAGGTCCAGCGGTTTCAGGACGCCATACAGACCGGAAAGCATGCGCAGATGCTGTTGGGCAAAGTCGAAGTCCTGTTCACTGAAGCTCTCGGCGTCCAGGCCGGTGTACACGTCACCTTTGAAAGCCAGCACAGCCTGCCGGGCATTCTCGGGGGTAAAAGGCGTGTGCCAGTTCTGGAAGCGCTCGGCGTTCAGCTGCCCAAGCTTGTCGCTAATGCTCATCAGATTGCTGATCTGGTGCGGCTCCAGCGTTTTAAGCTGGTCGACCAGCTCGCAGGCATCCTCAAGGAATTCCGGCTGAGTATAGGTACTGGTCGCCAGCGGACTCTCGTAATCCAGCGTTTTGGCAGGGGAAATAACCATCAACATGTCAGGCAATCCTCATTGCAGGAATGTAAGTAAGTCATCCCTGGTAAAAGGCCAGTCCAGTTCCACACCGGTATCGTTGCGTCGGAGCACCGGTATCCGGGTACCGTAGCGTTCTACCAGTTCTTCGGACTGGGCAATGTCCACCACGTCTACCGGGATCGGCTCCGGCATGGGCGTGCTTACAAGCAGGGCTTCGGCCAGTTCACACAGGTGGCACTGAGAGGTTGTGTAAAAAAGCAGTTCCATTATTTCGGTTGTGCGTCCAGTTTCTGGCCGTTGACGCCCTGGCTGTCCTTGCCCATGAGGTACAGGTAAATCGGCATCAGGTCCTCTGGTGCCGGATTTTGCTGTGGATTCTCCGCCGGATAGGCGTGGGCTCTCATGTTGGTACGGGTCGCGCCGGGGTTCAGACTGTTTACCCGGACATTGTGACGCTCATCGTCCAGCTCTTCGGACAGCAACTGGCTCAGGCCCTCTACGGCAAACTTGGAGACGGCATAGGCGCCCCAGTAGGCTTTTGCCTTGCGGCCGACACCAGAGGAGGTGAAGATCACCGAGGCGTCGTCGGATTTGCGAAGCAGGGGAATCATTGCCCGGCTTAGCAGGAACGGCGCCGTTGCGTTCACGTGCATGACCTTGTTCCAGGTCTCCGGGTCATAAAGCTCCACAGGACTGCGGTCGCCCAGAATTGCCGCGTTGTGCAGCAAACCATCCAGCTGCCCGAAGTTATCTTCCAGGGTCATAGCCAATTCTTCGTAGTCTTTCACCGCGGCGCCCTCGAAGTTCATGGGCACGATGGCAGGCTTGGGGTGGCCGGCTGCTTCAATTTCATCGTAAACCGTTTCGAGTTTGCTGACCGTGCGACCTACCAGTACCACGGTGGCGCCATGGGCGGCGTAGGCCTTGGCTGCAGCCCGGCCAATGCCACTGCCGGCACCCGTCACCATTACGATGCGGTCTTTCAGAAGATCGGCGGGTGCTTGGTAATCATGCATAACCTGTCTCCGTGTCAGGCTGTTACCGGCTGAACACCGGATCCTAAATTTGATGGGCTATTGTAACAGCTTTGCCAGGTCCGTGACGGTGTCGGCGATGAGGTCCGCTTGCCACAGGTCAACGGCTTCCGGCTCCTCGATGTAACCGTAGCGGACGGCGATGGTTTTCATGCCTGCGTTACGCCCGGCTTCGATGTCCCGTTCGTGGTCGCCCACGTAAATGCCGGTGGCGGGATCGGCGCCGATCTGCTGGCAGGCCAGAAAGAGGGCCTCCGGATGAGGTTTGCGCTGGGCAACGTGATCGGGGCAAACCAGCGCCGCGCACCGGTCAGCCAGGTTAAGGGCCTCGATCAGTGGAACCGCGAACCTGGCAGGCTTATTGGTCACAATGCCCCAGGGAATACCTTGCTCCTCGAGGGCTTTGAGAAGCTCGTCCATCCCCTCGAACAGGCTGGTCTCCACTGCCACGCCCGCCTCGTAGAGGTCGAGGAACGCGGTGTGTTTTTCCAGGTATTCCGGATGTTTCGGTTCCAGGCCGAAGCCGACCCGGATCATGGCGCGCGCGCCGTTCGAAACCGAGCGTCGGATATGCTCGTGGGGAAGGGCGGGGAGCCCGTGGTGTTCCCGTAACTGATTCAGGCACCGGATAAAGTCCGGTGCGGTGTCAATCAGCGTTCCATCCAGGTCAAACAGGACCGTGGAGGCTCGATGCGTGGTTTCAGGCTTCACGAATATCCCTGGCATGCATCAGATAGTTGACGTCCACGTCCCGACCGAGCTTGTACACCTTGGTGACGGGGTTATAGGTCATGCCCGTAAGTTCACGGACTTCCAGCCCTGCGTGGCGAAGATGGTCGGACATTTCCGATGGCCGGATAAATTTCTTCCATTCGTGGGTGCCTTTGGGTAGCAACCTGAGCACGTATTCCGCCCCCACAATCGCGAAAAGAAACGATTTCGGGTTCCGATTGATGGTTGATACAAACAGATGGCCGCCCGGTTTCAGCATGGCGGCACAGGACCTCACCACCGATGCGGGATCCGGCACATGCTCAAGCATTTCCAGGCAGGTAACAACGTCGTACTGGCCCGCATGTTCGCTGTCCTCGGCCAGTTCTTCGATGGTGATCTGGCGATAATCCACATTCACACCGCTCTCCATGCCATGCAGCCGCGCGACGGCCAGCGGAGCCTCGCCCATGTCGATACCGGTAACGTGGGCGCCGCGCTGGGCCATGCCCTCCGACAGCAGGCCACCACCGCAGCCGACATCCAGAGCGCGCTTTCCGGCCAGGGAAACCCGCTCGTCGATGTAGTTCAGCCGCAGGGGATTTATATCATGCAGTGGCTTGAATTCGCTCGAGGGATCCCACCAGCGGCTGGCCAGGGCCTCGAATTTGGCGATCTCGTTCCGGTCTACGTTCTGGTTTGTCATGGTTGGTTCTGCCTGGTGAATCAATAGGAAATCGGTTAGTCAGCCTTTGTGCGGATTCGCCCGGCCCAGTCCTCAACTCGAAGCATGAGATCGGCAACGTCAATGCGGGTAAGCCGGCCATCCTGTACTTGTGGTACGCCGTTAATCCAGCTGTGGCTTACTGATCGACCATGGTTGCTGTATACGAGGTGCGAAGCCGGGTCGTAGACCGGCTGCAAAAACGGGTCGCTCAGGTCAATGGCAATGATGTCCGCCAACTTGCCCTCGGCCAGAGAACCCAGTTCATGGTCCCGCCCCAGAGCCCTTGCCCCGTTGATGGTGGCCATCTGCAGGGCCTTGTGCGCCGATAGCGCCGAGGCATCATTGGCCACTACTTTGGCCATCATGGCGGCAGTCCGGAGTTCCCCGAACAGATCGAGGTCGTTGTTGCTGGCGGCGCCGTCGGTGCCTATGGCGACGTTAATCCCGCTATCGAGGAGTTCCTGCACCGGACAAAGGCCGCTGGCCAGCTTCAGATTCGATTCCGGGCAGTGGATAACATGGGCGCCCGTTTGTTTAAGCAAGCTGATATCGCTGGCATCAATCTGGGTCATGTGTACGCACTGGGTCTCTGGGCGGAGCAGGCCGAGATCCGCCAGTCGGGCTGTCGGCCGTTGACCCAGCTTTTCAGTAGCCTCGGCCACTTCGAATGCCGTTTCGTGCAGGTGGATCTGGATGGCTGCGCCGGTCTTTTCCGAGAGCCGGACGGCTTCAATCATCGGGCCGTCGGACACGGTGTAGGGTGCATGGGGGCCAATGGCCGGCATGATGTAGCCATCGTTTTTCCAGCTGTCGATAAAGTCAGCGCCCTTGCGCAGGTATTCCTCGGGGCCGGCACCCCACGGCGTCGGGAAGTCGAGCAGCGGAAAACAGACTTGCGCACGAATGCCCGTATCGTGCGCCATCTGAGCCGCAATTTCCGGGAAGAAATACATGTCAGAAAACGTGGTGGTTCCCGTACGCAGCATCTCGGCCATGGCCAGTTGGGTCCCATCGGCAATGAACTGCTCGCTGATAAAGCGACCTTCGGCCGGCCAGATATGGTCATTCAGCCAGGTCATCAGCGGAAGATCGTCTGCCATGCCCCTGAACAGGCTCATGGCCGCGTGGCCGTGCATGTTGATCAGGCCGGGCATGACGACGTGGTTCGGAAGATCAACGGTTTCCCGGGTTCTGAACGATCTGTCCGCCTGTTCCTGGGGAATGACTGCGGCAAGGCGGTCACCCTGGATAATCACTGCATAATGCTCAAGTACCGTGCCTGCCGGCTCAATCGGGATCAGCCAGCGCGCGTTGATGCGAATATCGGCTGCGGTGATAGTGTCTGCCGTCATTTATCCTGCCTTACAGCGCATGGCGCGGAGCTTCCACACCTTGAAAATGTAGCCCGGAAGTATAACCGTTATACTGGCAGTTTTCAGCGCTGAAAAACCGGAGCAGTCTTCTATGACAACAACCCCGAAACCCTCCCAAGAACGGGCCATTGGCACCGTTGCGATTCGCTGGCACGGCAGCAGTCTTGAGCTGCTGGATCAACGCCTGCTGCCGGGAGAGGAGCACTGGATAACGCTGGAAGGCGCTGCCGGGGTAGCGCAGAGTATCCGGGATATGGTGGTTCGGGGCGCTCCTGCAATCGGCATCAGTGCAGCCTACGGGGTGGCCCTTGCGGCCAGACATGCCGGTGGCGGGGACTGGAAGGCCGAAATCAAACAGGCCATTCGCGAGCTTGCAGCTTCACGTCCGACCGCAGTAAACCTGTTCTGGGCGCTGCAGCGCATGGAAAGGATTTTCCACGCGTGCCATTCGCTGGACGAAGCGGTAAAACGCCTGGCCTCGGAGGCCCGGGCCATACATGAGGAAGACCTGGCCGCCAACTTTGCCATGGCGGACCATGCCCTTGAGTTTATCGGAGCAGAGGCACCGTTTTCGGTGCTGACCCATTGCAATACCGGTGCATTGGCCACCGGGGGCTACGGTACGGCACTGGGCGTTGTTCGTCGTCTCTATGAGGAAAAGCTGCTGGCAGACGTCTATGCCGACGAGACTCGCCCCTGGCTTCAGGGTGGCCGGTTGACGGCCTGGGAACTTTCACGCGACGGCATTCCCGTCACGTTGAATGCCGATGGTGCCGCTGCCGCCATCATGGCCCGGAAAGACGTACGCTGGGTGATCGTCGGCGCGGATCGAATAACTGCCAATGGTGATGTGGTCAACAAGATCGGCACCTACAGCCTGGCGGTTCTGGCCCGCCATCACAAAGTGGGCTTCATGGTGGTCGCGCCTTCAAGCACGGTGGACATGGCCACGGCGTCAGGGGCAGATGTGGCCATTGAGGAGCGCGACGGCATTGAGATCCGGGAGATACGCGGTATCGGGTTGGCGCCGGAAGGCATCAACGTATTCAATCCGGTCTTTGACGTGACACCGGCAAGCCTGATCGACGCGATCGTTACTGAAAAGGGCGTGGTGCATAACCCGAATATAACCGGTATGCAGGCGTTATTTGGTTGACGGTGGGGTGCGCTCCGGCTGCTTCTTTTTGGCGGCAGGCTTGTCTGGTGACCTTTTCACGTCGGGGTGCTTTTCCTCGTAGGTGGCCCTGAGTTCGGCCACCTGCCGTTCCTGCTCCTCAATAAAGTGCAGGGACATTTCAAAGCTTTGACGGGTGAACTCCAGCACTTTCTGGAAACCTTCATCCGAGAGCGTGCGAGCGTCATCATGCCGGCGGAAGATGTTGATAAACTCCCGCTCCCGCTCAAATTGCAGGGGCAGTCTCGCCACGCCCCAGTCATTCAGAATCTGCCAGACTTCGGGATTGTAGTTGCGCGTGGTGCGCATGATGAACGGGATGGGATCGTTTCTGGCAATGAGGGCTGCCAGACGTAGTATCAGTTCGAAGGACAGGGTGGTGGTGCCGTTCTCTATAGCCTCCAGGACGGACTTGTCCCGCAGGTTAAGGGCCTCGCTCATTTCAGATACGGTGAGGCCGGCCACTTCGCGGATGTCTTTGAGAGACTGGCCTGCTGTGAGCATTGCCCGCAGCTGATCCTGGGAATTGATCAGCGCCCGGCCCACCCGAAGAGACGTATCCGTCGCCTTGACCCCGAAGCGGAGCGCAGACCCGGTAAGGCTTGCCAGGCGGTCGATCAGGCCTTCCGGCGTTCGTTCCTGAGCCGCCGGTTTCTCCAACCCTTCCACTTCCTCCAGGGAGCGCATGGCATGTAGCGCGTCCAGTAGCATGTCTTGCAACATCCGTGCTTTCTGGTGGCTATCCTGTCCGCCTGCGTCCTTCTCAGTCATGAGACTTGGAGCTGCCTGTTCAACGTGTCACTGCGGCGGCCGGAGACTGTGCCGCAAATTGCTGGGGATCCAGGATCGATGCCATGCGGTTATCAAGGTCCAGCATGTCGGCCATGATATGTCCACCTTCCCGTATCACGAAATCCAGCTCCTCATCGGTGGAATTCAGGTCCGCCGCCTGCTGGTCTTGCCAGTCTTCAAGGTCTTCCAGCGACTCGAACGGTGTCTGGCCTTTCAGTTCACGACGGGCATTTGCGATCGTGAGCCGTGTGCGTTCAATCTGTTCGTGCTCAGCGCGGCGTTCTTCCAGGTTGAGGCTGACGCTGTCGGTGGCGCGCTGTTTGGTCAGGAAGTCGATCTCCTGCTGCAGCAGGCTGAACTCAGGGTTGGTTGAGAACCGCTCTTCGTGCCGCTTGCGAAGCTCATCGATAATGCCGCTGAAATCGAAGTAGCGTGTATGCGGCACGGCCTCGATCTGGTCCCAGGGCAGGGCATGATCCAGGGCGTCCTCACCGATGCGGGTCTTGTCGATACGAGAAGGAATCTCGATGTCCGGGATAACCCCTTTGTGTTGCGTGGAGCCGCCGGATACCCGATAGAACTTGGACTGGGTGATCTTGAGTTGCCCGTGGTTCAGGGGACGCACAGCCTGAACGGTGCCCTTGCCAAAGGTCTGGGAACCGACAACCAGTCCGCGGCCATAGTCCTGGATGGCGCCGGCGAAAATTTCGGACGCTGACGCACTCATGCGGTTGGTGAGTACCACCAGAGGCCCGTCGTAGGCCACGGAAGGATCCTCGTCATTGAGTACCTGCACATCGTTATTGGCGTTGCGAATCTGAACGGTGGGGCCCTTGTCAATAAACAGGCCGACCAGATCATTGGCTTCGTGCAGCGCACCACCGCCGTTGTTTCGCAAATCCATCACCAGGCCGTCAACGCCGTCGGCTTCGAGCTCCGCAATCAGGTTGCGGACATCGCGGGTCGTGCTCTTGTAATTCGGGTCACCAGCCTGCATGGCCTGGAAATCCGCATAGAACGTGGGGATGGTAATGACGCCAATCGTATATTCCTTGCCGCCACGTTCAAGACGTATGGTGTCCTTGCTGGCGCTCTGCTCTTCCAGCTTTACTTCATCGCGTTTGATGGCGATGGTCTCGGTAATGGTCTCGTCGGAGGCATTGGCCGGAATCACTTCCAGTGTGACGGTCGAATTGCGCGGCCCACGAATCAGATCCACCACTTCGTCCAGACGCCAACCGATCACATTCACCGGTTTTTCGTCTTCCTGTGCGACAGAAACAATGCGATCTGCGGGCTCAAGCTGACCCTGCTTGGAGGCGGGCCCGCCGGGTACCAGTCTCACCACCTTGGTGTATTCGTTGTCCGACTGAAGCACAGCACCGATGCCTTCCAGTGAAAGGCTCATGTTGATATTGAAGTTTTCGGAGGTGCGCGGCGAAAAGTAGGACGTGTGCGGGTCCCACATGCCGGTAAACGCATTCATATAGGCCTGGAAGGCATCTTCACTGCGGGCCTGGTACGCGCGCTTCAACTGGCCTTCGTAGCGGCGGCGCAGGGTTTCAACGATGGCTTCGTCTTCTGCCCCGTTCAGGCGCTGAGCCAGCACCGCATTTTTAATGCGCTTGACCCAGAGATCGTCCAGGGCCTTGGCGTTCGATTCCCAGTCCGCTTTCGAGCGGTCGACCAGAATACTTTCGTTGGCCGAGAAATCCAGCGTGTCGATGCCCTTGTCGATTGTTTCCAGAGCAAACTGGAGGCGCTCGATAATCCGTTGCTGAACCAGATTGTAAATATCGAACCCGGGCTGAAGCTGACCTGTTTTCAGGGCAGAGCCGAGTTGAGTGCGGATTTTGTCGAACTTCGCAATGTCGTCCTGCGAAAGATAGATTCTCTGCCCGTCGAGGTAATCCAGGTAGGCATCAAACACATCTCCGGAGAGTTCATCGCTGATTCCGAGGTCCCGGAAGTGGGTAAACTGCAGTTGACGGGCGATCAGGATATTGGCTCGCGCCTGATCAATCGTCGGTGCAACTGGCTCGTACACGTCTGGAGTTTCAACGTTCGCATGAAGCCCCAGTGGCGCAGACAACAGCAATGCTACAGTCATTGCCTTGCACACCCCGAACCGAACAGATCCGGCCGAAGAGCGACGAGCCATAATTCTTTCCGCGATGGTCATAAATGCTTACCCGACGGTGTTGGTAGCCCCTCGGTTTGCGAGGGAGTGTCTACCCGTGACTTATTAAATTTATTGTAGGCAAGCACTACACCCGATGCCATAGGCAGGGCGTATCGGATCGTGACAATCTGTCCATGAAGACGCCACGTTCGTAACCGAGGGATCATCAGGGTTGAGGCGTGTTGCACACGGGGAAACTGCCGGGAGAATCGGTAAATCCTCCCGGCAGCAGACGTGCAGAGGCTGAATCAGGCGAACGGTGTGTTCGTTTCCGCCTTTTCCTGCAACAGTTTGGGTGGTGCAAAGCGTTCACCATAGGTCTCGGCGAGCGCCGATGCCCGCTCCGTGAATGCTCTCACGCCATACTGATTGATGAACTGAATCGCGCCACCGGTCCACGGCGCATAGCCGATGCCAAAGATACTGCCGATATTCGCATCCTCTACCGTTCGCAATACGCCTTCCTCCAGACAACGAACGGTTTCGATGGCCTGAATGAAGAGGATCCGGTCTTTCAGCTCCTGTAGTTTGACCGTTCTTGCCTTCTCCGCGTTCACGAACAGAGTTTCCAGCTCCGGCCAGAGGTGTTTCTTGCCGTTGGCAGGGTACTCGTAGAAGCCCGCGCCCGCAGCCTTGCCCTTGCGGCCATGTTCGTTGACCATCGCATCAATGACGGCCTCCGCGGGGTGGGGATTCCAGGTTCCGCCGGCGGCTTCGGTATCCTTCCTGCTCTGGTCCCGGATGTGTTGCATCAGGGTCATGCTGACTTCGTCGGAAATCGCCAGTGGCCCGACGGGCATACCGGCCAGCACCCCCGCGTTTTCAATGCTCGCTGGATGAATACCTTCGCCAAGCATGCAGATGCCCTCGTTGACGAAGGTCCCAAAGACCCGCGAGGTAAAGAACCCTCGACTGTCGTTGACCACCACGGGAATCTTTCCGATCTGCTGAACGTAGTCAAACGAGCGCGCCAGGGTTTCATCCGAGGTTTTTTCGCCGACGATGATTTCTACCAGCTGCATCTTGTCGACCGGTGAGAAGAAATGCAGGCCAATGAAGTTCTCGGCGTTCGCAGAGGCTCCGGCGAGCTGGGTAATGGGGATGGTTGAGGTGTTGGACGCAAAAATCCCGTTTGCCACCAGTTTGGGTTCCGCTTCCTGGGTCACTTTTGCCTTCAGTCCACTGTCCTCGAAGACCGCCTCGATCACCAGATCACAGCCTTCCAGATCGTCTGACGAATCGGTGGCCTTGATGCGGCTCAGGATGTCTGCCTTCTGTTCTTCGGTCATTCGGCCACGACTGACCTTCTTGGCGAGCAGGTTCTCCGAGTAGCTTTTGCCTTTTTCGGCATTTTCAACGGAGACGTCTTTCAGCACCACATCGATACCCCGTGTCGCCGTTGAATAGGCGATACCTGCGCCCATCATGCCTGCGCCCAGAACACCCACCTTGCGGAAGGTTTCTTTCTCAACGCCCTCGGGGCGGCTGCCGCCCGCCTTGATGGCGTTCAACTGAAACCAGAAGGTGCCGGTCATGTTCTTGGCAACCTGGCCGATCACCAGTTCCGCAAAATACCGGGTCTCGATCAGGCTGCCGTTATCGAAATCGACCTGAGCGCCTTCAACGGCAGCGGAAAGTATGCGCTCCGGGGCCGGATAGCAGCCTTTGGTCTTCTGCTTCAGCATGGCCGGAGCGATCGCCAGCTTCTGCGCCATGGCAGGATGGTGGGGCGCGCCACCCGGGAACCTGAAGCCTTTCTGGTCCCACGGCTGCTGACATTTCGGGTTGGCCTCAATGAACGCTCGGGCTTTCGTGATCATATCGTCGGCAGAATCTGCCAGTTCGTTGATAATGCCGGCCTTGAGCGCAGCTTTCGGATTTACCTTTTTGCCTTCCATCAGGAACGGGAAGGCTGCCTCCAGGCCAATCATTCGAGGCAGTCGCTGGGTGCCCCCGCCACCCGGCAGCAGGCCCAGAGTCACTTCCGGCAGTCCAAGTTGAATGCTGTCGTCATTGATGGCGACACGGTAATGGCAGGCGAGTGCAATCTCGAGGCCGCCACCCAGGGCGGAGCCGTTGATGGCAGCCACCACGGGCTTTCCGGTGGTTTCCAGAAACCGCATGTGGGATTTCAGGCCGTTGACCATATCCTCGAAAGTTCTGGCGTCTTCGCGGGTGACCTTATGCAGTTCTTTCAGGTCGCCGCCGGCGAAAAACGTCTTTTTGGCGGAGGCAATGATGATGCCGCGAATGTTATCCAGGTCTTCCTTCACTTTTGCGGCGGTTTCCGAGAGGGCGTCCCGGAAAGCAGCGTTCATGGTGTTGGCGGACTGGCCGGGCATATCGATGGTGAGGGTCAGGATCTGGTCTGAACCCAGTTCGTAACGAATAGCACTCATAATTGGTTCTCCTGGAAAAGTGGACGGGTTCAGACGCGCTCAATGATGGTGGCAATGCCCATGCCGCCACCGACGCACAGTGTGGCCAGGCCGTAGCGCAGCTCGCGCCGCTCCAGCTCATCCAGCAGGGTGCCAAGGATCATGGCGCCGGTGGCACCCAGCGGGTGGCCCATGGCGATAGCCCCGCCGTTCACGTTCACTTTTTCGTCGGGAACCGAGAGTTCCCGCTGGAAGCGCATAACCACAGAGGCGAAGGCCTCGTTCACTTCAAACAGATCGATCTGATCGGCAGTCATGCCCGCCTTTTCCAGTGCCTTGCGCGCTGCCGGGGCGGGGCCGGTGAGCATGATGGTGGGGTCTGTGCTGGTCACGGCCGTGGCGATGATGCGAGCGCGCGGCGTCAGCCCCATGGCTTTGCCCTTGGCTTCACTGCCGATGAGCATGGCGGTGGCACCGTCGACGATACCTGAGGAGTTGCCGGCATGATGAACGTGGTTAATCTTCTCCACGTAGTGGTATTTCTCCCGGGCGACACCGTCGAAGCCCATCTCGCCCATCATCTGGAAGGAGGGTTTCAGGCCGGAAAGGCTTTCCAGGGAAGTGTTGCCACGCACATGCTCATCGCGATCAAGGATCACCACGCCATTCTGGTCAGTGATCGGAATGATGGACTTCGCAAAGTAGCCGTTCTGCCAGGCATTGGCCGCTTTCTGCTGGGATTTCACGGCAAAGCCATCAACGTCTTCACGGCTGAAGCCCTCAAGGGTGGCAATCAGGTCTGCGCCGATGCCCTGGGGCATGAAACCGGTATGTAGATTGGTTTCCGGATCTGTGGCCCAGGCTCCGCCGTCGGAGCCCATGGGCACCCGGGACATGGCCTCCACACCGCCGGCAACCACCATGTCCTCCCAGCCGGAACGAACTTTCATGGCTGCCAGATTCACGGCTTCCAATCCGGAGGCGCAGAAACGGTTCAGGGTGACGCCCGCCACTTTTTCATCCCAGTCAGCGGCCAGCGCTGCCGTCTTGGCGATATCCGCACCCTGGTCACCCACGGCGGTCACGCAGCCCATCACAATGTCGTCCACCTGGGCGGTATCCAGGCTGTTCCTCTCCTGCAGCGCATGGAGCACCGTGGTCAACAGCGAGATGGGTTTGACGCTGTGAAGTGATCCATCTTTTTTTCCGCGCCCCCTGGGGGTGCGGACTGCATCGAAGATATAAGCCTCGGTGGTCATTGCTTGTCCTCTGGTCATATTGTTTTCGGGTTTGATTTACCGATGACACAACCATAGCCGGTTGCGGTTGCAGGGGGTAATGACGCGGGCTGCCAATCGCATTGGCGAAATTGCTCATGAACCATGACAAGGAGGGGGCTGGCTTCTATGGTGTTAGAAACCGCAGACGAATTCGGGAGGCGGAAGCCATGTCTCTGCGAGATGCAATCGACAATTTCTACGAGCGGCTGGTGGTGGATGCCATCGAGGCAACGCGGGAGGAGTCTGACACAGCGGACTATCTGACCGATGTTATGTGCGTGGCTCTCAACCGACTGCCCACACGGTATTACCGGCATTCAATCGATATGATGTTTTACCTGGCGGACGAGGAACTCAAGGGGATGAAACAGAAATCCCTGGCCGCCGTAAAGGAAGCCAGGGAATTCGTCAGGGAACATCAGCGGGAGTAGACCGCTGGGCGCCTCAGGCCTCGTTCAGATTGGCGATAGCCCTGTTCAGTCGCTCAGCGAGCTCCGTGTCCGCGTTTTTGCCAGTGCCACCCAGGCACCAGGCTGCCAGCAGTTTCTCTACATCCTGCATTTGATCCGTGCTGTTGTCGGCGGAACCCATGCCATTGGCAAGGCGCTGAACCTGGATTTCCATGCGGCGCTGCTGATCGGCTTCGGGGGAGGGCACGCCGCAAAGGATTTCTGCGCGAATCACCAGCTCGACCGGATCGCTGGCGTCTGACGTTTCGGCCAGCGCACCCCAGTGCTGAGGCGCTGATTCACTGCCGGACGGGCCCGCTGTGGCCGCCATCACCAGAGACTGCCAGGAAGCCATTTTGCCTGCAGTCTCAGAGCCGAGAGAATCTTGCTCAGCCGCTGCTTTTCTTGCTGGACCTGTTCTCTGACGCCTTTTGAGAGCGTAGCGGCATCAATATCCTTGAGCGTCGCCAGGGCCGCAGTAACTGCCTGTTCGTCACTTTCCGGGGATATTCCTGAAACCTGATTCAGGCCTGCTTGTGCCGTCTCGTCGGCGGCACGTGATGCCTGCTGCTGTTCCGAGCGCTCGGCATCACGGCGGGCGAAGATCTGGTCACAGGCCTTTCGGAACGCTTGCCATAGTTTGCGGTCTTCCCGATGGCGGGTGATTCCGATGGCTTGCCAGTCTCCCTGGAGGGCCTTGGCCTGGTTCATGGCCTCCTGAAGCGGCTCGTGTTCGACCAGGGCCTGGGCCTTTTCCACGATCGTCTGTTTCAGGCCTTCGTTCTTGCGCCGTTCCTCGTCCAGGGGGGCTTCCAGCCTCTTGAGCAGTTCATCGAAGCGCTTTTGAACGGCCCGATTGTCGCGGAATTCCACTGGCCAGGCCTCTTTCCACTCCTGGCGAGCGGTCTGGTGGATTCGTTCCGCGGCTTTCCAGTCGATGGAAGACCAGTCGGCATTGTCCAGGAAGCTTTCGAGCTGCTCGCAAATGGCGGACCGTTTTTCCAGATTGGCCTGTTTGAGGCCGGACTTGGCAGAGAAGTAGGCCTTGCAGGGCTCGTAAGCCTTGTCCGAGGCAGCTTTGAACCGGGACCACAGCGAGCGATCCGAAGAGCCGCCGAGATCGCGCCACTCATTCTGCAACTCCTTGATTCGCTCGGCCTTTGCTTCCGGATCCATTGGCTGCTCTGCCAGGTATTCCATTTGCTCGCACAGGGCAATCTGCTTGGGTTCCGTGGCGAAGCCCTGCCAGTCCGAGAGTTCACGCAATTGCCCGGTAAGCAGCTGCATACGCGCCTGATAGGGTTTTGCGTGGCGCTGGTCCAGATCCCGGAAGTGCTGTTGTGCCGTTTTGAAGAGCTGTTTGGATTCTTTCAGCTGTTTGGCCTCCAGAGCCTCCTCCAGTTGCCTGATTTCGGCCTCGAGGCGAGTCGTCAGAGCTTTCTGTTGCTCCTGATCAACTCGGGGCTCTGCCGGTTTCTTGCGTTTGCCGGCCAGCTTCCGCAATGGCTCCAGTAGTGCCGGGATGGGATAGCCTTCCGGCCAGTTGATCTCGGCAACCAGTGTCTTTGCCTGGGCACGCTGCTCGTCGGTGGCATCGTCTGCGCGCTCGAGCAGTGCGCCAAGTTCGACGATGGTTTCCCGTTCCTGGGTAATCCGACGGACAGAGCTCAGGTAATTGCGCAGTGCCAGCATGGCGTTTTCGTAGGCTTTCTGTTCCTGCTTCTCCACTGCCGTATCCCGGGTTGCTTCCAGCCAGCGGTTTTCCTGGGTTTTCTGGAGTGCATCCAGGGACGCCAGTGAGGGCAGTGTTTCAGGCGGTTGAGACTTGAGCTCGTCCAGTGTGCGGGTCAGCAGATCCAGGGTTTCCTGACGTTGCAGCTTCTGCTCGCGCTGGCGCTTTTCATCTTCCGCCGCAGATTGCAGGGCCGCAATGCGCTCTTTGCACAGGTGAACCGCTTCGAGAAATGCCTGGGCCTGTTCCGGTGAGGCGTGTGTTTCCACCTCTGTCCATTGTTTCAGCAGGGCATCGAGCCGGGCCTCATAAAGCTTGGTATCGTCACTCTTCGCCTGGTCCTGGGCATGGCGGGTAAGGGTAGCGATGGTCTGGCTGATGCTGTCCAGCCGGGCCTGTTCTTCGCGCCGCCGCTGAAGTGCCAGTTTAACGATCTGGTAGACACCTTTGTCACGGCCTTTGGCCTGTTTCTGCACTTCCTGCAGACTGGCTTCGTCGGTCAGTCTGCCCGCAGCGGACTGCCGGATATCCGCCGTAACGCCGTCAATGGCAAGCTTGGCCAGGACATCCTGGGATGGTGCGCTCTCCAGAGTTTTGAGCTGCTCTTCCCTCCGGTCAGTCCGGGTATCTTCCTGTTCGACAGGCTCTGGCTGGGTGGCTTTCCGCTGTTTTGGCGTTGCCTCGGTTGTCTTGCGGGATTTGAACAGTTTCTGGATGAACGCGGCCATAAGAGTATCCTTGGGTGTTGAAACCAGTTCACGGTGTCGGGCAAAGTTGTGCCGCCACCGGCCGTCGGCATCCGGTCAGGGATACCGGGTAGTTTGACTGGTCAGCCTGAGGTGCTGGCCAGCAGGAAAAATTCGCGGCTAGTCTAGCGTTTTGTATGCGTGTGCGGAAAGGGTCTGTATGGCAAAACAGGAAAATGACAACGATCAGGATTACAAGGCCCGGGCAACGGCACTCAGGTTGCTTGCCAGGCGCGAGCACAGTCGCCTCGAGTTAAGCCTGAAACTCCGCCAAAGAAAGCTGCCGGGCGACATTATTAACGCTGTTCTGGATGATTACGAGAAAGAGAGTTGGCTAGACGATGATCGGTTTGCTGACGTCTACGCCCGCCAAAGAATGGACCTTGGTTACGGACCGCTACGGATTCTTGGCGAACTTCAGCAGCGCGGGGTTCACAAGACTCCGGAGAGTGTTGACGAGATGACGGAGGAGGATTGGTGTCAGCGAGCTATCGGTATCCGCGATAAGCGTTTTGGCCTGGCGGATCTGAGTGAGGACTGGGACGAAAAAGTACGGCAGGCGCGTTTCCTGAATCGTAGGGGCTTTTCCGCCAGTCAGGTGGAGCGCGCACTCGAGGCTCGTAGCGAATAGCCGGCGGAAGTCGGATTCTTCAAAGGGTCGGCGGTATCATGCCCAGTTCTGCGGGCAGGCCGGCCCTGAGCTTTCCGTCCGTTTGCAGCTCGCCTGATGGAACTTCCGGCGCCCGGCTTTCCTCCATCTGTACGATCTGTTCCTCTGCTTCGGTCGCCGGAATACCCGGCTGGTTGAGCCGGGCGAGGACATCGTAATAGCGCCGGATATTCTGGACGTAGATTACCGGTTCGTGGCCCCGGGCATAGCCAAAGCGGGTCTTGGTATACCATTCCTTCTCGGCCAGTAACGGCAGGAATTCCTTTACGTCCATCCACCGGTCAGGGTCTCGTCCCGCGCCTTCTGTAAGTCGTCGGGCGTCCTCCAGATGCCCGAAACCCACGTTGTAGGAGGCGAGAGCGAACCAGGTGCGGTCTGGCTCCGGGATCCGTTCCGGGATTTTTTCGTGCACGATCCGGAAATACTTGGCTCCGCCCTGGATGCTTTCTTCGGCGTCCAGGCGGTTGTTGATGCCGATATGGCTGGCAGTGTTCCTGGTCAGCATCATCAGTCCACGGACTCCGGTAGGCGATACCGCATTGGGGCGCCAGTGGGACTCCTGGTAACCAATGGCTGCGAGCAGTCGCCAGTCCATGTTGAAGTCGCGGGCATAGTCGCGAAACAGCGACTCGTATTTGGGCAACCGGTTCTCCACATGATGCATGAAGGTTCGGGCACCCACGTAATTCAGTCGATCAAGGTGGCCATAGAAGCGCTCGGAAATCTGGGCCAATGTTCCGTTGGTCTCGAGACTTTCCAGGAACTGGCGGGCCGCTTTTGCCAGGGAATCATCCTGCGCTGACGGGAAAAACCAGGCCAGTTCACCGGGTTCTCCAACGGTAAAAGCCTCCTTCACCATCGGGTAGAATACGTGGTTAAGGTCGAGCTCGTTGGAAGAAACCATCGCGTAGGGGAATTCGCCGCTTTCAACGCGGGACAGAACGCCTGCGGCGTCCAGTCCGGGATGCACCTCCCATTCAAGCTCTGCGTTTTCCTGGCGGGCTTCATTGAGGCGGTGCTCATGGTTGCTGTCGGATACCACGTGCACCGTTTTCCCGATCAGGTCTTGTAATGATTCAGGCCGCTCGACATCGCGATTATAAACCAGGATCGACTGGGCGGTGATGCCGGTCGCTACGGTGCGATACTGATTGGCAGTATGGGGTTGCCTGGAGAGCCCGAGCATCCCGAAGTGGGCGTAGTTCTTTTCCAGAACGGACAGGATTTCTGTGTTGCTATCGGCAACGCGAACCCGGAGCTTTACGCCAAGGTCCTCGGCGAACAGTTTTGCCAGTTCGTAATCATAGCCGGTGGGGCCGTCTTCACTTTCCACATAGATAGACGGCGCCGTCCGGGTAATCACATGCAGCACCCCCTCATCACGGATTTCCTGGAGAGTGCTAGGCTGTGAGCATCCGGTCAGTATCAGGGCAGTGCCGAGGAAGAAAACAATCCCGGCGGATGCGCTTTTGAAAGCAGCAAATATCTTTGGCAAGTCCATGGACTCCGTCACGGCTGGATCATCTGGTTGTAGCGTCGCTTAAAGCCACGCAACCTTGTCTATCCTGAGCGTGGAATTCCGTTCCACACAGTCAATGATCCTTGGTGTCGGAGGCCTGGTCAATAAAGCTGGTTAATTAATGTGCAAAACAATGTTAATTGTACAGCCCGGGATTAACGCCTCAAGCGCTGTATCCTGACCCCGCTTTCGAGTATCATGTCGGCCTTTCAAATTGCACCCAGACTTCCCCGTTTCGCGCGATACAGGTTGATATCATGCTTGAACTTCGCGGCGCTCCCGCGCTCTCGCCATTCCGCTCCCGCAAATTGCATTCCCGGATTCAGGATATCGTGCCTGAAATCGAGCATGTTTATGCTGAGTTCATGCACTTTGTTGACCTGGAGGCAGACCTCTTGGACGCGGAGCAAGCTATTCTGGACCGGCTCCTGACCTATGGCCCGAGTGTGCCGGTGGAAGAGCCTGACGGCGTGCTTTTCCTGGTTGTGCCTCGCCCCGGCACGCTCTCGCCCTGGTCCAGCAAGGCAACGGACATCGCCCGGAACTGTGGCCTGCGGCAGATACATCGTATTGAGCGGGGCACGGCCTATTACATTCGTTCGGGGCGCAAGCTTGGCCTGGAACAACGCGAGAAAATCGCAGCGCTTCTGCATGACCGCATGACCCAGAAAGTATTTCATGAGATGGGCGGCGCAGAGCTGTTGTTCAGCCATGAAGAGCCTCGGCTCCTGGGAAGGGTGCCAGTTCTCGCCGGTGGTCGCGATGCCCTGGTGGAAGCCAACTCGCGCCTGGGGCTGGCGCTTGCCGAAGATGAAATTGACTACCTGGTTAAGTCCTTCACGGATCTTGAGCGGGATCCGACCGACGTGGAACTCATGATGTTCGCCCAGGCGAACTCCGAGCATTGTCGCCACAAGATATTCAACGCGTCCTGGGATATTGACGGCGAAGGTCAGGAAAAATCCCTGTTCGCCATGATCCGGAATACCTTCGAAATGAACAGCGAGGGCGTGCTATCCGCCTACAAGGACAATGCCTCGGTTATTCGGGGTAGTCGTGGTGGCCGCTTCTTCCCGGACCCCGAGACGGGTGTCTACGGATATAACGAAGAAGACATCCATATTCTGATGAAGGTGGAAACGCACAACCACCCGACGGCGATTGCTCCTGCCGCCGGCGCCGCCACAGGCTCCGGCGGCGAAATTCGCGACGAAGGTGCTACCGGCCGGGGTTCCAAGCCCAAGGCGGGTCTGACTGGTTTCACAGTCTCCAACCTGAATCTGCCGGACGATCCCCAGCCATGGGAAATCAACTACGGCAAACCTGAACGCATCGCTTCACCGCTCGACATCATGATTGAAGGGCCTATTGGTGGCGCGGCATTCAATAACGAATTCGGACGTCCCAACCTGGCGGGCTACTTCCGGACCTTTGAGGAAAAAGTGCCCGGAGCCGCCGGCGAAGAAGTCCGCGGTTACCACAAGCCGATCATGATTGCCGGTGGTCTTGGCAACATTCGTGAGGAGCATGTTGAAAAGGGCGATATCCCGGTGGGCGCGAAACTCATCGTGTTGGGTGGGCCCTCCATGCTGATCGGTCTGGGCGGTGGTGCGGCTTCGTCCATGGACTCGGGCTCCAGTAACGAAAATCTGGACTTTGCGTCAGTGCAGCGGGACAACCCCGAGATGGAGCGTCGGTGCCAGGAAGTTATCGACCGCTGCTGGCAGATGGGCGACAAGAACCCTATTGCGTTCATCCATGATGTGGGCGCCGGTGGTCTGTCCAACGCTATGCCTGAGCTTGTCAAAGATGGCGGTCGCGGCGGTAAATTCGAGCTTCGCGACATTCCCAGTGACGAGCCGGGAATGTCTCCGCTGGAAATCTGGTGTAACGAATCCCAGGAACGGTATGTGATGGCAGTGGCTCCGGAAAACCTGGAGCAATTTGACGCCCTGTGCCGCCGCGAGCGCTGCCCCTATGCCGTGATAGGCGAGGCGACAGAAGCTCATCATCTGGAACTGGGCGATTCCTACTTCGACGACAAGCCGGTTGATCTGCCGATGGAAGTGCTGTTCGGCAAACCGCCGCGCATGCATCGGAGTGTCAGCCGCGCTTCCTTTACGAAGCCCATTTTCGACTCCACCAAAATCGATCTGGATGATGCCATTCGCCGCGTTCTGCGTCTGCCGTCTGTTGGCTCCAAGAGCTTTTTGATCACCATTGGTGACCGGACCATTACCGGCCTGGTTGCTCGGGATCAGATGGTTGGGCCCTGGCAGGTTCCGGTGGCTGATGTGGCTGTGACGGCCACCTCCTTCGATGTTCGCACCGGTGAAGCAATGGCCATGGGCGAGCGCACGCCGGTCGCCACGATCGATGCGCCCGCGTCCGGTCGCATGGCCGTCGGTGAAGTGATTACCAATATGGTGGCAGCGCCGATCGGCAAGTTGTCCGATATCCGGCTCTCTGCAAACTGGATGGCCGCTGCTGGCCACCCGGGTGAAGATGAGAATCTCTACGAGACCGTTCGCGCCGTAGGCATGGAATTGTGCCCGGAGCTTGGAATCACGATCCCCGTGGGCAAGGACTCCATGTCCATGAAGACCATGTGGGAAGAAGACAGCGGCGAACAGAAAAGCGTGACTGCACCGCTTTCATTGATTGTCAGTGGTTTTGCACCGGTTATTGATGTTGCAAGGACGCTGACTCCCCAGCTGGTCAAGGATGCTGGCGAGACAGACCTGATCCTCGTGGATCTTGCTGCTGGCCAGAACCGCCTTGGGGGCTCCGCTCTGGCTCAGGTTTACCGTCAGGTCGGTGCAGTTGCACCGGATCTGGATGACCCGGAGGACATCAAGGCTTTCTTTGCGGTTATTCAGGGTCTGAACAGCGACGGTAAGCTCCTGGCCTATCACGATCGTTCAGACGGCGGCCTGTTCGTCACCCTGGCTGAAATGTGTTTCGCCGGCCACTGTGGGGTTGATATCAAGCTGGATGGCCTCGCCGAGGATCGCAGTCAGTTTGCCCGGGAACTTTTTAATGAAGAGCTGGGTGCCGTCATCCAGGTACGCAAGCAAGACACCGGTTTTGTCCTGCAGCAATTCTCTGCCGCGGGTCTTGGGGACTACATCAGTGTTATCGGTAGCCCGAATGATACTGACAACCTTCGCCTGACCTTCGAAGGTAGCACTGTGGTGGATGAATCCCGGGTGGAGCTCCAGCGCCTTTGGTCCGAGACCAGTTACCGGGTTCAGTCGCTTCGGGATAACGCCGACTGCGCTCGTGAAGAATTCGATAATCTGCTTGACGCAGAGGATCCCGGTCTCCACGCCGAACTCTCTTACGACATCAACGACGACGTGGCTGCCCCGTATATCAACAAGGGAGTCCGTCCAAAAGTTGCGGTTCTGCGGGAGCAGGGTGTCAATGGACAGGTTGAGATGGCGGCGGCATTCGACCGTGCCGGCTTCGATTCTGTCGACGTGCATATGAGCGATCTGCTCTCAGGCCGGGTTACGCTGGATGGCTTTAACAGCCTGGTTGCCTGTGGCGGTTTCTCCTACGGTGACGTTCTGGGCGCTGGCGAGGGCTGGGCCAAATCGATTCTGTTCAGCGATCGCGTCAGGGACCAGTTTGCGGCGTTCTTTAATCGCCAGGACACGCTGGCGCTGGGTGTGTGCAATGGCTGTCAGATGCTCTCCAATCTTCACGAGCTCATTCCGGGAAGTGAGGGCTGGCCACGTTTCGTACGTAACCAGTCCGAGCAGTTTGAGGCGCGCCTGGTTATGGCTGAGGTGATGCCGTCACCGTCGGCGTTCATGGATGGCATGGCCGGTTCCCGTATGCCGATTGCCGTTGCTCACGGCGAGGGTAGGGTTGAGTTTGCCAGCGGCACCTCGGCAGAAGCTCTCTCCGAGAACGAGTTGGTGGCGCTGCGCTATGTGGATAATCGGGGGCAGGCGACCGTACGCTATCCCTACAACCCGAATGGATCCGAAGCCGGTATTACTGGTGTGACGACGCGCGATGGCAGGGTCACCATCATGATGCCGCATCCCGAGCGAGTATTCCGGGCTGTCCAGCATTCCTGGCGTCCCTCTGAGTGGCAGGAAGACGGTTCCTGGATTCGCATGTTCCGAAATGCGAGACGCTGGTTCGGCTGATTTTCCGTTCCAGTAACAAGCCGGTTTTGGGTGCGCTCAACATGAGTGTTTATTCCAAAGCCGGCTTTTTTGTTTTGCGCCCTTTTTTTGGGCGTTTTTCAAGGGAAAAAATCGGCAAAAATGGCAAAAATCCCCTTGACTCAGTATTTTTATGCACATTGCTGGTGCCTCCCTGTTTGTTCTGTGCACAAAGAGCAGGAATTTGGTTCAACTTTTGCCCAAAAGTCATAACCAATTGAAAAATATAGAATAAATGAATCAGGTGATTTTGTCGCCAATTTAACGGAAGTGCAGTGATTACGGGGTTTGAGGGCGTGTTCCCAAAAACTTTCCCCAGAGTTATCCACAGATTCTGTGGGTAAGTATCTAAGCTATTAATCTGTACAAAAAATATCCGACCTGAAGGAGGTTTTTCGATGTACAAGATGTGTTATTTCGTTCCGGAGACTCACGTCGAAAAAACCAAACAGGCATTGTTCGATGCCGGCGCCGGTCGAATCGGTGATTACGATTCCTGTGCCTGGCAATGTCTTGGAAGAGGGCAGTTTCGTCCGCTTGAAGGAAGCGATCCGTTTCTCGGCCATGCCGGGGAGATTGAAGCGGTGAATGAATACAAGGTTGAACTGGTTTGCGCCGACGAGCTGATAAAGGATGCCCTCGCGGCACTTAAGCAGGCCCACCCTTACGAGGAGCCCGCTTACGAAATCTATCGAATGGAAGAATTGTAGTCGCCGGCGCTACTTGCGGTCTTTCGCCATGGGGTGGCGGATATCACTCACGTGAACGCCGAAGGATTCGCGACTGTAGTCAGACAGGAAAAGTTCCAGGGTTCGCTTGACGGTCGGGAACGAGATTTCTTCCCAGGGAATCTCGTCCAGGCCGAACAGTCTGGATTCGAGGGACTCCTCGCCTGCACCAAACTGACCGTCTTTCAGTGTGGCCCGGTAGAACATGTGAACCTGATTGATGTGCGGGACGTCGATGATGGAATAGAGGCCTTCAATGTTTACCTCTGCAAGCGCTTCTTCCATCGTTTCCCGCTCGGCGGCCTCGATGGTGGTTTCGGCGTTCTCCATGAAACCTGCAGGCAGGGTCCAGTAACCATAGCGAGGTTCGATAGCGCGGCGACACAGCAGTATCTGGCCCTCCCACACGGGCACCGTGCCGGCGACAATGCGTGGGTTCTGGTAATGTATGGTATCGCAGCTGACACAGACATAGCGGTGACGGTTATCGCCTTCGGGGATGCGTTGTTCAACCGGATGGCCGCATGTGCTGCAGTACTTCATGATTTTCCCCGTATACTTGAATTGGTTTGGTAGTCAGTTTAACGATCCCGGCTGCCTCTGTCTCATCCAACCTCCGGATGTACCGTGGAGATGAACATTGCGTGATTTACTTGCCGAGCGCCTGGCCGGCTATGCACCGCGCCAGTTGGCCCTGGATTATCCTGAGGCAGGCATACTGGTTCCGGTAACCGACGATCTGAAAAACCCGGAGATGATCTTTACGCTCAGGTCCGAGAATCTGAGCACCCATCGCGGGCAGGTCGCCTATCCCGGCGGCAAAAGGGATCCGGAAGATCCGTCTCTGGCAGCAACGGCGTTACGTGAAACCCATGAAGAGATCGGATTGCCGCCGGATCAAGTACAAATAATTGCGCCGCTCAGTCAGGTGATGTCCCGCTATGGAATTCTAGTTACACCTTACGTTGGTGTGATTCCCGGAGATCATCCTTTGGAGCCAAACCCCCATGAAATCGAAAGTGTATTCCGCGTGCCTCTATCGTTTTTTCTGGAAGATAGACGGGAGCGCACAGATGCTCTGGATTTCCTGAACCATACATTTTACGTACCCTGCTACCGTTGGGAGCGCTACGAGATCTGGGGCCTGTCGGCAGTGGTTCTAGTTGATTTCCTGAACGCTGTTTACGATGCCGGAATCGATCTGCTTGAACCGCCTGAAGGAGGCTGAGAATGTTTTACCAGTTGAATGACCGAACGCCGGAACTGGAAGGTGAGGGTCACTTTGTGGCCGAGAACGCGTCGGTGATAGGCCGTGTCCGGCTGATGGATAAGGCCAGCGTCTGGTTCAATGCCGTTCTACGTGGTGACAACGAGTGGATCACCATTGGGCCTGAAACAAATGTTCAGGACGGTTCGGTACTGCATACAGACCCGGGTATGCCTCTTACTCTGGGTAAGGGTGTAACGGTTGGTCACAAGGTAATGCTCCATGGGTGCGAGATTGGTGATTACTCTTTAATTGGCATAAATGCTGTGGTTCTGAACGGAGCAAAGATTGGCAAGCACTGTCTGATTGGCGCCAATGCTCTCATTCCCGAAGGAATGGAGGTGCCTGACGGCTCCATGGTTGTCGGTTCGCCGGGCAAGATCAAGCGGGAGCTCAACGATAGCCAGAAGAAGATGCTGGAAATGAGTGCGCAGCACTATGTTCAGAATGCTGCTCGCTACGCCGATGAGCTCAAGCCCTGCGAGCCGAAAAAATGAGTGTTGCTGACAAGGTTCGATCGCCCTGCGTAAGCATCTGCGCGCTTGATGAAAATGACATCTGTGTGGGCTGCCATCGAAGTGGGGATGAGATCACCCTCTGGACCAGGATGGATGACGACGAACGGCGCGAGGTGCTCCGGAAAGTGGCGGAGCGCGAAAAAGGTTCCCTGATTCACGGCTAACATAGGTGTTGGTAAATCATGACTGACTCAGTTCGAATTGGTACTCCCCTCAAAGGTAATGCCTTCAAGGTTTTGTTTTGTGGATCCGGTGAGCTTGGCAAGGAAGTTGTCATTGAACTTCAGCGCTATGGCGTCGAAGTTATCGCTGTCGACAGATATGCGGATGCGCCTGCCATGCAGGTGGCGCATCGGAGCCATGTCATCGACATGCTGGACGGCGCCAGCCTGCGCAGTGTTATCGAACAGGAAAAGCCGGATCTGATTGTTCCGGAGATTGAAGCGATTGCCACGCCGGAGTTGGTAAAGCTCGAAGAGGAAGGCTATCGCGTCATCCCCACCGCCAGAGCGGTGAACCTCACCATGAACCGTGAAGGAATCCGGAGGCTCGCGGCTGAAGAGCTCGGGCTGCCTACCTCACCCTACCGCTTTGCGGGTACCCGGGAAGAATACCTTGCCGCCGTGAACGAAATAGGCCTGCCACTTGTGGTAAAGCCGGTCATGAGCTCGTCGGGCAAGGGGCAGAGTACCGTCAAGACCGAGGATGATATTGAAGCGGCCTGGGAATATGCCCAGTCTGGCGGGCGTGCCGGTAAGGGAAGGGTGATTGTCGAAGGCTTTGTGGACTTTGACTATGAGATTACCCTGCTCACCGTCAAGCACCGTGATGGCGTATCTTTTTGTGAGCCCATCGGGCACAGGCAGGAAGATGGAGACTATCGGGAATCCTGGCAACCACAGCCAATGGCCCCGCTGGCCTACGAGCGTTCGGCCGAAGTTGCCCGCGCTGTGGTCGAAAACCTCGGTGGCTATGGCATCTACGGTGTGGAGCTGTTTGTTAAGGAAGACAATGTCTGGTTCTCCGAGGTTTCGCCGCGTCCGCACGATACTGGCCTGGTTACGTTGGTCTCACAGGACCTGTCCGAATTTGCTCTGCATGCCCGAGCCATTCTGGGTTTGCCCATTCCCGCGATACGGCAGACTGGTCCCTCGGCATCAGCCGTGATTCTTCCTGAGGGCGATTCGGCGTCCGTATCGTATTCCGGTCTTGAGTCAGCGCTTTCCGAGCCGGATACTCAATTGCGTTTGTTCGGCAAGCCCGAGTTGAAGGGGCGCCGTCGAATGGGCGTTGCCCTGGCGAAGGGCGCAACGGTGGATGAAGCGCGCAAGAAAGCTCGCGACTCGGCAAATTCGGTTACCGTTGAACTGTGAGGTTCATCCAGGCCTGGCTCTGTTCAGCCAGGCCTATGAGGGTTTGATGACGATTTCCGAAAAAAATCGGAACGAACCGTTGACACCCACGGGCAGGTCTGTAGAATGCGCATCTCTTTCGAGGGGAGCACCGCTGAGGCGGCTTAGGAATCGAAAGATAACTGTTTGAAAGCGCTGAAGAAAATGAGTTTCAAAATTCTTCAGAAAGCAGTTGACAGGCAAGCGATTCGCTGTAAAATGCGCGCCTCGAAACAAGCAGTAAGCCGGGTCATTTTTCGGCGCTTTCCGGAGACGGAAAACATCGAAAAATAAACGGTTGACAAGGCGGCGCTACGGTGTAGAATACGCGGCCTTGATTGAGCAACAGCTCAAACGCTCTTTAAAAAGTTGACCAAGTAATTCGTGTGGGCGCTGGCCGAGGTATTTCGGATATGAAATATCAGGACAGTGACTCGTCGAAATTGAGTTTTGTCTTGAGCAAGAATAGAGAATCTTCGGATTCTTGTATGATTTAAACTGAAGAGTTTGATCATGGCTCAGATTGAACGCTGGCGGCAGGCTTAACACATGCAAGTCGAGCGGTAACAGGGGGTGCTTGCACCCCGCTGACGAGCGGCGGACGGGTGAGTAATGCATAGGAAACTGCCCAGTAGTGGGGGATAGCCCGGGGAAACCCGGATTAATACCGCGTACGCCCTTCGGGGGAAAGCAGGGGATCTTCGGACCTTGCGCTATTGGATGTGCCTATGTCGGATTAGCTAGTTGGTGGGGTAAAGGCCTACCAAGGCGACGATCCGTAGCTGGTCTGAGAGGATGATCAGCCACATCGGGACTGAGACACGGCCCGAACTCCTACGGGAGGCAGCAGTGGGGAATATTGGACAATGGGGGCAACCCTGATCCAGCCATGCCGCGTGTGTGAAGAAGGCTTTCGGGTTGTAAAGCACTTTCAGTGAGGAGGAAAACTCTGCGACTAATACTCGTAGGGCTTGACGTTACTCACAGAAGAAGCACCGGCTAACTCCGTGCCAGCAGCCGCGGTAATACGGAGGGTGCAAGCGTTAATCGGAATTACTGGGCGTAAAGCGCGCGTAGGTGGTTTGATAAGCGAGATGTGAAAGCCCCGGGCTTAACCTGGGAACGGCATTTCGAACTGTCAGGCTAGAGTATGGTAGAGGGTAGTGGAATTTCCTGTGTAGCGGTGAAATGCGTAGATATAGGAAGGAACACCAGTGGCGAAGGCGGCTACCTGGACCAATACTGACACTGAGGTGCGAAAGCGTGGGGAGCAAACAGGATTAGATACCCTGGTAGTCCACGCCGTAAACGATGTCTACTAGCCGTTGGGACTCTTGAAGTCTTAGTGGCGCAGCTAACGCACTAAGTAGACCGCCTGGGGAGTACGGCCGCAAGGTTAAAACTCAAATGAATTGACGGGGGCCCGCACAAGCGGTGGAGCATGTGGTTTAATTCGACGCAACGCGAAGAACCTTACCTGGCCTTGACATGCAGAGAACTTTCCAGAGATGGATTGGTGCCTTCGGGAACTCTGACACAGGTGCTGCATGGCCGTCGTCAGCTCGTGTCGTGAGATGTTGGGTTAAGTCCCGTAACGAGCGCAACCCCTATCCCTAGTTGCTAGCAGTTCGGCTGAGAACTCTAGGGAGACTGCCGGTGACAAACCGGAGGAAGGTGGGGATGACGTCAGGTCATCATGGCCCTTACGGCCAGGGCTACACACGTGCTACAATGGTGCGCACAGAGGGCTGCAAACCCGCGAGGGGGAGCCAATCTCACAAAACGCATCGTAGTCCGGATCGCAGTCTGCAACTCGACTGCGTGAAGTCGGAATCGCTAGTAATCGTGAATCAGAATGTCACGGTGAATACGTTCCCGGGCCTTGTACACACCGCCCGTCACACCATGGGAGTGGATTGCACCAGAAGTGGTTAGTCTAACCTTCGGGAGGACGATCACCACGGTGTGGTTCATGACTGGGGTGAAGTCGTAACAAGGTAGCCGTAGGGGAACCTGCGGCTGGATCACCTCCTTAAACGAAGCCGAATGCTTCGGTCAGAGTCCACACGAATTACTTGGTTAGCTGAATAAAGAGAGCAGATGGGTCGTTGCAGGCCCGTGTTTTTGGGTCTGTAGCTCAGGTGGTTAGAGCGCACCCCTGATAAGGGTGAGGTCGGTGGTTCAAGTCCACCCAGACCCACCAGAATTGCGTGGCTCGTCGTTGCTTCCAAGCTCACGTGCGACTCGCACGCTACGCTTGCAAGCGCCTAGATCCACACAATTCTATAGCTAAGGTTAAACGACCTGGCTTGTGTGGAAGATCGAGGGGCCATAGCTCAGCTGGGAGAGCGCCTGCCTTGCACGCAGGAGGTCGGCGGTTCGATCCCGCCTGGCTCCACCAAAAGCCTGAACGATCGATGCTTACATAACTGACTAACTTCGGTTAGCAGTGTACAGAAACAAGCTTTTCAGTTGTGTGACTCGATTAAGAGTTGTAGCTGAAGATCTTCTTTCTGATCACTGGGTCAGATTTGCTCTTTAACAAATTGGACGAGATAGAACACGATTGATGAATTCCATTATCTCCGGAATTCATTAATCAGAGTGATAACGATTTCAAGCGTTATCCGGTGTTGTCGTTGAAGTGGTTGTTATATCGCTTCAAGGAACTGTCTCCACTTATTGATGCCCTGGTTTACCAGGTTGTCGATGAATGGAACACAGTTGTCTTGGGGTTATATAGTCAAGCAACTAAGCGCATACGGTGGATGCCTTGGCAGTCAGAGGCGATGAAAGACGTGGAAGCCTGCGATAAGGTTCGGGGAGCTGGCAAACAAGCTGTGATCCGGGCATTTCTGAATGGGGAAACCCACCGACTTTCGGGTCGGTATCTTGCACTGAATACATAGGTGTAAGAGGCGAACCGGGGGAACTGAAACATCTAAGTACCCCGAGGAAAAGAAATCAACCGAGATTCCCTAAGTAGCGGCGAGCGAACGGGGACTAGCCCTTAAGCTAGACAACTGGTAGGAGAAGGCTCTGGAAAGTGCCGCCATAGTGGGTGATAGCCCCGTATCCGAAACCTGAGTCTGGTGAAATCGAGTAGGACGGGACACGTGATATCCTGTCTGAACATGGGGGGACCATCCTCCAAGGCTAAATACTCCTGACTGACCGATAGTGAACCAGTACCGTGAGGGAAAGGCGAAAAGAACCCCTGTGAGGGGAGTGAAATAGATCCTGAAACCGTATGCGTACAAGCAGTCGGAGCGGACTTGTTCCGTGACGGCGTACCTTTTGTATAATGGGTCAGCGACTTATGTTCAGTGGCGAGGTTAACCGTTTAGGGGAGCCGTAGGGAAACCGAGTCTGAATAGGGCGATTTAGTCGCTGGGCATAGACCCGAAACCGGGCGATCTATCCATGAGCAGGTTGAAGGTGCCGTAACAGGCACTGGAGGACCGAACCCACTGTCGTTGAAAAGCCAGGGGATGACTTGTGGATCGGAGTGAAAGGCTAATCAAGCCCGGAGATAGCTGGTTCTCCCCGAAAGCTATTTAGGTAGCGCCTCGGACGAATACCACAGGGGGTAGAGCACTGTTTCGGCTAGGGGGTCATCCCGACTTACCAACCCGATGCAAACTCCGAATACCTGTGAGTACTATCCGGGAGACACACGGCGGGTGCTAACGTCCGTCGTGAAGAGGGAAACAACCCAGACCGCCAGCTAAGGTCCCCAAGTACCAGTTAAGTGGGAAACGATGTGGGAAGGCTCAGACAGCTAGGAGGTTGGCTTAGAAGCAGCCATCCTTTAAAGAAAGCGTAATAGCTCACTAGTCGAGTCGGCCTGCGCGGAAGATGTAACGGGGCTCAAACTGGTCACCGAAGCTGCGGCTGCATACTTTGTATGCGGGGTAGGGGAGCGTTCTGTAAGCCTGCGAAGGTGTGTTGAGAAGCATGCTGGAGGTATCAGAAGTGCGAATGCTGACATGAGTAACGACAATGCGGGTGAAAAACCCGCACGCCGGAAGACCAAGGGTTCCTGCGCAACGCTAATCGGCGCAGGGTGAGTCGGCCCCTAAGGCGAGACCGAAAGGTGTAGTCGATGGGAAACGGGTTAATATTCCCGTACCTTGGATAGCTGCGATGGAGAGACGGAGAAGGCTAGGTGAGCCGGGCGACGGTTGTCCCGGTTTAAGCGAGTAGGGAGTGGACTTAGGCAAATCCGGGTCCACAATCTCGAGACGCGACGACGACTGCTCTTAGAGCGGGAAGTCATTGATGCCATGCTTCCAGGAAAATCTTCTAAGCTTCAGGCTATTCGAGACCGTACCCCAAACCGACACAGGTGGTCAGGTAGAGAATACCAAGGCGCTTGAGAGAACTCGGGTAAAGGAACTAGGCAAAATGGTGCCGTAACTTCGGGAGAAGGCACGCTGGTGGTAAGTGAAATCCCTGCGGGTGGAGCTGAAGCCAGTCGAAGATACCAGGCCCCTGCGACTGTTTATTAAAAACACAGCACTGTGCAAACACGAAAGTGGACGTATACGGTGTGACGCCTGCCCGGTGCCGGAAGGTTAATTGATGGGGTTAGCGCTTGCGCGAAGCTCTTGATCGAAGCCCCGGTAAACGGCGGCCGTAACTATAACGGTCCTAAGGTAGCGAAATTCCTTGTCGGGTAAGTTCCGACCTGCACGAATGGCGTAACGATGGGGGCGCTGTCTCTACCCGAGACTCAGTGAAATTGAAATCGCCGTGAAGATGCGGTGTATCCGCGGCTAGACGGAAAGACCCCGTGAACCTTTACTATAGCTTCACAGTGAACTTTGAGCATGTTTGTGTAGGATAGCTGGGAGGCTTTGAAGTGGGAACGCCAGTTCTCATGGAGCCAACCTTGAAATACCAGCCTGACATGTTTGAGGTTCTAACTTGGTCCCCTTATCGGGGATGAGGACACTGTGTGGTGGGTAGTTTGACTGGGGCGGTCTCCTCCCAAAGCGTAACGGAGGAGCACAAAGGTGGGCTAAGCATGGTCGGACATCATGCGGTTAGTGTAATGGCACAAGCCCGCTTAACTGCGAGACAGACACGTCGAGCAGGTACGAAAGTAGGTCATAGTGATCCGGTGGTTCTGTATGGAAGGGCCATCGCTCAACGGATAAAAGGTACTCCGGGGATAACAGGCTGATACCGCCCAAGAGTTCACATCGACGGCGGTGTTTGGCACCTCGATGTCGGCTCATCACATCCTGGGGCTGAAGCCGGTCCCAAGGGTATGGCTGTTCGCCATTTAAAGTGGTACGCGAGCTGGGTTTAGAACGTCGTGAGACAGTTCGGTCCCTATCTGCCGTGGACGTTGGAGATTTGAGGAAAGCTGCTCCTAGTACGAGAGGACCGGAGTGGACGAACCTCTGGTGTTCGGGTTGTGACGCCAGTCGCATTGCCCGGTAGCTATGTTCGGACAGGATAACCGCTGAAAGCATCTAAGCGGGAAGCCCCTTCCAAGATGAGATCTCCCTGGACCCTCGAGGTCCCTGAAGAGCCGTTCAAGACCAGGACGTTGATAGGTCGGGTGTGTAAGCGCTGCGAGGCGTTGAGCTAACCGATACTAATTGCTCGTGCGGCTTGACTATATAACACCCAAGACAATTGCGGATGACGCAGAGCCTAACCGCTCAAACGAAATCAACATCACTCAGTTCCTTCTCGTCCCCCAGTGATCAACCGTTTTGCCTGACGACCATAGCGGTCTGGAACCACCTGATCCCATCCCGAACTCAGAAGTGAAACAGACCAGCGCCGATGGTAGTGTGGCGTTGCCCATGTGAGAGTAGGTCATCGTCAGGCTCCTAATACCAAAAACCCCAGCATCCCCGATGCTGGGGTTTTTTATTGCCTCCAGAAAAGACCTGGATCAGGGCAGCCAGATCTCAAACACACCACCACCGAGGCTTCCACCGTTGTGGAGTTTTATCGACCCACTCCGCTTTCCCTCACTGTGCAGTCTGGCAACGGATGAGGCGAAGAACAGCCCGAGGCTGGTACTGCCACTCTTGAAATCAAGGGATTTGAAGTTGAGTGTTCCCGTGTGCTGCATGTTGTCGGGATATCCCTTGCCGTCGTCTTCAACACCGATCACCAGATAGCCGTCTCTCTCACCAGCGGTAAGCCGGATTCTGCTGCGGGTATAGCGGATGGCATTGTTGATGGTGTTATTGAGTACACCGGTCAACAGATCCTCGTCGAAAAAGCCGTTTATGTCCTCAGCGTCCACGGAAACATCAATGCCGAGCCCTTGCAGAAGAGGGTTGTGTCTGGCCAGGTGTTCCGAGAGGAAATCCGGCACATAGTGCTCCTCAATGTGTGCCGAGAGGTTGTTCTCGCCAAGCCGGTAGATACCAAGGAGTTGCACCAGATCGTTGTGCATCCGTTCGGCTTCGTACTGCAGGGTATTGAAGCGGGAAGATTCCCCGAGGCTTTCCTCGTGCTCGCTGCGAAGCTCGTCGAGGGAATTAAGGAGCATGCCAAGCGAGTTCTTCATATCGTGAACGGCTGAGGCAAGTACCATGGAAAAATCAATATTCTGGTCTTTCATACCATCAGCCCCTTCAGTTTTCGTTGTAAGGCGATATAGCGCCGATGTTGGCGGTGTTGCTCCGGCAGTCCTGCCAGGCGATTCAGGCAAGTCTGGCAGCGTTTGAGGAGCTCAGCGTCACCGGGACTGTTGTCATTCTCCTTCATCAGCACCTGAACCAGGTTAAGGTTCAGGGCGGCGTGGTCCGGGACGATTTCCAGAGCCTTTGAAAAGATCTCCACGGCTTCTTGCAGGTTCCCGGCTTCGAACGCTTTTATGCCGTCTCGGTTGAGAGTTCGGGCTTTGATTTTCTGCCGGAACCCTACGGGCTCATCAAGGAGGCTTTCAATCTTCTGAAGTATGTCAGGCTCGTTGCTGAACCGCTCTGACATCTCTCGTAACAGCGCTTTGGCGTCGCTTTCATGTCCGAGTCGAAACAGGGTCTTGGCGTAATCAAGACCCGTTGCGGCATCCAGGGCTGCGGCATTGTCGAGTTCCGGTCTGATCTTCTCGAGGATTTTGGTCGCCTCTTTATCCTGACCCTGTCCCGCATAAACCCGGCACTGGACGATCTGGCTCCGCAGACTGATACCTTCCTCAGCCTCGAATCGTTTTTCCATCTTCTTGAGAACGGTCAGTGCTTCCCTGGCTTTTTCTTTGCCTTCTTCTTCAAGATTGCCCTCGCTGAGGTCAGAAAGTGCCTGGCCCAAGGCGAGGTAATGCTCTGAATTGTCGTGAATCGAGTGGGTGCCAAGCTCTACTGTGCGCTGCCAGGCCTCGGATGATGTTTCGAGATCCTGGTTGGAGCCGGCCAGCTGTGCCAGATGCTTTTGCCGAAGTAGGGCATTGGGGGAATGCTCTATGGCTTTCTCCAGTACCTGCTGTGCCTGTGTCGGCCGGCCCTGCCGTTCGAACCCCTCTGCCAGAAGGTCATAGGCCTCCATGTAGTCCGGATGATTTGCAATAAGCTCTCGCAGGCCGTCTACCGCCTGGTCGAAGCTTCGATTGGCGAGCAGGACTTTGCAGCGTCCGAGCCTTGCCCAGGACAATTCCCGTTGCGCAAGGACGTCATCGTAGATTTTGAGCGCGTGCGCCAGGTCCCCCAGCTGGAAATACAGGTCGCCCAGGGTTTTCATCAACCAGGTCTTGTAACGTGGCTGCCGGGGCAACAATTGGAGACAGAGCGAAATGGCTTCCGGGTAGTTTTCCCGGTCGATTTCCCGATTGATGGGCATGAGCGTGTTGCGCTGGCTGATCAGGGCGCCCAGACGTTTTTCGAGTACAGCCCGGTTTATGGGCTTGGTCAGATAGGCATCGGGCTGGTACTCCCTCGCCCCCATGACCATTTCCTTGGAGGTCTCCGCTGTCACCATGAGGAACAGGGATGAGCGCTTCAATAATTTTTTGTACCGGAGGTCCTCGAGAATATGCTGGCCATTCTTGCCTTCTCCCAGGTTGAAGTCGCATAACACGACATCCACGTGATTATAGGTACAGTGCTGGATGGCCTGACTGGCATTGGAAACCAGCTCGATCGTGTCAGCGCCACAACTGCGCAACATCTGGCGAATGGACAACCGAAAATTTTCGAAGTCATCGATCACGAGATAGTTGAGCTTGCCAAAAGGATTGACGTCCGCTTTGGTGTCGGTCATGAGCGCTTCTGTTTCAGTAGCTTGTTAACCAGTGCTCTCAGTGCAGCCGGTTTCACCGGTTTGTAGAGAATCTGGTAGCCCCGGTTGATGGCATCCTCCCGAACTTCAGGCGCCATATAGCCGGTGATAAGTATGCCCGGGATGTTGGCATTAAGAGCACCGCGAATGCTGTCCATGGCATCGAGGCCGTTCTTGTTATCATCCAGCTGATAATCGGCAAGTATAATATCGGGCCGATTCCCTTCCAGTTTTTCCATGGCGTCTTCCAGGCTTTCGGCGGCCGTTACGTCACATTTCCAGTTCCCAAGCAACGCGACCATGCCCTGCAGGATAGCCGGGTCGTTATCGATGCACAGGAAATGCAGGCCGCCGAGGTTGGATACCCTGCGTGAGCCCGATGCGGGCTTGGCAGAGGTGGTCTCGTTCTGTTCCGGAGCTGCTGTTGGCACGGTGATACCGAAGACACTGCCTCGGCCCTGGACGGAATGGACGCTGACCGGGTGGTTCAGCATGCCGCTGATACGGTCAACGATGGCGAGACCGAGCCCCAGGCCCTTTTTATCCCGGCCATGCTGAAATCGACGAAATTCCTCGAAAATGTGTGCCAGCTGGTCCTCGGGGATACCGGGACCCGTATCCCAGACTTCTATACGAATATAGCCTTTCAGACGCCGGCACCCGAGCAGAATCTTGCCTTCCGGCGTGTAGCGTATGGCGTTGGACAGGAAATTCTGGACCACACGACGCAGCAATTTGGAATCGGAGCGGATCCAGGCCGTGCTGGGCACAACGTGCAGCTCCAGGTTCTGGTCCTTGGCGATTGCTGAAAAGTCGGTTGCCAGGTGGCGCATGATCTCGTTCACGGGGAACACCCCGATATCGGGCTCCAACGCACCTGCGTCGAGCTTTGAAATATCCAGCAGGGTGCTGATGATCTCCTCGGCAGCCCCGAGAGAGCTGTCGATGTGGTCCACGAGATCTTTCATTTCGCCGTCATCGGCTTTGCCGGCGAGGGCAGAGGTGAATAGCCGCGCTGCGTTCAGCGGCTGCAGAAGGTCGTGGCTGGCCGAGGCGAGGAAGCGTGTCTTGCTCTGGTTCGCCTGCTCGGCCACGGATTTGGCCTTCAGCATCTGCTCATTGATGACCTGAAGCTCCTGGGTGCGCTCCTTGACCCGCTGCTCGAGATAAATGTTGGTCTCCTTGAGGGCCTGCTCGGTTCTGCGCATGGCCGTGATGTCCTGGAACGTGGTGACATAGCCACCACCGGGTATCGGGCTGCCATCGATGCGTAACACCGTACCATCCGGTCTCTGGCGCTCGTAGGACATCGGCCGTCCCTCACGCATGCTCGTGCAGCGATCGACGACGATCTCATCAATCCGGCGGGCAGATAGATTGGCATTGGTAAGGTTATAGCGCATCAGATCTTCAACAGGCCGACCGACCCTGACGAAGCCCTTCGGGTAGGTGAACAGTTCCAGATACCGGTGGTTCCAGACCACCAGTTGCTGCTGGTGGTTAACCACAGACACGCCCAGACTGATATTTTCAATCGCTGACTGGAGCAACTCCCGGCTGAAGGTCATGGCCTGGGACGCTTCGTCGACGATGCTGACCACATCCTCGATCTGCATGTCCCGGCCTGTGAGGGTCGATTCCAGGACCACCCTGGCGGTGGAGGCGCCGATCACCGAGGCCAGTTGGCGCTCGATGTATTTCATCAGATGCGCCGATGCCGGGCGGTGCGGGTGCAAACGGATGGCGTTACGGCGTTCGTAATTCCGGAAAATGGTTTCCGAGCGTTCTTCACCCATGAACCGGTCGGTTAGCGCCCGGAGGTCGGATGTCAGTATTTCGCCCTGCCAGCTCTGGTGCTGCGCGGTTTCCGCTTTGGGCTGCGGATCGTGGAAGAAGGAGGCAATCTGGATCTTTTCGCGGACACGTTGACGGGTCAGCATCGAAAGTACGATGTACACCAGCGTGTTGATGCCGAGGCTCCAGATAATGCCGTGACTGGTCTGGTCCAGCTCGGACCCGAACAGGGCAGTGGGGCGCGTCCAGTTCAGTCCCCAGATTCCCTGCTCAATCAGTGTGTCGTTGACCCAACCGGTGGTGGCCAGTGCCGGCAGTAGCAGGGTGTAACACCACATCAGGAAACCAAGGCCAAGGCCCCAGACGGCGCCCATGTAATTGCCCCGGCGCCAGATAATGCCGCCTACCAGCGCCGGCCCGAACTGCGCCGCTGCCGCAAATGACAGCAGGCCGAAGGCCGTCAGGCTGTAGTCTTCGCCGGCCATCCGATAAAAACCATAGGCGGTGAGCAGCACCACAAAGATAGCCACCCGGCGGATACTCAGGAGCAGGTAGCTGAGGTCCGTGCGCCGGTTCATGCCCGGTCGGAAAAATTTCAGCAGGGCCGGCATGATGATCTCGTTGCTGACCATGGTGGCAATCGCCACGGAACACACGATTACCATGGCTGCAGCCGCTGACCCGCCACCGAGGAACGCCAGTATGGCCAGCCATTCCTCGCCTGCCATGATCGGCAGCTGCAGTATCAGGATGTCAGGGTTTCCAGCAGAGGCCTCGGGCGACAGCAGACCCGCAGCGGCAATAGGAAGCACAAAGGCGCTGGCTACGATCAGGTAGATCGGCATCGCCCAGCGGGCAATCTCGAAGTCCCGATGATCGGTATTTTCAACCACCATGACATGAAATTGCCGGGGCAGGCAGATGATGGCGAGCATGGCAATGAGCGTCTGGGTAATGAATGCCGGCGCTTCGATACCATCGGTGGTCAGGGTGCCGATCAGGTCCGCGTCCCGGGCCCGTTCAAACAGGTCGCCAAACCCGCCATAGAGCCCGTAGCCAACGAACAGCCCCACGGCGACGAAAGCCACGAGCTTGATCAGTGATTCGAAGGCCACGGCCTGGATCATGCCCCGATGGTGCTCGGTGGATTCCAGGTGCCGGGTACCGAACAGAACGGTGAAAACCGCCAGGGCAAGGGTGATGTACCACGCGGAATCACTCCAGGCCGCCGTGCTCAGCTCTTCATAGCCTGTTCCGGTAGCCGAGAGCACGTTGAAGCCCATCGCAATGGCTTTCAGTTGCAACGCAATGTAGGGAACACTGCCGATCAGGGCAAAGGTTGCAATCATTGCGGCCAGGAGCTGGGATTTGCCATACCGGGAGGCGATGAAGTCGGCAATGGAGGTACTGTTATTGCGCTTGCTGATATAGATGATCCGGCGCAGCAAGGGCGCACCGAACACGAAGACCAGCAAGGGCCCGAGGTAGATGGGGAGAAACCCCAGACCCTCCTGGGTGGCGCGTCCAACGGCGCCATAGAAAGTCCAGGAGGTGAAGTAGACTGCCAGGGAGAGTGCGTATATGTGTGTGCGTGCCAGGCGCCTGCGATATAACCCGGGGTGTTTGTCGCCGGCCCAGGCGATCACGAACAGGATAGAGATGTAGGTGATGGAAATGAGGACCAGCAGCCAGGCACTAATCATGGTTACGCGTTCCCGACAGTATCAGCAGGTTGGTACATCACGCTAACGAGTCATCACTCGGCGCAGACGGTTTCATACAGGGGGTCTCCGGGCTCGAGCAGTTTAAGGTTATCCACTCGCGGGCTTCCGTCAGATCCCAGAGGTACCAGTTCGCGGGTCGCACAGTTAATGATGTGAACGCGATGAGAAACCGCGTCTGTCATCTTCTGCTCGAAGCGATAGAGGGTAAACCGGACGATGTCTTCGCTGCTGGTATCACGGCTGATGCTTTTGGTGTCGACCGTGGAAAATGCGGTGACGTAGGGGAGCACGAAGGTCCATGGGCGCCAAAGGATGCCGTCGGATTCTGTGCTCACAACCACCGCTTCGTCCGGCAGGCGTGCTTCTTTCTGGTCGAACCAGGTGTATTCCATGTAAATGAGATAGCCGAGCATGCCCGCGCCGGCGAAAACGGGGATGATCCACTTCGGGGCTTTGTTTCGAGTGGCGGCGCGAATACCCAGTGCAATACCGGCAGCGCCAAGGCCGCAAACTACAGTAGCGACAAATGTCCAGAACATATAATGACTTCCTCAAAAAAGAACGGGCTTCCTCATTGAGGAAGCCCGTTCAGTATCAACCTGTCAGTTCATCGAACAAATCAGGCTGAGATGTTGCTTAGTGGTCTTGAGCCTGACCGGCACCACGTGGGTAACGGACGCTTTCAACCAGTTCCTGAATCTCAACGGGCGGTTCTTCAGTTGCGTTGGATACAATGAAGGCTACCGCAAAGTTGACGATCGCACCAATAGCGCCGATTGACAGCGGGGAGATGCCCAGCACCCAGTTGTCCGGAGTGTCTGGCAGGTTGTTGGTGCCCGGGATGAACAGCCAGCCCTTGTACACGAAGATGTATACCAGGGTGAACGTCAGGCCGCTCAGCATACCAGCGATGGCACCGGTGTTGTTCACGCGCTTGGAGAAGATACCCATCATCAGCGCCGGGAACAGGGATGCTGCCGCGATACCGAAGGCGAGGGCAACGACCTGTGCCGCAAAGCCTGGAGGGTTCGCCCCAAGGTAGGTGGCAACAACGATCGCAACGGCCATCGATATCCGTGCTGCGAGCAGCTCGCCTTTCTCCGAGATCGCCGGATTAATGGAACCTTTGATCAGGTCGTGACTGACCGCCGAGGAGATCGCCAGCAACAGACCGGCCGCTGTGGACAGTGCTGCTGCGAGACCACCCGCTGCGATCAGACCGATGACCCAGCCTGGCAGGTTGGCGATTTCCGGGTTGGCCAGTACCAGGATATCCCGGTTTACGACCAGCTCGTTGCCGTTCCAGCCGCGGGCTTCAGCCGTAGGCGCGAAGGCTTCGCTGTCGTTGTAAAGCTGGATACGGCCGTCTTCGTTCTTGTCGGTGAACTGGATAAGACCAGTAATTTCCCACTCCTTGATCCAGTTCGGACGCTCATCGTACTGGATCGGCTCCGCTGAGGTGCCGTCCGGGTAGATGGTGGTCATCAGGTTCAAGCGAGCCATGGAAGCAACCGCAGGCGCAGTCAGGTACAGCAGGGCAATGAATACCAGCGCCCAGCCTGCGGACCAGCGTGCGTCAGCCACCTTGGGTACGGTGAAGAAGCGGATGATAACGTGTGGCAGGCCTGCAGTACCGATCATCAGCGACAGGGTAAACAGAACCATGTTCAGTTTGTTGTCGATATCGGCGGTGTACTCATTGAAGCCGAGGTCGGTGATAACCTGGTTCAGCTTGCTGAGGATCGGCATGCCGGAATCCACGTGAGTCGAGAACAGACCCAGACCTGGAATCGGATTACCGGTCAGTTGCAGGGAGATGAACACCGCAGGAATGGTGTAGGCAACAATCAGTACGCAGTACTGTGCCACCTGGGTGTAGGTGATACCCTTCATGCCACCCATTACTGCGTAGACGAATACCACAACAGCCGCGATCATCAGGCCAACGGTGGAATCAACTTCGAGGAAGCGGGAGAAGGCAACACCGGCACCAGCCATCTGGCCGATAACGTAGGTTACAGACGCCACGATCAGGCAGATAACCGCTACGAGGCGGGCATTCTTGCTGTAGAAACGGTCGCCGATAAACTCGGGAACCGTAAACTTGCCAAACTTCCGCAGGTACGGAGCCAGCAGCATGGCCAGCAGAACGTAACCGCCAGTCCAGCCCATAAGGAAGGTGGAGTTGGCGTAGCCACCGGCAGCAATCAGACCTGCCATGGAGATAAACGATGCCGCGGACATCCAGTCGGCGCCGATTGCTGCGCCGTTGGTGATCGGATGAACACCGCCGCCGGCAACGTAGAAGTCACTCGTGCTTCCGGCCTTGGCCCAGATAGCAATTGCGATGTAGAGGAGGAATGAGCCCCCTACGAAAATGATGTTAATAGCAAATTGGCTCATTCGTTCTTACTCCTCGTGCACGCCGAATTTTTCATCGATCTTGTTCATGCGCCACGCGTAGTGGAAGATCAGAGCGATGAACGTGAGGATGGAACCTTGCTGGGCAAACCAGAAGCCCAGATCAGTACCACCAATCGGAATACCGGCAAGCATCGGACGGAGCAGAATTGCAAAGCCGTAAGATACCAGGGCCCAGACTATCAGGCTCCCGAATATCAGGCGCAGATTCGCCTTCCAGTACGCTTCAGCATCGTAGCTATGACCTGCTGACATAGGATCACTCCTGTTTTGTTGTTGTGGAGGTTGGGTGGGTTTTTGGTGAGGCACTTCTGTTAGAGAATTTATTATTCATATAAGTACTTCTCCGACTAGTTGTCCCTACTGACTTTACTGGTCAAGCGATTTATAGATATTGGCAAAAGGTCTAATTCTCAGTAATTTGGCGTGACGTCGGTCTATAAATGCGATGTTCCGTCGGGCATCGATTCAGAAACGATGCATGTTTTGCAGGCGCCGATGGTAATGGAGCTTGTCGTAAAGCCCTTTGAGAGTTTTTACCCCTTCCGACCGCGCCTTATTAAGTGCGACCAGGGTAAGTTCGGCTGTCGCGAGAGCATCGGAAGCGGCGTGGTGACGTTCGCTGACTTCAAGGCCGAAATAATCGGCCCAGTTGTCGAGTCCTTTGCCACCGGTCTTGGTGTTTGGAAAAAATGCAGGCATCAGGTCGGCCACGTCCATCCAGGTATGAGGCTGGGTATAGCCAAGCTGCGCCTTCAGGGTCTTTTCCAGAAATTTCTGATCGAACGCCGAGTGGTAGGCCAGGATCGGGTCGCCGTTCATCCACTCAAGAAGATAGAGAAGGGCATCCTCGATTTCGTGCCCCTGGGTCAGCGCCTCGGGCCCGATCCCGTGAATGAGCACGGTTTCGCGGATGTCGAGCTCCGGACGCCTGAGGATCAGGTCGAACTGGTCGCCCAGATGGATAATGCCGCCGCGGATGGCGACGGCCCCGATAGCGATCACCTCGTCCTTGGAGGGGTTCAGTCCCGTGGTTTCAAGATCCAGCACGATCAGACGGCAGTCCGTAAGCAACTGTTCTCCTGGCGTTTTCGGGTTGGGCAGATTGCCAGGATCGTGGCTGCCGATTTTTCCGCCCCGGCGATGCTCAATCCATTGTTTGATCTGTTCCAGCATGTCTCGCGCCTGAAGGTCAGAGTTGGTAGGTAACTTCGAGTTTCTGTTGCAACCGCTGCGCCTGCCTGAAAGATTCCCGCAGGATTCGACGGTCGAGTGGGTTCAGATCGTCGGGATCGATGTAGTTGGTGAGCTCCTCTCCCTTTGCCAGCATTTCCTGGTGGGCCCGCATGCGGATCGCCTGGATCAGGCTATAACCTTCCTTCCAGGCGTTGGCATCTTTCGGATCGAAGACGCCCTTTTTCGCCAGCTCATCCATGCGCTCCAGCGTGTTCGCGGTCTCAACGCCATTCGCCAGGGCGAAAACCCGCACTGCCTCAACAAACGGCGCCAGGCCCTGACGCTTGAGGTCCAGTGAGTGCTTGTTGCCCTCGGATATATAGCGGAAATTGCGGAACATGGTGAGCGGCGGCTTCCGCTGAAACGCGTTCCCGGCAAGCATTTTCTGGAACAGGGCGTTTTTCCGGATCCGCGTGAGGATCTTGTCCAGAAGATCGTTCAGCGGCTCGGTTGGACCGTAGATAGCCCTCATATCAAGAAAAATTGAGGAATACACCAGGTTCTGGGGTGTGGAGGCATCAATGAACCGGATAAACCAGTCGTCCCACTCCTTGTCGCTCAAGCAGAGTTTCGGGTTACTGGCCATGATGTTGCCCTTGCACAGGGTGAAGCCACATTCGGCCAGTTCGTCGTTTACCTTTCGCGCAAAGGGCAACAGCTTTTCCCGGACCTGTTCGGCGGTCATCCCTTCCGGCGTCTGGAACAGTATGCCGTTGTCCTGGTCGGTCAGCAGGGTCTGCTCCTGGCGGCCCTCGCTGCCAAACGTCAGCCAGGTGAAGGGAATGCCCGGGTCGTTCTTCTTGATGTTCAGTTCCAGGACCCGTCTGACGGTTACATCATTGAGCGTGGTGATGATCTTGACCACCTGCCCGGAGTCGGCGCCGTGGGCGAGCATCGCATCCACCAGGCGTGATACGTCTGTTCGCAGGCTGACCAGGGTGCGCAGGTGGGTGGCCGTGCCAATGGTGCGGGCAAGGTTTACCAGGTCCACGCGCTGCAGGGAGAACAGGTCTCGTTCCGAAACCACGCCAATCAGTTTACGGTCATCGTCGATGACGCAAAGATGCGCAAAATGATGCTCCGCCATCAGCATGGCAGCTTCGAACGCATCCGCATGGGAGGGAAGGCAGCAGGGATTCTTGGTCATTACCTGCTGTATGGGCGTATCCAGGGGGCCGGTGCCCTCGGCGATCATGGTGCGAAGGTCCCGCAGTGTGAAAATGCCGGTCGGGATACGGTTTTCATCGGTAACGATAATGCTGCCGACGTTGTTTTCGTGCATTCGGGCCACGGCTTTACGCACCGGCAGATCGGGCGAGCAGACAATCGGATTGCGCAGGGCATAGCGTTCAAGTGGCGTATCGAGGGACGTGCTGGACCCGATTGAGGCCATGGCACTTGACTGTATGCGCCGGTTCACCTGATCGAGCAGGCTGCTGACGCCCCGCAGGCAAAAATCCCGGAAAGGTTCGCTTTCAGCAAAGAGTGTAACGAACGCTGTCTGCCCGATGCTGAGGCAGAAGGTGTCGCCGTCTGCCCGATGCAGGGTTCTGGTTGGCCGTTCGCCGATCATGGCGGCGAGGGGAAAGCACTCGCCCTGGCTGATTTCGAAGGTCGTTTCCGTGCGGTCTTCTTTGTCGTTGTGGCGTTCGCCACGAATCCGCCCCTGTTTGACCACGTAGAATCGTTTAACGACATCCTGATCCGGAGACAGCACGATATCGCCATCGGCGTAGAACTGGATGGAGGCGTTCTCCGCGAAATGCGCAAGATGGGAGTCATCCATGCTGGAGAAAGGCGCGTGTTCCCGCAAAAACGTCATGATGGCGCGGATGTTCTGCGGGCGGTCATTTTCCTGGTGCGCTGAGGCCATGTCCGTCGTCACTCGCTGGTTATTATTGTCCGTCTGAAGTGTAGTGTAGCCAAAGCATCTGTTGCCCTACGATTTTGGTCGCAATAAGTCTGACATAGATCAGTTTTCTTTAAGGCCGGTTACCCGGGTGGTAAAGTCGGTTCCTGAAACAGGTCATTAATTGTAACGCCATGACTACCAAAGAAGAGCGCCTCAGCTTCCTTGAGGAAATGAAAGACGTCCGGCGTATCCGCAAGCCCAACCGGGCCGAGGTGACAACGCCCCGGGAACTGACGCCAGGCCATCTGGAACGTCAACGGGCGGCTGTTGAAAAGCCCGCGCGGGACACCAATCCCCTGACTTCCGACATGGTAGAGCCGCTTACGGCCCACGATATCCTGAGCTGGCAGCGGCCAGGCATCCAGCACGGCGTATTTCGAAAGCTCCGGCTGGGCCAGTATCCGATCGAAGCCCGCCTTGATCTGCACCGTATGACCGTTGAGCAGTCCCGTCGCGAAGTCTTCAGGTTCATCGGTGATTGCGTGCGCTATGGCCTGCGGTCGGTCATCATTCTTCATGGCAAGGGCGAGCGTAATCCTGATGGTATCGCCCAGTTGAAAAGCTACCTCGCCAAATGGTTGCCGGAGCTGGACGATGTCCTGGCCTTTCATTCGGCCCAGAAACACCATGGTGGTACGGGGGCTGTTTATGTCATGGTGCGAAAGAGTGACCGGGATAAGCAGCATAATCGTGAACTCCACGGCAGCCGTTAGGGCTGCCAATCCCAGGTATTCCTTAACAAGAGCCGCGGTGGCGGCTGAACGGAGGTTATCGTCGTGAAAAAAGCTGTATTGGTTGTATTCGCCGTACTGGCACTGGCGGGCTGTAAGGATCGAGTTATCTGGAACGACAACGGCAAGGTTGAAGAGGCCACAACGGACCGGGAGGTCTGGGACTCAAACGGCAAGATGGAGTCCGGCGAACGCAAGATCTGGGTTAACAAGGATGGCGAAGAAGTCGTCAGATAGGACTCTGGTATCTGCCATAGGGGTAGCGACAATAATAAATCCGGAAACAACACCGGAGACAGGTAAAGGAGAGGGTTGGGATGGCCGTGAGCCTGACAGTCAATGGCGACGAGCGGTCGCTGAACATTGAAGGGGATACGCCTCTTCTATGGGTATTGCGTGATGAGCTGGGGCTCAAGGGAACCAAATTCGGTTGCGGCGCGGGCCTCTGTGGTGCCTGCACAGTTCACCTGAACGGGCAGCCTGTGCGCTCCTGCTCGACACCGGTCGAAATGGCCGCGGGTGGTGATGTGGTTACGATTGAAGGCTTGGGGGAGGGACGTCGTCTTCATGCACTGCAGGAAGCCTGGATAGAACACGGCGTTCCTCAATGCGGCTACTGCCAGTCAGGCCAGATCATGAGTGCGGCCCACCTTCTGGCCAGCAATCCGGCGCCTTCTCGTGAGGAAATTGTTGCGGCCATGACAGGCAATCTTTGCCGATGCGGCACCTACTCGCGGATCATTTCTGCCGTGGAATCCGTCGTCGCTGATACGTCAGACGGCGCTCAGGGAGGGGCCGCATAACATGGCGATGAACCGACGAAATTTCCTCAAGGTCAGTGCCGGGGCCTCCGGGAGCCTCATGGTTTCAATAACGTTGCCGGGCTGCGCGGGAATCCAGACGGGGTATGAGCCGGACACGGGCGAATGGCGTCCCGATGCCTGGCTGGAACTGACTGCCGATGATGAAGTCTTCTTCACCCTGGCCCGGGTCGAAATGGGGCAAGGCACCTACACCGGCTTGACCACTTTGATTGCCGAAGAGCTGGAAATCCAGCCGGAGCGGATCACCCCACGCTTTGCACCTGTGGCGCCGGAGTATCGAAATCCTCTGTACAAGCTGCAACTGACAGGCGGAAGCACCAGTGTTGCGACCAGTTGGGAGCCGCTTCGAACGGCCGGAGCAGAAGCCCGGCAAATGCTGGTTATGGCGGCAGCACGTGTATGGAACGTCGAAGCAACCGAATGTCGCGCCAGTGAAGGCAGGGTGGTGCACCCGAACGGTATCGACTCCATGGCCTATGGCCAGTTGGTTGAGTTGGCCGCCAAAGAAGTGCTGCGTGGTGACATAGCGCTCAAGCCGCAGAGCGAATGGAAATACATTGGCAAGCAGCGAGGCAAACTCGATGCCCGGGCGAAGTCCACGGGAACCGCAGTTTACGGGATTGATGTCGATCTTCCGGACATGGTGTACGGCGTTGTTTCACGGCCTCCCCGACGCGGCGGCCGGGTCCGGGACTTCAACGCTGATCAGGTCCGTGCAATGACGGGTGTGCTTGATGTATTCAAGATCGAGCGTGGCGTGGCCGTTGTTGCCGACAAATACTGGCGTGCCCGGAAGGCTCAGGACGCGCTCAAGATAGACTGGGATTTTTCGGATGCCGTGTCTCTGTCTACGGGCGACGTATTCGACTCCTACCGCGCCGCCGCCGATGACGATCCCGGAGAGTCCGAGCGTAGTGAGGGCAGTTTTGCCAGTGCCATGGAGGAGGGCGACCGGGTGGTGGAAGCGGAATATGCCCAGCCCTACCTGGCCCACGCGACATTGGAGCCCATGAATGCCACGGCCTGGTACAGAGAGGACGGCATGGAGGTGTGGGCCCCTACACAGGCGCCGGACCTTGGCCGGATAGCAGCAGCCCGGGTGACCAATCTTGGCCCCGACGATATCACTATCAATACGACCTTTCTTGGCGGCGGTTTTGGTCGTCGACTGACGCAGGACTATATCGAAGAAGCGGCGGCAGTGGCCTATCGGGTCGGACGGCCGGTTAAGGTCATCTGGTCCCGTGAAGAGGACACCCGTCACGATCTCTATCGCCCTGCCATGCTGCACCGCATGAAAGCTAGCCTGTCTGGTGCTGAGCTGAAGGGCTGGCATCACCAGATTGTTGGTCCTCAGATCCTGGACTGGTATGTCCGCAATGCGGCCCCTGCCCAGTATCCCTGGGCGCCAAAATTCATGTACGACACACTTGGCTCAGTCGGGCTAATGGCCGAAGGCATTGCCACGCCGAAAGATCACTCCGCGATTGAGGGGGCTATCGAATACCCCTACCGGGTCCCCAATATTGATATCCGTCATACCCACACCGATCCCGGCATTCCGATTACCTGGTGGCGTTCGGTAGGTTTTTCCCACAACGGGTTTGCCGTCGAAACCTTCATGGACGAACTTGCCCATGAGGCAGGTGAGGATCCTTACCGGTTCCGTCGTCGCCTTATTGCCCACGAGCCGAGGCACCTTGAAGTGCTTGACCGGGTTGTCAGGCTGGCCGACTGGCAGTCGCCTGTGCCAGAGGGTCGGGCCCGGGGGCTCGCCCTGTTTCGGAGTTTCGGAACGTACGTTGCCCAGGTGGTGGAAGCCGGAATCGAGAATGGTGCGATCCGGGTATACAAGGTCACCTGCTCGGTGGACTGTGGCCAGGTCGTAAACCCCCGTATCGTGGAGGACCAGATCGAGGGCGGTATCCTGTTTGGGCTGACCGCGGCACTTTATGGAGAAATCACGCTGGAGAATGGCGAGGTCCAGCAGAGCAATTTCCACGACTACCGCCTAATGAGGCAGTACGAGCGTCCTGAGGTATTGGTGGATATTGTTGCAAGCAGCGAGTCGCCGACCGGAGTCGGCGAGCCTGGCGTGCCGCCGGTGATCCCGGCCCTGGGTAATGCCCTGTTTGCGCTCAATGGAAAGCGACAGCGTAGCCTGCCATTGAGAGCCAATGCCTGATTCAAGCGTCGCCTATTCGGTCGCTACTGGCCGCCAGACCGTATTAGACAGAATGTCTCGCTGGCTGGCGGAAGGCCAGAGAGCCTGGCTTTGCACCATAGTAGACACCTGGGGCTCCTCGCCGCGTCCGGTTGGCTCCTGGCTGGCGATTGCAGAATCCGGTCACTGGAGTGGATCAGTGTCCGGTGGCTGTCTGGAAGAGGACCTGCTCCGGCGCACAGCGGAAGATGGTCCGGACCATCCGGTTTTCGTTGATTATGGAATCACCGATGATGACCGGGATCATTTCCAGCTGCCTTGCGGTGGCCGGATACGGCTTCTGATTGAACCCTTCCGGGGGCAGACGGGTCTCGATCACGTTCAGGCATTGGCGGCTGCCTTGCGCGATCGAGAACCGGTGGCTCGTCGCGTGCCGATAAACGGGGCAGCGACGCTGGAGCATTCTGTCTCCCGGGCCGGTAACGCGGTCCACTTTGACGGCCAACAGCTCCTTCACACTTTGCAGCCCGAGTGCCGGCTATTGCTGATCGGTGCCGGCGAAGTCGCCCGTTACGTTTTTGAATTCGCGACCGCGGCGGATTTTGCTGTCACCCTCTGTGAGCCGAGGGAGGCCTTCGCCGCCGGCTGGAGTTTTGAAGGGATTCCCCTGGACCGGCGCCTGCCCGATGATCTGATTTCGACACAGTTTGGCGACGCCTGGTCCGGTATTCTGGCCCTCGCCCATGATCCGCGCGTCGATGATATGGGGCTGTTGGCCGCTCTTCACTCCAGAGCCTTTTATGTTGGCGCCATGGGATCCCGAAGAACCTCAGAAGCCAGGCGGGAGAGGCTCGCCTCTCTGGGGCTGGAAGAAGACGCACTGGAGCGCCTGCGAGCCCCCATTGGCGTCGATATTCCGAGCAAGACACCGGCAGAAATTGCTGTCTCCATTGTCGCCGATCTGATTGCCGCAAGGCATCATTTGCGAGGAGCCGGTTCGTCCCTATAATGGCGCCCATGGGAGTGTCCCAAGCGCTCTGAAACCCGGGAGAGAACTCGTGTTTGATGTAACTCGATACGCCGTCGCCGCGGATGCGATTGTGCAAGCCGGTCGATTCCTGTACCAGCAGGGTTGGTCGCCCGCAACCAGCAGTAACTATTCTGCCCGCATCGATGCCGAACACATCGCCATTACTGTTTCAGGCCGTCACAAGGGGCAGCTGGGGGCGGGTGATGTCATGGTGGTCGATCTGGCCGGCCGGCCGGTACAGAGCGACTGTCGCTCCTCTGCAGAAACAAGGCTGCATACGGTGCTGTATGAGGTCTTTCCCGAGGTGGGCGCGGTTCTGCACACCCACTCGGTGAAGGCAACGGTGCTCAGTCGTCTGCTTGAGCCCGGCCAGCCACTGGCGCTGGAAGGCTATGAGCTGCAGAAGGCGTTTACCGGCGTTGAGACCCACGAATCAGTCCTGACGGTTCCGGTGTTCGACAACACCCAGGACATCGACGCGTTGGCGGAGCACACTCGCGAATGGTTCCGGGAGCATCCGGAACAGCCAGGCTACCTGATTCGTGGCCATGGCCTGTACACCTGGGGCAAAACCATGGCCGATTGCCTGCGCCATGTCGAGGCCTTTGAATTCCTGTTTGAATGTGAGCTTGAAACCATGAGGGTTCGCCCATGACTACCCTGAGTATTTTCGACCAGAGCCAGCCCGAAAAGGCACGCAAAGTGACCGGGAATCCTGAAGAAATACGGGAGCTTCTGGCCCGCCACGGTGTGCGCTATGAGCAGTGGCCAACGAAAGATCTGCCGGCTGACGCCTCCCAGGAAGACATCCTTGAGGCCTACAGCGAGGAAGTCTCGAAACTGAAGCACGACTGTGGTTTTCAGACCGCGGATGTAATTAGCCTGAACCCGGACAATCCGCAGAAAGACGCGTTCCGTCAAAAGTTCCTGGATGAGCACACCCACAGTGAAGACGAAGTTCGTTTCTTTGTCCGTGGCCAGGGTCTGTTTTACCTGCACTTCGGCAACGAGGTTTTCGCCGTGCTGTGCCAGAAAAACGATCTGATCAGTGTGCCCGATGGCACTCGTCACTGGTTTGATATGGGCCCGGAACCTGCGTTTACCTGCATTCGCCTGTTCACCAACCCCGAGGGCTGGGTGGCGGACTTTACCGGTGAAGACATCGCCGGTCGCCTGCCTCGCTATGAGGCGCTGGCAGGAGCGGCCGAATGATCCGGGTTGTGCTCACGGATATCGAAGGCACCACCAGCTCTATTTCGTTTGTGCACGATGTCCTGTTTCCCTATGCCAGCGAGCACCTGCCGCGTTTTGTCCGTGAACAGCATCAGGACAGCCCGGCTGTGTCTGAGCAACTGGACGCAGTGGCCGAGGTTTCAGGCGTTGCGCGTGAGGATGTCGAAGGGCTGATCCAAGTGCTTGAAACCTGGATCAGGGAAGACCGCAAGGAAACCTCTCTTAAGACGCTGCAGGGCATGGTCTGGGAGCAGGGATATCAGCAGGGAGAGCTGAAAGGTCACATCTATGCTGACGCAGCCGACTACCTTCAACGCTGGCATGATCGGGGGCTGCGTTTGTTCGTATATTCATCAGGTTCGGTGAAAGCCCAGAAGCTGATTTTCGGTTTTACCACGGAAGGCGATTTTACGCCGTTTTTCTCGGGCTATTTCGATACCCGTATCGGTGGCAAGAAAGAGGCCGTTTCATACCGGAATATTCTGTCTGAGTTGGGCGTCGAGGCCTGCACGGTGCTGTTCCTGTCTGATGTGGAAGCTGAACTGGAGGCAGCCGAGGAAGCCGGCATGCAAACTGCCTGGCTTGTTCGCGAGGGAGATCTGCCGAAAACCGAACGTTTCGTTGCCCGTGATTTTGCGGAGGTCGATACCCTGCTGCAAAAGCGCTAGGCCCGGGGCTTTTTAACGCCATCGCAGGAGGAATGAATGCCCGGAACCGGAATTTGCAGAATCTTTGCGCCGGTTCTCGCCGTGCTTATTGCCGGTTGCGACCCGTTCTCGGATGCGCGTCCCATGATGGACGAGTATGTGGAGCGGGTGGCCCGCGTGTTGGAAGCCGATCCCGAGTTTTCTGACATTCCCTCCGCCAGCCAGCTTCCCCGCCGCCGTGACCGTGTGCTGACCATGCCCGAACTGGACATGGGAATGCTCGATTTTCTATCGCTCTACGGCTGTGAACTCCAGTACGTTGTTGGTGAGAAAAACTCGGTGATGGGGCGGGTTATGCAACCCCTGAACCGCCTTCGTTATGAAATCCGGTTTATCGAAGCGGCCAGGGACTGTCTGCCGGATATAGAAGATGAAGAATTTGCCGAAGAGCTTGCCGGTGGTATCGACAGCAAGCTTGAATCCCTGCCCATTGCTATCTGGAATGCCACCTGGGGCGTCGAAGAAATCGAAAAGCTGTTTACCCTGGCCAAGGGCTACTATCCCGTCGCGCCAGAGGGCAATCCGGTGTCTGATCTCGCCCTTGATATCGACAGCCTGAACGCAGCAGTGGCCCGTTTGTACTCTGAAGATCTGGCCGTTTCCCTCGACTTTGCCGGCGACGTTCATCAGCGCTGGCAGGCAGAATACCGCGCCGGTCAGTTGATCAACAGCGCGCTTCTTCTGACTGCAAGGCTGAAGGACGGGACGAATTTGCTCAAGCAGAGAATTGAAGGCAAGCCTCTGTGTATTAACGGCCAGCTGAACAACCAGTCGGATATTGTTCAGAGTATGTTTTTCAGTGTTTATATCGAAAAGATCCAACCCTATGTGAGCACTGTGACCCAGGGACGGGTGGCGCTCATCGAGCCGTTCGAGCAGTTGGCGGAAATGCAGCGGGCGGTTATGCCAGAAAGTTTCGCCGGCTGGTATGAGCGGCATCTCTCACAGGGCGCCGAGGCCAGCCTGTGGCGGGAACTGGACGTGGCCATGATGGCCCACACCAAAGCCTGGCAGGAATTACTGGGCCAGTGCGGATTGCGCCCGGGAGCCTGACCCTCATTCAGCGCTGGCTTTCCGGCGTCACCCTCAGAATCTCTTCCATCGTTGTCTGGCCGGCGGCCACTTTCTGTGCACCACTCAAGCGCAGGGATTTCATGCCTTCCTTGTAGGCATCCAGCCTGAGCTGCTCCAGCTCGCAATGATCGGTGATCTGTCGTAGCAATGCGCCAGACAGCGTCATAATTTCATAAACCCCTGCGCGGCCAAGATACCCTGTGTTCCGGCATTCCAGGCAACCCACGGGCTGATAGAACTGCTTTGGAACCGGCGCTTTCCAGGGCCGGGTGAGGGTCTGCCACGCCTGTTCGTCCGCGGGCCCGGGCGCCTTGCAATGGGGGCACAGAGTTCGGGCAAGCCGTTGTGCCATCACGCCCAGTACCGTGGCCCGAATCAGGTAAGGCGGAATGCCCAGTTCCATCATTCGGGTGATTGCACTCGGGGCGTCATTGGTATGCAGGGTCGATAGCACCAGGTGGCCTGTCAGGGCAGCCTGCACGGCCATTTCCGCCGTTTCCAGGTCGCGGATCTCGCCGATCATGATGATATCCGGGTCCTGACGCAGCAGCGCCCTTACGCCGGCTGCAAAGGTCAGGTCGATATTGGTCTGAACCTGCATCTGGTTGAACGCCGGCTCCACCATTTCGATGGGATCCTCGATGGTGCAGACGTTCAGCTCGGGCGATGCAATCTGTTTCAGGGTCGAATACAGGGTCGTGGTCTTGCCGGAGCCAGTGGGCCCGGTGACAAGGACGATGCCGTGTGGGCGGGATGTGATTTCCTGCCAGCGCTGGCGGTCTTCCTTGCCGAATCCCAGTTGCTCGTAGGACTTCAAAAGCACGTCTGGATCAAAGATCCGCATGACCATCTTTTCGCCAAAGGCAGTCGGCATGGTGGCCAGACGCAGTTCCACCTCCCGGTTGTCGGGTTTGCGGGTCTTGATGCGACCGTCCTGGGGGCGGCGTTTCTCTGCCACATTCAGGCGACCCAGGATCTTGAGGCGACTGGTCACCGCCACGCCTACATGCTCGGGGAATTCATAAACGTTGTGCAGCACGCCGTCGATCCGGAACCGGACCTGGGTGACCGTGCGGCGGGGCTCGATGTGAATATCCGAGGCACGCTGGTCAAAGGCGTACTGAAGCAACCAATCGACAATCTTGACGACGTGCTGGTCATTGGCGTCCGGGTGTTCGCTGGCGCCAAGATCGAGCAGCTGCTCGAAATTCTGGTTGCCGGCAACACCTGGGCCCTGGCTGCCGCTGGCCTTGCTGACGGAATTGGCGAGCTGGTAGAACTCTACTGTGTACCGGCGGATATCCTCGGGATTGGCGACAACGCGCCGGATATCCTTGCGAACGGCCTGTTGAAGGTTCTGCACCCAATCGCTCTTGAAAGGTTCTGTGCTGGCGATCAGCACCTCATCGGCGCCGATCTCAACGGCCAGGATGCCATGGCGCTGCGCAAAGGCGTAAGACATCACCCGGGCAATGGCGGGTGTGTCGATCTTGAGGGGATCAATATGGTAGTAGGGTTGCCCCGCCCAGTCGGCCAGCCAGTGAGTCAGCCGATCCAGATCCAGGGTGCGACTGCTCTTCTGGCTGGTCAGCGCGGCAATCGCCACCAGTTCCAGCGGGTGGCGCCTGCCTTTCTGTCCGTCGCCGGTTGCCGCGCCCAGGTTGGCCGACAACACCCGCTCTGCGTCTTCCTGGCTGATTTCCCCGCTGGTAACAAGCGCGGTGCAGACATCTCTCAGGGTCAGGGTACTTCTGGGCGGCGCGGGTGGCCGCTGCACCGTTCCGGAGTTGCTCGTGTCAGCCATAGAGGGTCAGTTCCAGGTCTTCAGGGTGTGTTTCCGTCTGCCACCGGCCGGTTCACCTTCAGGTGAATCATGGCAACAGTGAACAACAGGAAGGTCAGTACCGTCAAAATGACCGGCCCCGGGGCGCCTTCGCTCAGCCATGCCGAAACAACGGCCTGAGTGAAGTAGAAGATCACCACGAAGGACATCCAGATATAGCCCCGATTGTGACCGCGAAAGACCGTGACCGCAAAGGGCAGAAGCGGGACCAGTTTCACCGCCAGCATCAGGGGTATTGAAACACCCTCGACGGGAGCCGGGTAGAACGTGGTAATCAGCAGGGTGGCAAGCACGCCGATGTAAAGGGCGATCGTCGCCCGCACAGTGACGCGGGCCTTCGGGTTGTTCAGCATAGTGTGTTCCGGAATCGATAAGTGTAGAGCAAAGTACGTCCTGCGCCCGGTCGCGTATCAGTCAGCGAGTTTCAGCGCCAGTCGCGCCAGACGTTCGCCGAAGGCCTGGCACAGGGCTTTCTCATGCGTGCTCAGGGGTTGCTGTTCGCCGGTTCCGGCCCAGTGGGTAGGGCCGTAGGGTGTGCCACCGGTGTCCGTTTCGCCGAGACTCTTCTCCGAGTAGGGGAGACCACAGACCACCATGCCATGATGCAGCAGCGGCATCATCATGGTCATGAGAGTCGTTTCCTGCCCGCCATGGAGGCTGCCGGTAGAGGTAAATGCGCCCGCCGGTTTGCCTTCCAGGGTTCCGCTCAGCCAGAGGTCGCCGGTCGTGTCGAGGAAATGCTTCAGGGGCGCTGCCATGTTGCCAAAGCGGGTGGGGCTGCCGATGGCCAGGCCGGCGCAATTTGCGAGATCGGATTTGCTGGCGTAAGGCGCTCCAGAGTCCGGAACTGCGGGCAGGGACGCTTCCGTGTCCGGTGAAACCGGCGGTACCGCCCGCAACCTCGCTTCCATGCCTGTTACCCGGGCCACGCCACGACCAATCTGGCTGGCCAGCTCCGCAGTCTGGCCTGTGCGGCTGTAAAATAGCACGAGAACATAGGGCAATTGATCGGACATCGTCAGAGATCCTTCTGATCTGGCTGGAGGAGATTGTTCGGCGTTACAGGATCGAGAGAACGTTTTCCGGTGGCCGGCCAAGTGCTGCTTTGCCGTTGGCGATTACAATCGGTCGTTCAATCAGTTTCGGTGTTGCTACCATCGCGGCGATGAGTTGTTCGTCGCTCAGGTCGGGGCTGTTCAGGCCCTGTTCTTTATACTCTTTTTCTTTCGTGCGCATCAGTTCGCGGGGGCGAAGATCCAGTGCGTTCAGGATATCCTTGAGCTCCTGCTCTGTCGGTGGTGTTTCCAGGTAGCGTATAATCTCTGGCTCAATTCCCCGTTCGGTAAGCAGTTCAAGGGTTTGGCGGGATTTCGAGCAGCGAGGGTTGTGGAAAATCCGGGTGGGTTCTGTCATCTTCGTGCCTGATTGTCTGAATGGAGTCCACGATTTCTGTGGCCGGTAGTCTAACAGGAGGTTTTCCAGTGCAGTACCCTGATTCTGTCCGTAGGCGTTCCGGCCTGCATGTTCTGGCCGTGGCGCTGCTCATTCTGGCGATGTCCGGCTGCCAGAAAATCGAGCTAGAGCGGGCAGAAGGCACAAAACTGAACTGGGACACCTTGCGCGGCCAGTGGGTGTTGGTTAACTACTGGGCGGAATGGTGCAAACCGTGCCTCGAAGAAATTCCCGAGCTCAATGAGCTGGACAAGGCGCCCGACATTACCGTACTCGCCGTCAATTTTGATGGGGTGCGGGGCGACGCATTGGTCGAACTGGGCGAGCGTATGGGCATTGAATTTACCATGCTGGCGGACGATCCAGGGCCGGGGTTCGGCTGGAAGTTACCGGTCGCGCTGCCTGCCACTTTTCTGGTTAATCCGGGCGGCGATCTGGTAGAGACCCGTTTTGGACCCCAGACCGAAGAAGAACTCCGGGCCGTGATCGGCGGTTGAGCCGGCCGCCCCAACTGAATTACACAGCAGGAATAACCTGACGTTATGTCGCAGACTTTTGTACACCTCCGCGTCCATTCCGAATACTCCATGGTGGATGGCCTGGTCAGGGTTAAACCGCTGATAAAGCGCGTTGCCGAGCTGGGCATGCCGGCTGTTGGCCTGACCGAGCAATCCAACATGTGCTCGCTGGTTCGCTTTTACAAGGCGGCCATGGGCGCGGGCGTCAAACCCATCATTGGCGCCGATCTGTGGCTGGAAAATCCGGACGAGCCCGAGAATCCGTTCCGCATCACGCTGTTGGCGCGAGATAACGACGGTTATCTCAACCTCACCGAAATCATTTCCCTGGGGTATACCGAGGGGCAGCGGTTTGGCAAGCCGATCATCCAGCGCAAATGGCTTGAGGCTCGGCCGAACGGTTTGATTGCGCTCTCTGGTTCGAGAATGGGCGATGTGGGCAAGGCTTTGATGGCGGGCAAACCGGAACTGGCCCGCGAGCGCGCCCGTTACTGGATGGATTTGTACCCGGATAGCTACTACCTCGAGTTACAGCGCACCGGTCGTCCAGGAGACGAAGACTGCCTGCACCTGAGTGTTGAGCTGGCCGGTGCTCTTGGCCTTCCGGTGGTTGCCACTAACGATGTGCACTTCCTGGAGGCGGAAGACTTTGAGGCTCACGAGGCCAGGGTCTGTATCGGTGAGAGTCGTACCCTGGATGATCCGCGCCGTGATCGCCGGTTCAGTGACCAGCAGTACCTGCGCAGCGCCGATGAGATGATCGAGCTGTTCAGCGACATCCCGGAAGCAATCGAGAACACCGTGGAGATTGCCCGGCGTTGCTCGGTGAAGGTTCGGATGGGTGAGTATTTCCTGCCCAATTACCCGATTCCCGATGGCATGACCATGGACGACTATTTCCGAAAGGTCTCCGAGGAGGGGCTGGAAGAGCGGCTGGCCAAGACCCTCAGCAAGGACGATCCGGAATACGATGCCAAACGCGAGGCCTACTACAAGCGCCTGAACTTCGAGCTGGATATCATCATCCAGATGGGGTTCCCGGGCTACTTCCTGATCGTGATGGACTTCATCAAGTGGGCCAAGAACAACGGTGTGCCCGTGGGGCCAGGCCGGGGTTCCGGTGCCGGCTCGCTGGTGGCCTACGCCCAGCTGATCACTGACCTGGATCCACTAGAATATGACCTGCTGTTCGAGCGGTTCCTGAACCCGGAACGGGTTTCCATGCCCGACTTTGACGTCGACTTTTGCATGGAGGGCCGGGACCGGGTGATCGAATACACCGCCCAGAAATACGGACGAGAGGCGGTGTCGCAGATCATTACCTTCGGCACCATGGCCGCGAAGGCGGTTGTGCGGGATGTTGCCCGGGTGCAGGGCAAATCCTATGGCCTGGCCGACAAGCTGTCCAAAATGATCCCGTTCGAGCCGGGCATGACCCTGGAGAAGGCTCTGGAGCAGGAGCCACAGCTGGTCGAGTTTCTCGAGAACGACGAGGAAGCCCAGGAAATCTGGGAAATGGCCCTGAAGCTCGAGGGCGTGTGCAGGAACGCCGGTAAACACGCCGGCGGCGTGGTGATCGCGCCTACCAAGATCACCGATTTTTCGCCCCTGTACTGCGACGACGAGGGCGGAAGCCTGGTGACCCAGTTTGACAAAGGCGACGTGGAAGACGCCGGCCTGGTGAAGTTCGACTTCCTGGGCCTGCGGACGCTCACGATCATCAAGTGGGCGCTGAACATGATCAATCCGCGCCGGGAAAAGAAGGGCATGCAGCCGCTCGACATCAACGAGATTCCGCTGGATGACGTGCCCTCGTTCGACATGCTCAAGAAAGCGGAAACCACGGCGGTGTTCCAGCTGGAATCCCGGGGCATGAAAGACCTGATTCGCCGTCTCCAACCGGACTCCCTCGAAGACATGATCGCCCTCGTGGCCCTGTTCCGGCCGGGGCCGCTGCAATCGGGCATGGTGGACGACTTTATCGACCGTAAGCACGGCCGCCAACCCATGTCCTTCCCGCATCCGGATTACCAGTATGAAGGCCTGAAGCCGGTTCTGGAGCCCACCTACGGGGTTATCCTGTACCAGGAGCAGGTCATGCAGATCGCCCAGGTGATGGCCGGTTATACCCTTGGTAATGCGGACATGCTGCGACGCGCCATGGGTAAGAAAAAGCCCGAGGAAATGGCCAAGCAGAAGCAGTTTTTCCTGGATGGCTGTGAGCAGAACGGGATCAACACGACCCTGGCCGAAAACATCTTTGACCTGGTAGAGAAGTTTGCCGGCTACGGCTTCAACAAATCCCACTCCGCCGCCTATGCACTGGTGTCCTACCAGACACTCTGGCTGAAAGCCCATTACCCGGCAGAGTTCATGGCCGCGGTACTGACTGCCGATATGCAGAACACCGACAAGGTGGTCACGCTGGTGGAAGAGTGCCGGAACATGAAGCTGGATCTTCTGGTACCTGACGTCAGCCGCTCGGAATACACCTTTACCGTTAACGACGAAGGCCAGATTGTGTATGGCCTCGGTGCTATCAAAGGCCTGGGCGAGGGCCCGATCCAGAGCATCGTGGAAGGTCGTGGCGATGGCGAGCCTTTCCAGGATATCTTCGATTTCTGCCGGCGGGTTGATCTCAAGAAGGTCAACAAGCGGGCCATGGAAGCGCTGATCCGCTCTGGCGCCATGGACAAGCTTGGCGCGAGCCGTGCCCAGCTGATGGCCAGCATTGACAAGGCCGTGCAGCAGGCCGACCAGCAATCCCGTAACGAATCCGTTGGCATGATGGATATGTTCGGTGAAATGCTCGAGGCGGGCGATGGTGGCGATCCTTACGAGGACGTGGCCGGTGTGCGCGAGTGGCCCGAGAAGCAACGGCTGAAAGGTGAGAAAGACACGCTGGGGCTGTACCTGACCGGCCACCCTTTTGATGAGTATGAGAAAGAGGTTCGGCGGTTTGTCCGCTCCTCCATTGCCGATCTGAAGCCGAACAAGTCTCCCCAGCGGGTCGCGGGGCTGGTGGTTGCGCAGCGCACCATGAAAACCCGCACCGGCTCCACCATGTGTTTCATTACTCTGGATGACAGGAGCGCGCGGATAGAGGCGACCCTGTTCTCGGAAGCCTTCTTTGAGAACCGGGAATTGTTGCAGTCAGATCAGGTGATTGTCGTGGAAGGGCAGGTTAGCCACGACGACTATTCCGGCCAGATGAAGATGCGGGTGAGCTCGGTGATGGATGTCGCGAGCGCTCGTCAGCAGTTTAGCCGCGGGTTGAAGCTCAACCTGCACGCCGATCAGCTGCAGAACGGACTGCTGGAGAAACTGGACACCACCCTGAGGCCGTTCCGCTGTGATGGCAGTCCGGTCTGGATTGAGTACAGCAGCCCCGAGGCGTCCACCCGGATCGAGCTGGGTGAATCCTGGCGGGTGCAGCCGGATGACAACCTGCTACTGGAGCTCCGTTACCTCGTAGGCGACCAGTCGGTAGAACTGGTCTATGATTGAGTAAGCTGAAAATTAAAAGTTTGTCAGATAGCGGACTCATACCAATGTCCGCTTTAGCCACTGACCGGGCGCTGCTATCTTTGTGTAAATTCTGGTTTGGCGGAGCATTTTCCCGCCTGGCAAAAAATGATGGAACATCATGAACCCTAACTATCTGGATTTCGAACAGCCAATCGCCGACCTGGAAGCCAAGATTGAAGAGCTTCGGATGGTTGGCAATGACACCGACATCAATATCACCGACGAGATCACCCGGCTGAAGAAAAAAAGCGTCAGCCTCACAGAGAGCATTTTCTCCGATCTCAAGCCCTGGGACGTTGCCCGACTGGCTCGCCATCCCCGCAGGCCCTACACCCTGGACTACATCGAATCCATGTTTGAGGATTTCGATGAACTGCACGGTGATCGCCGTTATGCAGACGACCTGGCGATCGTAGGGGGTACTGCCCGGCTGGACGACAAGCCGGTAATGGTGATTGGTCATCAGAAGGGCCGGGAAGTGCGGGACAAGGTAAAGCGCAACTTTGGTATGCCGCGCCCTGAGGGCTATCGCAAGGCCCTGCGCCTGATGGAAATGGCCGAGCGGTTCAAGATGCCCATTCTCACGTTCATCGACACGCCGGGTGCCTATCCTGGCATTGGTGCGGAAGAGCGTGGGCAGAGTGAGGCCATTGCCTTCAACCTGGCCGTGATGTCCCGCCTCAAGACACCCATTATCTCCACAGTGATCGGTGAGGGCGGTTCCGGTGGCGCGTTGGCCATCGGTGTCTGTGACCAGCTGAACATGCTGCAGTATTCCACCTACGCGGTGATTTCCCCAGAGGGCTGTGCGTCGATCCTCTGGAAAAGTGCCGAATACGCTGCCCAGGCGGCGGAGGCCATGGGTGTTACGGCTGACCGGCTCAAAGATCTGGGGCTGGCGGATAACGTGGTAACCGAGCCCCTCGGCGGTGCTCACCGCAACCCTGAAAAAATGTCGGAATCCCTCAAAGAGGTTCTGGCGAAAGGCGTCGCTGAGCTCAGCCGCCTGCCACTGGATGAGCTGGTATCCCGCCGCTACGAGCGGCTGACCCGCTATGACACCGGGCGCTGAGCCCGGTTCAGGATTCCGCTGGCCGGAGGCCCTGTGTGCCCCGGTCAGAGAACTCCCCGATCACACCCGTCTTTGGGTCGCCCTGAGCGGCGGCCTCGATTCCACCCTGTTATTGCACCTGGCAGCCCACTGCCATGGCTGTTCCGGCGCTGTCCGGGCGATCCATATCAATCATCAGCTTCAACCCAATGCATCGGATACCGAGTCGTTTTGTCGCGGTGAATGTGAGCGACTTGGCGTGCCGCTTGTGGTTGAGCGGGTAACCGTCGATGGTGGCCGTAGCTCGGGTGCGGGTATAGAGGAAGCCGCCCGCAAGGCCCGCTATGCCGCCCTCGAGGCGCTGGTCGGGAAGGGCGACCTGGTCTTGATGGCTCACCATGGGGATGACCAGGCGGAAACCGTTCTGTTCCGGATGCTCAGGGGCAGCGGTGTGGCCGGGCTGGCGGGCATGCCGGCCAGTCGTGAGCTGGGCACCGCGACCCTCGTCCGGCCCCTGCTCGGGTTTGAGAGGGCCGAACTCGAGCGCTGGGCCCGGGTCGCTGGCCTGTCATGGGTTGATGACCCCAGCAATACCGACCAGCGATTTGACCGGAATTTCCTCCGTCACACTGTGTTGCCGCTCTTGCGGGATCGCTGGCCGGGGTTGAATCGCAGGCTGCGGCACACGGCGGAATCCTGTGGCGAGAGCGAAGCGCTGAACCGTAAGCTGGCCGCTTTGCAGTGGCAGGCAATCGGCGGCGACCGGGACCGTCTCCCCGTTGATGGCCTGAAAACACTGCCTCTGGCGGAGCAGAAGAATCTGGTCCGTTGGTGGGCACGGGAACGCGGGTTTCATGCGCCCACCCCTGGTGACTGGCAGCAGGTCATTCGGGACCTGCTGTTTGCCGCAGAGGATCGGGAGCCGGAGTTCCGGTCCGACGGTTTCAGTCTGCGACGTTTCCAGGGTGATCTTTGCCTGGTTCCCGACCGCGGCCCTTTACCGGACGCTCCGGTCGATCTCGAGCCGGGGGAGGGCGTGGCGTGGGGAGAGTGGTCCCTCAGGTTGGAATCTGTCGTTACCCCGGAACAGTCGTTGCCGCCAATACGGATATTTACGAGGCAGGGTGGCGAGCGGGTCCGTTTCCGTCCCGATGGACCGTCCCGTTCGCTCAAGAAATGGCTGCAGGAAGTCGGCGTTCCACCCTGGGAAAGAACCCGTCTGCCGCTGGTTTTCGCGGGTTCCGGGGACGCAGCAGAGCTCATTGCCATTGGCGATTTATGGTGTTCTGAACAATACTCGGGAGGCGCCCATGCCGCCGGTTGGCGGCTGGTCGTAGAGCGGGAATGTGATTGAGTCAATGGGGCCTTTCTGGTAGTCTGGCGTCCCATCTTGAGATGACAATCTCCCTCCTTCACCGAACCAGACAATCACGGAATCTGCATGACGCGTTATATTTTCGTCACCGGCGGTGTCGTGTCCTCCTTGGGGAAAGGTATCGCATCAGCCTCTCTGGCTGCGATCCTCGAGGCACGCGGCCTGAAGGTCACTATTCTCAAGCTGGACCCGTACATCAACGTGGACCCCGGCACCATGAGCCCGTTCCAGCACGGTGAGGTTTTTGTCACCGAGGATGGCGCGGAAACAGACCTCGATCTGGGCCACTACGAGCGCTTCATCCGCTCCCCGATGAGCAAGCGCAACAACTTCACCACCGGTCGGGTGTACGAGGAAGTAATCCGCAAGGAGCGCCGTGGCGACTACCTGGGCGGAACTGTGCAGGTAATCCCCCATATCACTGACGAGATCAAGCGCCGGGTCGTTGAAGGTGCTGCTGGCGCCGACGTAGCGCTGATCGAGATTGGTGGCACGGTAGGCGATATTGAATCCCTGCCGTTCCTCGAAGCCTGCCGCCAACTGAAGGTTGAAGTCGGTCCCCAGCGTGCACTTTTCATGCACCTGACCCTGGTTCCGTACATTGCCACTGCGGGTGAGATCAAGACCAAGCCCACCCAGCACTCGGTCAAGGAAATGCGCTCTATCGGTCTGCAGCCGGATATCCTGCTGTGCCGCTCCGAGCACGAGGTGGACGCCAGTTCACGACGCAAGATTGCCCTGTTCACCAACGTCGAAGAGCGGGCCGTTATTCCTCTCCAGGATGCAAAATCCATTTACGCCATTCCTCGCATGCTCTATGAGCATGGCCTGGATCAGCTCGTTATCGAACGATTCGGCCTGGATGCACGTCCTGCGGACCTCAGTGAGTGGGACAACGTTGTTGAATCACTGATGAATCCCGAGCAGGAAGTGACCATTGCCATGGTTGGCAAGTACATGGAGCTTCTCGACGCGTACAAGTCGCTGATCGAATCCCTGCTGCACGCCGGCATCAAGACCCGCACCAAGGTCAATATCAACTACATCGATTCCGAAGACATCGAGCGTGATGGCACCGGTGCGCTGGCCAATGCCGACGCGATTCTGGTGCCGGGCGGTTTCGGTGAGCGCGGCGTGGAAGGCAAGATCCGCACGGTTCAGTATGCCCGTGAGAACAAGGTGCCTTACCTTGGCATCTGCCTGGGTATGCAGGTTGCTGTAATTGAATACGCGCGGAACGTGGCCGGTCTGACCGACGCTCACAGCACAGAATTCCGCGAGCACACGCCGGAGCCGGTGGTGGGCCTGATCACCGAATGGCTGGATTCCACCGGAGAGCGCGAAGAGCGTACGGAAGAATCTGATCTTGGCGGGACCATGCGTCTCGGCGCCCAGGATTGCGTGCTTACCGAAGGTTCCACCATTGCCAACTGCTATGGCAAGAAAACCATTCGCGAGCGTCATCGCCATCGTTACGAGGTCAACAACCACTTCCTGCCAAAGTTGGAAGAGGCCGGTCTTCAGATCTCAGGTCGTTCGACCGATGGTCGTCTGGTCGAAGTGGTTGAAGCGCCGGATCATCCCTGGTTTGTCGCCTGTCAGTTCCATCCGGAATTTACCTCCACACCCAGGGACGGCCACCCGCTGTTCAAAGGCTTTGTTGAGGCAGCACTGACCTGTAAGAAAGGATCCTGAGCATGGCGCAGAGCACTGTAAACGTTTCGGGAATCGACGTCGCCAACGACAAACCGTTTGTGCTCTTTGGTGGCATGAACGTCCTTGAGTCGCCGGAGCTGGCCATGGAGGTTGCCGAGGCCTACGTTGAGGCCACCGGCAAGCTCGGCATTCCCTACGTTTTCAAGGCGTCGTTTGATAAGGCCAACCGTTCGTCGGTGAATTCGTTTCGTGGTCCAGGCCTTGAGAAAGGGCTGCAGATTCTGGCGGACATCAAGAGCAAGTTTGGTGTTCCCATTATTTCGGACGTCCACGAGCCGGCCCAGGCCGCTCCCGCAGCGCAGGTATGCGACATCATCCAGCTGCCGGCTTTCCTGAGCCGCCAGACCGACCTGGTGGTCGCCATGGCGAAAACCGGAGCGGTGATCAACATCAAGAAGGCCCAGTTCCTGGCTCCCCAGGAAATGAAGCACATCATCACCAAGTGCGAGGAAGCCGGCAATGACAAGGTGATCCTGTGTGAGCGGGGCAGCAGCTTCGGCTACAACAACCTGGTTGTCGACATGCTGGGCTTTGGCATCATGAAAGCCATGAACGTACCGGTGATGTTTGATGTGACCCACTCCTTGCAAATGCCCGGCGGACGCGCGGATTCGGCCGGTGGCCGACGTGCCCAGGTGACTGACCTGGCGCTGGCGGGTATGTCCCAGGGGTTGGCCGGTTTGTTCCTTGAGGCCCATCCGGACCCGGACAAAGCCAAGTGCGATGGCCCCTGTGCTTTGCGGCTCAGCCAGCTTGAGCCCTTCCTGCAGCGGGTGAAAGCTGTGGATGATCTGGTAAAAAGCTTTAAACCTATCGACACCGCCTGATTGGCGGTGTTGGCGTTTTACGCGGACTATGGGAGCGAGCGGGAACGGCCCTGCGAAGATTTAGAGGGCCGTTCCCTCTCGCTCTGACTCCCGAATTTGAACATGAACTTGGAGACAGAGAAGAATGACCAAGATTGCCAACATCAAGGGCCGTGAGGTTCTGGATTCCCGCGGTAACCCGACAGTAGAAGCCGACGTTATCCTCGAAGACGGGACCGTCGGCAGCGCCTGCGCGCCTTCAGGTGCCTCCACGGGTTCCCGGGAAGCCCTGGAACTGCGTGATGGTGACGCTTCCCGTTACCTTGGCAAGGGTGTTCTGAAGGCTGTGGAAGCCGTGAACAGCAAGATCCGTGATGCACTGGTAGGCAAAGATGCGGCTGATCAGCGTGCTCTGGATCAGATCATGCTGGACCTCGACGGTACCGAGAACAAGGCCAACCTGGGCGCCAACGCCATCCTGGCAGTTTCCCTGGCGGCGGCCAAGGCTGCAGCGATTTCCCTGGGCAAGCCGCTGTACGAGCATATTGCTGATATCAACGGCACCTCTGGCCAGTTTTCCATGCCGGTGCCGATGATGAACATCCTGAACGGTGGCGAGCACGCGGATAACAACGTTGATATCCAGGAGTTCATGGTTCAGCCGGTTTCCGCCAAGAGCTTCTCCGAAGCCCTGCGGGTTGGCGCGGAGATTTTTCACAGCCTGAAAAAAGTGCTGAAGGCCCAGGGCCTGAACACAGCGGTTGGTGATGAGGGTGGTTTTGCTCCCAACCTGCCCTCCAACGAAGCGGCGCTGGCGGTTATCCAGGAAGCGGTCGAGAAGGCCGGTTACAAGCTTGGTACCGATGTGACCCTCGCCCTGGACTGTGCGTCTTCCGAATTCTACAAGGATGGCCAGTACCAGCTGTCCGGCGAAGGCAAGAGCTTCGATTCCGAGGGCTTTGCCGATTACCTAGCCGGCCTGTGTGAGCGATATCCGATTGTCTCCATTGAAGACGGCATGGACGAGAGCGACTGGGATGGCTGGAGGGTGCTGACTGACAAACTGGGCGCCAAGGTTCAACTGGTTGGTGACGACCTGTTTGTGACCAACACCAAAATCCTGAAGCAGGGTATCGAGAAGGGCGTGGGTAACTCCATCCTGATCAAGTTCAACCAGATCGGCAGCCTGAGCGAAACCCTCGATGCCATCAAGATGGCCCAGGATGCCGGTTTCACTGCCGTGATTTCACATCGTTCCGGTGAAACCGAGGACACCACCATTGCCGATCTGGCGGTGGCGACCTGCGCCGGCCAGATCAAGACCGGTTCCCTGTGCCGTTCGGATCGTGTTGCCAAGTACAACCAGCTGCTGCGCATCGAAGAAGCGCTGGACGGTAAGGCGCCTTACCGCGGCCTGAGCGAAATCAAAGGGCAGGGCTGATCGACTGATCCCACCGGTTCTGGCAGAGTGTCTGGCCGGTAATTGGCGAAAAACTGTTAAGGCCATCGTGTTCTGGGCGAAATTCCGGACATGATGGCCTTTTTGTACAGGCAGTTAGAAGAATTTGTTGCTAATCTACTCTAAGGTCTATACTCAACGTCCGGCGTTGGTATTTTGATTGATTGAATTTTGAACGGAATCGGCAATGAAGTTGCTCTGGACCTTAATGGTGGTTGTGATTCTCCTGCTGCAGGTGCGCCTGTGGGTCGGGGAGGGCAGCTTTGCGCAGGTATGGGCTCTGGAGCAGTCCATTGCCGAGCAACGTGAAGAAAATGCCGAGCTGGCTACCCGCAATGAACGTCTCTATGCGGAAGTCAGGAATCTGCGTAACGAGCAGGGCGCCGTTGAAGAACGGGCCAGAATGAACCTCGGCCTGATAAGAGACGACGAGACCTTTTTCCTGGTTGTTGAAAACTGATTGTCTATGCCTTCCCCGAGACTCTGGCTGATTGTTCCTGCCGCCGGCATCGGCCAGCGTATGCAGGCTGAGCAACCGAAACAGTACCTTCGGATTGGCGAGCGTTTCATTCTCGACATCACCCTTTCCCGACTCATGGATTCCGCGCCTTTTTCCGGCTGCATGGTGCCATTGCACCCGGCCGACCATTGGTGGCCGGATACCGAAGCCAGCGGCGATAGCCGAATCCAGACCTGTACCGGCGGTTCCGAAAGAGCTGGTTCGGTGTTGTCGGCGCTGCACGCCATGGCGGAACAGGTGAAAGATGACGACTGGGTTCTGGTGCACGATGCGGCGAGGCCCTGCCTTGATACCCGGGATCTTTCAAATCTGATTGACCGGCTCTACAGCCATCCTGTCGGGGGGCTGCTTGCCTCGCCGGTTGCCGACACTTTAAAGAAAGCCGTTACTGCTGAGCTTCCGGAAGTGATTGAGACCGTTGATCGCACGGGGTTGTGGCGGGCTCTGACGCCCCAGATGTTTCGCTATCGTATTCTTGTTGATTCTCTGGAGGCAGCTCTTGCCCGGGACCTTCCGGTGACCGATGAGTCCTCCGCGGTGGAGTTTTCCGGTAACATGCCGGTGGTGGTTGAAGGGCGGCCGGACAATATCAAGATCACCGTGCCCGCAGATCTGGCACTGGCAGGCTTCATTCTGAGCCAATTCTGAACTTTCGGAGTGTTCCGGAGCACATTATGCGTATTGGTCAGGGCTTCGATGTCCACGCCTTCTGCGAAGGCGACTCTGTGATTATTGGCGGCGTAAGCATTCCGCATTCCCACGGGCTCAAGGCTCATTCTGATGGTGATGTCCTGCTGCATGCGTTGGCAGATGCATTGCTGGGCGCTGCCGCGCTTGGCGACATCGGGCATTTCTTCCCGGATACCAGTGACGAGTGGGCAGGGGCCGACAGCAGGGACCTTTTGCGTCGGGTTGTGAACCGGGTCCAGGATGAGGGCTTCTCCGTCGTTAACGTGGATACCACAATCATTGCCCAGGCTCCCAAGATGGCACCCCATATCGATGCCATCCGTTTGAACATTGCCGAAGATCTGGGCGTGCCGGCCAGTCGTGTCAGCGTGAAAGCCACCACCACGGAAAAGCTGGGTTTTACGGGGCGCGGGGAAGGCATTGCCTGCCAGGCGATCTGCCTGCTTGAACCGGTGGAATCTTGAGCAGCTGGCGCATTGACGGGCCAACCTCCAGCGGCGGTCGTATTGCCTCTGGCCGCCTGAAAACCGCCCCGGGCGATTTCATTGTCGACGAATTGCTGGAGCTACCGGAGAGCAGCCCGGCCGTCGAGGGAGAGGTAATCGCAGGTATTGGCGAGCATCTTTGTTTGAAACTGGAGAAAGTGGGTGATAACACAGAGTATGTTGCCCGCGAATTGGCCAGGATCGCCGGGTGTCGTCACTTTGATGTCGGTTTCTGTGGGCTCAAGGATAGGCATGCTGTGACCCGCCAGTGGTTCAGTCTGTACCGTCCCGGAAACGAGGATCAGGACACCGCTCTGATCCGGGAGATTGGCCTACGCTGGCCGGTTCTGGCGGTTTCGCGGCAGGCGCGGAAATTGCGGCGCGGGGAGCACAGGGGTAATGGCTTCACGATTACCCTGAGGGCCGTCTCCGGTGAGCACCAGGTTATTGACCGAGCGCTGGAGCGTCTGGGCGATATTGGGGCTCCAAACTACTTTGGCCCCCAACGGTTTGGCAATGATGGCGCTAACCTTGACCGTGCGGTGCATCTCGATCCCGCTACCCTGAACCGACGTGGCCGGTCCGGCGGAAAAGGCCGGGGTGGCAAAAAGCGAGCTGGCAGCGACGGCTCGAAAAACGTATTGTATTTTTCGGCAGCGCGCTCCTGGCTGTTCAATGAGGTGCTGGCAGCTCGGGTAGACGATGGCAGCTGGGCCGAGGCAGGAGCGACAGGTCCACTGTGGGGTGACGGCGGCACCACCGCTTCCGGGCCCCTGGAAACCTTCGAGCGGGGCATTGTCGAGCAAACCCCGGAGTTGGCCGCCCTTTTTTCGGTCACCCGGATGAAACCGGAGCGAAGGCCATTGGCGGTAAAACCGGAGAGCCTCTCCTGGCAGTGGGTCGCTGAGGACTGTCTGGAGCTGGCGTTTTTTCTTTCGCCCGGCCAGTACGCGACAACGATTTTGAGTGATATTTTCGAGCTTGAGGACATGAGCCTCGGCCGACACAACGAACAACAAGGCTAGCGGAGAACACTGTGCGTATTCTGTTGTCGAATGATGACGGCGTTCATTCACCGGGGCTCATAGCCCTGTTTGATGGCTTAAAAGGACTGGGTGAGCTTGAGGTCGTGGCGCCTGACCGGGATCACAGCGGCGCCAGTAACGCCCTGACGCTCAATCGCCCCCTGACGGTTGAGGAACATCCCAACGGTTTTCGTTCGGTCGATGGAACACCGACCGACTGCGTGCATCTGGCGGTGAACGGATTGTTCCGTGAGCCGTTCGACAGGGTGGTGTCGGGTATCAACACCCACGCCAACCTTGGCGACGACATTATCTACTCCGGTACCGTTGCAGCAGCAACCGAGGGGCGCCACCTCGGACTTCCTGCCATTGCCGTCTCCCTCGTCAACGATGGCCACTTTCACTACGAGACCGCCGCACGGGTTGTCCGGGTGCTGCTCGAGAACGAGCGTCCCCTGGTGCTGGGGCCTCGCTCCATTCTCAACGTGAATGTCCCGGATGTTCCCTGGGAGGAACTGGCTGGCATTCGGGTGACGCGCCTCGGCCACCGGGAACGGGCAGAGGGTGCCGTCCCGATGACCTGTCCTCGCGGCAAAGAGCGTTACTGGATCGGGGCGGCAGGTGTCGGCGGTGACGCCGGTCCCGGCACTGATTTCAATGCCGTACGTGAAGGTTATGTCTCGGTTACCCCGGTTCACATCGACATGACCCGGCATGAGGCGCTCTCACGGCTCCGGGATTGGGTCGATACCCTGGAGGTTTCGCTGGAGGGGCGGGGATGACAGCGCAGCTCGAAGGCATCGGGATGACCTCCCGACGCACCCGGATGCGACTGGTTCAGCGCCTCAGGGAAGCCGGCATCGAGTCGGACCGGGTACTTGAGATTATGGGAGAGGTGCCACGGCACATTTTCCTGGATGAGGCGCTTTCCCATAGAGCCTACGAAGATACATCGCTACCGATTGGCTACGGCCAAACCTTGTCACAGCCCTACATAGTGGCCCGCATGACTGAATTAATGCTTGCCCACGGGCCCTCACGGGTCCTGGAGCTTGGCACCGGGTCCGGTTACCAGACCTCGGTGCTCTCCCGCCTGTTCGCCGAAATCTACAGCGTCGAGCGTATCAAGGCGCTTCAGGACAGGGCCCGGGACCGGTTGCGACAACTGAACGCCAGAAACGTGTTCCTGAAACATGCTGATGGTGGCATGGGCTGGCCTGAACGTGGCCCTTTCGACGGCATTATCGTGACCGCAGCACCCATTGAAGTTCCAGCCGAATTGCTCGCCCAACTGGCAGACGGTGGCGTGTTGATTGCCCCTGTCGGTGAGGAGAACCAGGTGCTGGTGCAGGTAACCCGGCGGGGAGATCGCTTTGATCACAAGGAGCTGGAACCGGTCCGGTTTGTGCCGCTTCTGGGCGGGGTTGTCCGATAATCATGGTCGACTCTTCAGAAAGTAAACCAATCCTGGAAAACGATATTGCACGCAGCCACCACCCTGCAGCCGTGTTTCTTCGGGGAATCGCCATGGGTGCCGCTGATATCGTTCCAGGGGTTTCCGGTGGCACCATTGCCTTCATCACCGGTATCTATTTCCGCCTCCTGGAAGCTATCAACGCGGTTCCGGGAGCAGTTTTCCATGACTTGATTCGCGGCCGGTTCAGTCGGTTCTGGCACGCCTGTGACGGAACTTTTCTGGTCGCCTTGCTGGCGGGCGTCCTGACCAGTATTGCTACCCTGGCATCTGGGATCAGCTATATGCTGGTGGCCTACCCGATCCTGATCTGGAGCTTTTTCTTTGGATTGATCGTCGCTTCGGTGTGGCATGTCGGGCGTCAGGTGCGACACTACAAGCCCGCACTGCTGGTTCCGCTGTTGTTCGGCATTGTTATCGCGTGGTGGATAACCACCCTGTCTGCCAGCGAGGTCGCGCCTTCCACTCTGGCGTTCTTTGGTGCCGGCGCGCTGGCCATCTGCGCCATGATTCTTCCTGGCATCTCGGGCAGCTTTATCCTGGTGATTATTGGTATGTATGCGCCCGTGCTCGCCGCGATCAAATCGTTGGACGCGGGCATTCTGCTTCTGTTTATGGCAGGTTGCGTGGTGGGTCTTTTATCCATCGCCCGCCTGATCACCTGGGCGTTCCACCATTTTCATGATCTCGTGCTCGCCTTGCTCACCGGCTTCATGATTGGAGCGCTCAACAAGGTCTGGCCCTGGAAGGAGACTCTCAGTTGGCGTACCAACAGCTCCGGTGAACAAGTTCCTCTTAATGAGACGAGTATCTGGCCCTCTACCTTTGCGGAGCAGGCCGGCCAGGATCCCCAGGTGCTATTTGCCCTGCTCATGGCGGCGGCCGGTTTTGCCCTCGTTCTGCTGGTGGAGTGGCTCGGTTCCCGGCATGGAGAGGTCGCACCATCGAGGTGATTTGAGGCGACTGTGTGCGAAGAGTGTTACCTAACGCACAAAACGGATGTTTCTGGAGGTAACAAGGGAGGTCGGTCAGTAACTTGGCTTCCCGAGAAAAATGTGCAATATATTAGCAAGTTACTATAAAAACTTTAGAAACTGCTTCGACAACCGACAGCGGTTATACGGATTTTTCATAACTGGGTCAGTTTTATTCCTGTGAGATTCATGCGTGGGCTCATCACTGCCGTTTCACCGGCGTCCCCGCGGTTCCCGTCCGGTGCCTCAGAGCCTGATCGCCCCGCGAAAAAGGTGCTGGCCAGCCGCCTTGCACTCCTGCCCCTCATGGTCCTGCTGTTACTTTCCGGCTGTAACACGCCGGCACTCTACCAGGACGACATTTACAATCCCCCGGTCTATTGGGGCCGCCACGTCGTCAAACCCGGCGAAACCCTTTACAGCATAGCCTGGCGGTATGGTCGGGACTACCGCGAGCTTGGCGACGCCAATGGCATTGGTCCGCCCTGGAATCTCAAAGCGGGTCAGGTGATTCGTCTGGATCTTCGCGGAAATGTAACCTCGGGCAGTCAGACTACAGCTGCCAAAAAGCCGTCTGGATCGCAACCGCCGAGAACGGCGAGTCGTGCTTCGCCTCCAAAACAGACAGCCGCCACGGCACCCAAACCTGCGGTGACGAGAGCGGCGAACAAGGGCGCGCCGCTCGCTTCCCAGACCCAGACCGTGGCCCGGATTGAATGGCGCTGGCCTCACGTTGGCACTGTAATTGCTGGATATTCAACATCCGGAAAAGTCAATAAAGGTATTGATATTGCCGGGCAAGCCGGGGATGCTGTAAGAGCTGCGGCCACCGGGAATGTGGTCTATGCCGGCAACGGGTTGCTTGGATACGGCAACCTGATTATCGTGAATCACAACGAGCACTATTTAAGTGCTTACGCTCATAACCGGAAGATTCTGGTGCAGGAAGGGGAGGATGTGAAAGCCGGGCAGGTGATCGCAGAGCTCGGTAGCAGTGGCGCTGAACGACCCATGTTGCATTTTGAGATTCGTAAAAATGGCAATCCGGTTGACCCAGTCCATTATCTGCCGCCGCGCTAATGAATGACGCAGTCAGCAGGCTGCCCTGATCGCACACCCTGGCACTGACAAAACACCGCGTTCGCAAGAAAAACAAGAACGGTAAAGGCCATGACAGGCCGACCAACAAAATGTCCTGAAGAAAAAAAGTGTGAAGACAAAGACGTCCGCAATAACAAGAAGTATCGGGCGAACATCCAGGATTATTGAGAGGCGGGGCAAGACAAATGTCAGCAGAGCAAGAAGACATCATCATTGATCGTGTATCGGACATGGACGATGCCGAGGATCAATTGTTAGCAGAAGAGAAAGTTGAAAAAGAGCCCACCGAAGAAGTGGCCGAAGTAGAAGAGGACATCCCCACCCAGGGACGTTATTTCACCAGTCAAAAGCAGCTGGATGCCACTCAGCTGTATCTCAACGAAATTGGTTTTTCCCCCCTGCTTACGCCGGAAGAAGAGGTCTATTTTGCCCGTCTGGCACGCAAGGGAGAGGAGTCCGGCCGCAAACGGATGATCGAGAGCAACCTTCGCCTTGTGGTGAAGATCGCACGACGTTACGTGAACCGGGGGCTGACCCTGCTGGACCTGATCGAAGAGGGCAACCTTGGCCTGATCAGGGCGGTGGAAAAGTTTGATCCGGAGCGGGGTTTCCGATTCTCCACCTACGCCACCTGGTGGATTCGCCAGACCATTGAGCGGGCCATCATGAATCAGACCCGCACCATCCGTCTGCCGATTCATGTGGTCAAGGAACTCAATCTGTATCTCCGTGCAGCGCGGGAACTGACCCAGAAACTGGATCATGAGCCCTCGGCGGAGGAAATCGCCAGAATGGTCGATAAACCCGTGGCCGACGTTAAGCGGATGTTGGGTCTCAATGAGCGCGTCGCTTCCATGGACACTCCCATTGGTGCCGGTGGCGAAAAGTCGCTTCTGGATACCGTAGCGGATGAAGGGGCTTCGGATCCGGCGGATCTCCTGCAGGACAACAATATGTGTTCCTGCCTGGAGAAGTGGATTGACCAGCTTAGCGACAAGCAGCAGGAAGTTCTGTCACGCCGTTTTGGTCTGCGGGGTTACCCGGTGAGCACGCTGGAGGAAGTCGGCCAGGAGATTGGTCTGACCCGTGAGCGAGTAAGACAGATCCAGGTCGAGGCGCTTCGTCGTCTTCGTGAGATCCTGGAGAAGGAAGGCCTGTCAGGAAACCTGCTGTTCAAGTAACGTCTTTCTTTTCTTTCGATCCAAAGCCGGCCAGGGAATCCCTGGCCGGCTTTTTTGTGTTTCAGGATCGCTCCAAATGAGAACCAGGGCGCGTCCCGCCCGCCAGCGCCGTTGATAGAATGCCGTGACCGGGCGGGGATAAGGGTGTCGAAACCCGGTGCACGAATGAAACACGTCAATAATAACGATCGAAAAGGAAAGGACTATGAAGAAGGCTCTTACAACCGGTTTTGCGTCTCTGACGCTGACGGCCCTGCTGTCTGCTCCAGCCGCCGCACTCACCGTGGAAGGTGTTGATGTTCCGGATACCTATTCCGCCATGGATACCGAACTCACGCTTAATGGCGCAGGTACCCGTTCCAAATGGTTCATGGACCTGTATGTCGGCGGTCTGTACGTTCCCGAGACCATCGACGATGGTGAGGCCGTGATTAACGCAGATGAGCCCCAGGCCATCACTCTGCACATTATCTCCGGCATGATTACCAGCGAACGCATGACAGAGGCCACCCTGGAAGGTTTCGAGGCCTCCACCGACGGCGACATGGCATCTATCCAGGAGGATGTGGACCAGTTTATGGCGGTCTTCCAGGAAGAAATCACCGAGGGTGACGTTTTCGATCTGGTGTACCTGCCGGGCGAAGGCGTGCGGGTCCTCAAGAACGGCGAGCAAAAGGACACGGTTGGCGACCTGGCCTTTAAAAAGGCCCTGTTCGGAATCTGGCTGTCCGATAAGCCGGCTCAGAAGGATCTGAAGGAAAAAATGCTGGGTCAGCGCTAACCGCGGCTTGGCATCTGAAACGAAAAGCCGGCAAGATGCCGGCTTTTTTACGCCGCGGATTCAGAGATAATCCCGTTTCTGCTTGAACTCGCACAGGTCCTCAATGATACAGGCGCCGCATTTCGGTTTGCGGGCGGTACAGGTATAGCGCCCGTGCAGAATGAGCCAGTGGTGCGCGTCCAGCAGAAACTCTTTTGGCACCAGGCGCATCAACCGGTTCTCCACCTCCAGAACGTTCTTGCCGGGCGCAATGCCGGTGCGGTTCGACACGCGATAGATGTGAGTGTCCACCGCCATGGCCATGTGGCCGAAGGCGGTGTTCAAGACCACGTTTGCGGTTTTGCGACCGACCCCGGGCAACGCCTCCAGATCCTCCCGCCGCTCCGGCACTTGGCCGCCGTGTTTCTCAATCAGGATTCGACAGGTCTTGATCACGTTCTCGGCCTTGCTGTTAAACAGGCCAATGGTCTTGATGTACTCCTTCAGGCCATCGACTCCCAGGGCCAGGATGGCCTCTGGGGTGTTGGCGACCGGGAACAGCTTGTCAGTAGCCTTGTTGACACCCACATCCGTGGCCTGGGCCGAAAGAATAACGGCAATCAGCAGCTCGAACGGGCTGGAATAGTTCAGCTCGGTGGTCGGGTTGGGGTTGGCCTCCCTGAGGCGGGTGAAGATCTCAATGCGTTTCTGTTTGTTCATCAGCTCTCAGTCTTGTGCAAGTGCGGACTCAGGATACGTTCCCGGTAACCCGGACCCGCTTGCTGCCTGCTGCTACAGGCGCTGGTTCATGTGCCTTGCGGCGCTCTTCCAGATAGTTGTCGATACCATTTTTGAGCGCGATCAGCAGTCCTAGCCCGATAAAGGCGCCGGGCGGAAGAATCATGAACAGCATATCCGGGTAGTTGTCGAAGGGGCGGATCACCCAGTCGGCAGCAACGGGGCCCAGCAGCAGGTGCATGTCCACAAATAGGGTGCCCTGTCCGATAAGTTCCCGAAGGCCGCCCAGAACAACCAGCACCGCCAGAAAGCCAAGGCCCATCATGGCGCCATCCAGCAGTGCCGGAAGTGGTGGATTTCTGGAAGCAAAAGCGTCAGCCCGGCCGAGGATGGCGCAGTTGGTGACGATCAGTGGAATGAAGATGCCAAGAATCAGATAAAGCTCATAGGTAAAGGCCTGCATGAGCAATTCGGCGCAGGTTACGAATGAAGCGATGATCATGACGAATGCGGGCAGGCGCACAGACTCGCTTACGAAATTGCGAATCAGTGACACCGCAAGATTGGACCCCATGAGCACCATGAGTGTAGCCAGCCCAAGCCCGATGGCATTAACAACGGTACTGGTCACGGCCAGAAGCGGGCAGAGCCCAAGCACCTGGACGAGGGCCGGGTTGTTGTCCCAGAGCCCGTCGCGGATGATTTCGCTCGATGATTTGGTTGCCATGATCAGGAATGCTCCGTATTGGACGATTCGCCGGCAATCGCTTCAGGGTTCAGGATCTTATCTCTCGGTGACGGCTCTTCGTTGAGCCGCTCCCGGATAATCTGACGGTTTTCCCGAAAATAGATCAGCGCTTTCTGAACCGCTTTCACTACAGCCCTTGGCGTGATGGTCGCGCCTGTGAACTGATCGAATTCTCCACCATTCTTTTTAACGTTCCACTCCCGGTGCGGTGGTTTGCCCAGCGAGCGGCCATCGAAACTCTTGATCCAGTCGGATTTGCGGGTTTCGATCTGGTCTCCCAGCCCCGGCGTTTCCTTGTGACTGGTTACCCTCACTCCGAGAATGGTCCCCGTCATGTCCACTCCCACGAGGAGATGAATCTTGCCGGAATACCCGTCGGGTGCTACCACGGGCATTATCATGCCAATGGGCTGCTCGTTCTGTCGAGCTACCCAGACGTTCAGAGGGCCGGGCTGTGCCAGGCGCTCACTGGCAGGCAACTGTACCGTATCCCTGAGCAGGTCGTTGTTGTGCCGGCTTTCGGGAATGATTTCATACAGGGCCTGGGCCTCTGCGCGGGCGGCCTGTTCACGAATTCGCTCTTCCGTGGCCACCTGGGTTACGGCAATGGTGCCGCCGGTGATCACGGCGAACAGGCCGAGCCCGATGGCGCTGCGGCGGATGGACTGTGCAACTGCAGCCATGATTACCCCTGGCTCCCCGGTACACCCCGACGGGCCTTGTGGTGGCCATAAGTGCGTGGAGGTGTGTAATGATCAATGAAAGGAACGGCAAAATTCATCAGAAGAACGCTGAACGCCACGGCGTCGGGATAATTGCCCCAGGTGCGGATCAGGTAGATCAGAATGCCAATTCCCGCTCCATAGATGAGTTTCCCCTGGTGGCTCGTAGCTGCTGACACCGGGTCGGTAGCGATAAAAAAGGCGCCGAGCATGGTCCCGCCTGCAAGCAGATGCAGGGATAGTGGTGCATAGAGGTCGGCATTGTTGCCAAAGGCCAGGCTCATTACGATCATCCCACCAAGAAATCCTGCCGGAATGTGCCAGGTAATGATCCGCAGGGCGATGAGCAGAAGGCCTCCTGCCAGAAATGCCGCATTGACCCATTCCCAGCCTCTGGCGATACCCTCACCAAACGTCGGGTGGTTCAGCACCTCGGTTGCTGTGTGGGTGGTGATCTTGTGTTTGTACTCGTCAAGAGGCGTTGCCATTGTCCAGCCATCGACCGCTGTTTGCTGGCCGGAGGCTATGGTTGCCAGGGTCTCGCCAAAGCCCGGAGCACCGTCCCAGAGCATGGCGGGCTCTGCCCAGTTCGTCGTCATCGCCACCGGAAAAGACACCAGAACCAGGGCGTAACCAACCATGGCAGGGTTGAAAGGATTTGAGCCCAGCCCGCCATAGAGTTGTTTGGCCACAACGATAGCCGAGATCACTGCGACCGCAGATACCCACCAGGGCGCAAATTGTGGCAGCGACAGACCTAACAGAAGGCCGGTGACGGCGGCCGTATTGTCTTTGATGAAGAAGGCGACCGGCTTTTTTCTGAGCTTGAGCAGGGCAGCTTCAGAGGCGATCGCCAGGGCAATACAGAAGACCACGTTGATCAGGTTGCCCCAGCCGAAGAATAGCGTCTGGGCCAACAGGCCAGGCAATGCCGCAATAAGAACCCACAACATCACGCGGGATGTTGGCCGGGCCTTGTGGGCGTGTGGCGATGACTGCTGAACAAATGCCATGGATGTGTTGCCTGATCTCGTTTAGTGGGTTGTCTGGGATTCAGTCGGACCGGCGGCCAGCTTTTCTCTGGCCTCAGACAGCGCCTCTTCCGCTCTTTGCACCCGATCGTGATTCTTGGCCACGGCCCTCTCCAGCTTCTCGACGTTGTCTGCCTGCTGGGCTTTGGCGTCATCAAGCATGCCTTGCATGGTTTCCAGCTTGGACCTGGCCTGCTCCAGCTGCTTCTCAAGGGCCTCGATGTCGGGCTTTTCTTCGGTCGGCGGCGCACTGGGGGCAGGCGACTGGGACGCTTGTGCCTTTGCTTTCTTACGGGCCAGGGCCTGCTCCACAAGCGCCGACTTGGCGGCACGTTCGTCAACAGCCTGACCGTCGGCGGCCGCTTTCTCCGCCTCTGCCTGTTTTTTCGCGGCTGCTTCGGCTGCGGCCTGCGCCCGCTCCTTGCGCCTCAGTTCTTTCTCCTGTTGCTCGCGCTCGAGGCGGGCCTGGCGTGCCTCGAAGCGTTCCCGGGCCCGGTCGGCTTTCAACTGTTCTGCCTGTTGGGCACGGATTTCACCCTTGGCGAACCGATAGTACTGAACCAGCGGAATCGAACTCGGGCAAACATAGGAACAGGCGCCACATTCTATGCAGTCAAACAGGTTCAGGTGCTCCGCCTTTTCAAATTCGGTGGCCTTGGCGTGCCAGAAAAGTTGCTGCGGCAACAGCTCCATGGGGCAGGCTTCGGCGCACTGGCCACACCGGATGCAGGGTTGTTCCGGTGGTGGTGCCGGCAGTTCAGCTGCCGTTGCCGCAATCACGCAATTGGTGGTCTTGATGACCGGTACCGCTTCGGTCGTGAGTGTGTAACCCATCATGGGGCCGCCAAGCACCAGGCGGCTGACCGCATCCTGGTTAACACCAGCCTGCCCGAGCAGATGCTTAATCGGTGTGCCAATAAGCGTTTCGAAGTTGCCCGGTTCCCGAACGGCTTCCCCCGTGATGGTAACAATTCGGGAAATCAGCGGCGTACCCTCCAGGACCGCATTTGCCACGGCAACGGCGGTTCCGATGTTCTGGCACATCACGCCGATATCGGCGGGAATTCCGCCGCTGGGCACTTCCATGCCGGTCAGTATCTGGATCAGCTGTTTCTCGCCACCGGAGGGATACTTGGTGGGAACAACCGCAATTTCGGTCTGGGTGCCTTCGGTGGCTTTTCGCAGCGCGGCAATGGCTTCGGGTTTGTTGTCCTCAATACCGATCACGCAACGCTCGGGGCGCAGAATCCACGCCATGATTTTTAGCCCGGCAACCACCTCGTCGGCCTTTTCCCGCATGGTCATGTCATCAGCGGTGATATAGGGCTCGCATTCTGCGCCGTTCAGAATGAGCGTGCTGACCTTGCGATCCCTTGGTGGCCGGAGTTTGATATTGGTGGGAAAGCCGGCTCCACCCATACCGGAAATACCGGCATCACGGATAATTTGCAGAACCTCGTCGCGCTCCAGAGAACGATAATCCGCCACTGGACTGCGCTGGCAACATTGGTCCTCGCCATCCGGTTTCAGGGTGATGCACCGGTCCGCCATACCTGAGGGATGGGGGACAGGGAAGTCGGCGATGCTCTCGATTACCCCGGACGTCGGTGCATGAACGGGAACGCCCATGCCGGTTTTAACGTCGGCAATTTTCTGGCCCTTCAAAACCCGCTCGCCGACCTCAACAATGGCCTCCGCCGGATCGCCGATGTGCTGCTGAAGTGGCAGAACCAACTGGGCAGGCATGCCCGCATCGCGAATCGGACGCGCGGTCGAGATGTCTTTGTGTTCCGGAGGATGTATACCGCCGGAGAAGTCCCAGAGTTGAGTCATCAGGCACTGGCTCCCTGGCGATCGGTGGCAATGAGTCCGGATTTGGGCGGTGTCCAGGTCCAGGTACGAATATCGGGTTCCACCGTCACCATGTCGATGCAGTCCACCGGGCAGGGATCAACACACAGATCGCAGCCGGTGCATTCGCTCTCAATGACCGTGTGCATGTGCTTGGCGGCGCCAAGAATGGCGTCCACGGGGCAGGCCTGGATGCACTTGGTGCAACCAATGCATTCGTCCTCACGAATCACCGCAACCCGTTTGACCTGTTCAACGCCGTGTTCGGCATCCAGGGGTTCCGGTTCCACATCCAGCAGGTCTGCCAGTGCCTTGATGGTAGACTCGCCGCCCGGCGGGCATTTGTTGATCGGCCCCCCTCGGCAATGGATTCGGCGTAGGGCCGGCAACCGGGATAGCCGCACTGGCCACACTGGGTCTGGGGAAGAAGGGCGTCAATCTGATCCACCAGCGGGTTGCCCTCCACCCTGAACCGTTCGGCCGCAAATCCGAGCAGGCCGCCGAAAACAACGGCCAGGGCCAGAAGCACCACAACGGCAACAAGAACGCTTGTCCACATAACCTGTTACTCCTAATCCCGCCGGCCGATCAAACGCTGACCAGGCCGCCAAAGCCCAGGAAAGCCAGGGCCATCAATCCGGCTGTCACCAGCCCGATGGCAGCACCGCGAAAGGCCACCGGCACATCGGACACGGCGATGCGCTCACGCATGGCGGCGAACAGCACCAGAACCATCGAGAAGCCCGCTGCTGCACCAAATCCATACAACACGGACTCAACGAAGTTGTTGTTCTTGTTGATGTTAAGCAGGGCGACGCCCAGCACCGCGCAATTCGTGGTGATCAACGGAAGGAAGATGCCCAATACCCGGTAAAGCAACGGGCTGGTTTTGCGCACCACCATCTCGGTGAACTGAACCACCACGGCAATCACCAGGATAAAGGTGATGGTTCTGAGGAACGCGAGGTCCAGCGGCTCGAGCAGGTAGGTATAGGCAAGGTAACTGCACACCGAAGCCAGGGTCAGCACGAACGTGGTGGCCAGGGACATCCCCATGGCCGTTTCCAGTTTTCCGGAAACGCCCATAAAGGGACACAGGCCCAGGAACTGAACCAGTACAAAATTGTTCACCAGAATGGTGCTGACCAGAATCAGCAGATATTCGGTCATTTACCTTGCTCCATTGGCACCTGTCAGCGCTCAGCCCGGTCGCCCTTACATAATCCGCATGCCGGGCGTGGCGCCCGAATCCGGGGACAGGATAAAGATGTCCTTGCCTCCCGGGCCGGCCGCCAGAACCATACCCTCGGACATTCCGAACTTCATCTTCCGCGGCTTGAGGTTGGCGACCATGACGGTCAGGCGTCCCTCGAGATCTTCCGGCTTGTAGGCTGACTTGATACCAGCAAACACGTTGCGCTCGCCATGCCCTATGTCAAGGGTGAGGCGAAGAAGCTTGTCGGCACCTTCCACATGCTCTGCTTTGACAATTTTAACGACCCGAAGATCCACTTTCGCGAAATCGCCAAATTCTATTTCATCGGCGATGGGTTCAAGATTGGCAGCGGGTGCCGGTTTTCCGGTCGCTGCGGGCAACTCCTCCTTGGAGGAATCCAGCATTTTCTCGATCTGGGCCATATCCACACGGTTCATCAACGGCTTGAACTTGTTGATGCCGTGGTTCTCCAGGCGTTCGCTCCGATTGTTCCAGTCCAGCGGTGCATTCAGGAAAGCCTCGGAGGCCTTGGCGGTCTCCGGCAGCACCGGTGCCAGATAGGTCATCAGAAGATGGAACATGTTGATGGCGTTGGTGCAGATGGCCTGGAGATTCTCGTCCTGGCCTTCCTGCTTGGCGATCACCCAAGGCTGCTCATCATTGACGTACTGGTTGGCAATGTCTGCCAGTTCCATGATCCGTCTCATCGCGCGGCCGAATTCGCGGGACTCGTAGTATTCCTCGATTTCCTTGCCGGCCTCGATGAATTCCTTCAGTTTGGCGTGCTCGGTGACCTGGCCAAGCTGGCCGTCGAAGCGCTTGGTAATGAAACCGGCACTGCGGCTGGCAATGTTTACCACCTTGCCCACCAGATCCGAGTTCACCCGGGCAGCAAAGTCTTCCAGGTTCAGGTCCATGTCATCCACGCTGCCGGTCAGCTTGGCGGCGAAGTAGTAGCGCAGGTATTCGGGGTTCAGATGATCCAGGTAAGTGCGCGCCATGATGAACGTGCCGCGGGACTTGGACATTTTCTTCCCGTTAACGGTGACAAAGCCGTGAGCCCAGACTGCGGTTGGTGTGCGGAAGCCCGCATCGTGCAGCATGGACGGCCAGAACAGCGCGTGGAAGTTGATGATGTCCTTGCCGATGAAGTGGTAGACCTCGGCGGTGGAATCGGCCTTCCAGAAGTGCTCGAAATCGATGCCTTCCCGGTTGCAAAGGTTCTTGAAGCTGGCAAGGTAGCCGATCGGCGCATCCAGCCACACGTAGAAGTATTTCCCGGGCGCGTCCGGAATCTCGAAACCGAAGTAGGGCGCATCACGGCTGATGTCCCACTCCTGAAGGCCTGCGTCCAGCCATTCCGCCAGTTTGTTGGCCACCTGGGGTTGCAGCGTGCCGCTGCGGGTCCACTTGGCGAGGAAGTCCTGGAAATCCGGCAGCTTGAAGAAATAGTGCTCGGACTCTTTCTCGATCGGTGTGGCGCCGGAAACCGCCGAGCGCGGATTGATCAGCTCGGCCGGCGTGTAGGTTGCGCCACAGGCCTCGCAGTTATCCCCGTACTGGTCCTCGGTTTTGCACTTGGGGCAGGTGCCCTTGATGAACCGGTCCGCCAGGAACATGTTCTTCTCAGGGTCGTAGGACTGGGTAATCTTGCGCGTGGCAATGTGCCCGTTTTCCTGAAGCTGACGGTAAATATATTCCGAGAAATAGCGGTTCTCTTCGGAATGGGTGGTGTAATAGTTGTCGAACAGGATGTGGAACCCGGCGAAGTCCTCCTGATGCTCCTCGCGGATCCGGTCGATCAGCTGCTCGGAGGTAATGCCTTCCCGCTCGGCACGAAGCATGATGGCAGTGCCATGGGCGTCATCGGCGCAAACGTAGTAACAATTCTGGCCACGCATCTTCTGATAACGCACCCAGATGTCGGTCTGAATGTATTCCAGCAGGTGCCCCAGATGAATAGGGCCGTTGGCGTACGGCAGGGCGCTGGTAACCAGAATATCGCGCTGTTGCTTGCTCGCTTGCGTCATGGTGATGTCCGAACCTTATGTTGACACGGGTTGGAAAGACAAAACGGGGAACTGGTGGCTGTCTTGATTGATTGCCCCAGGTAAAGACCCCATATGGTCAGAAACGGGCACAGATGATACCTTCCGAGCAGAGAATTTTCACCCGAATCACCTGTTTCCGTGCTTAAAATCGAGCATGAGCTTATTCCGGAGAACCCGATGACACAGATTTCTGAGCAGGCCCTGCAATCAGCGGTTCGCGAGTTCCGTGATCCTTACCTCAACAAGGACCTCTACCAACTGGGTGCCGTAAAATCCCTGAACGCCGACGAGCGCGGAAACGTCACCCTCATGGTCGAGCTGCCATACCCCTCGAAAGGCATTGCAGGTGCCCTCAAGCAGCTTGTCGGTAATGCTCTGGAAGACGTCGACGGTGTCGAGAATGTGGACGTCCACGTGGGCCAGAAAATCCACTCCTACAAAGTCCAGAAAGATCTGCCCTCGGTACCCGGCGTGAAAAACATCATCGCTGTCGCGTCGGGCAAGGGTGGCGTCGGTAAATCCACCACCGCCGTCAACCTGGCCCTGGCACTCCAGGCCGAAGGTGCACGGGTCGGCATCCTCGACGCCGACATCTACGGCCCCAGCATCGGCATGATGCTCGGCGTGCCCGAAGGCAAACGCCCGGACACACGCGAAAACAAATACTTCGTCCCCATGGACGCCCACGGCCTCCAGGCCAACTCCATGGCTTTTGTCGTTACCGAGAAAACCCCCATGGTCTGGCGCGGCCCCATGGTCAGCGGCGCCGTGATGCAACTGCTCCAGCAGACCCTCTGGAACGAACTCGACTACCTCATCGTCGACATGCCCCCCGGCACCGGCGACATCCAGCTCACCCTGGCCCAGAAAGTCCCGGTAACCGGCGCCGTCATCGTCACCACACCACAGGACATCGCCCTGCTGGACGGCAAGAAAGGCATCGAAATGTTCCGCAAAGTCGATATCCCGGTGCTTGGCGTGGTCGAAAACATGAGCGTCCACATCTGCAGCAACTGCGGCCACGAAGAACCCCTCTTCGGCCACGGCGGCGGTGAACGCATTGCCCAGGAATACGACACAACACTCCTGGGCCAACTGCCCCTGCACATGACCATCCGCGAACAGACCGACGGCGGCACCCCCTCAGTGATCGCCGAACCGGACTCCGAAGTGGCCCGTCGTTACCGGGATATCGCGAGAAGGGTAGGGGCTGAACTGTCCACTCGGGAGCGAAACCTTTCCGGTTCGATCTCAAGCGTTTCAGTCACGGAGCACTGACAACGTCTCGAGGTTTGCGGCGTTTCACTCCGAAGTTAGTTCGCGGTCTTAGGGGCAGCCTTCCAAAAATGTCGAAGGCCATGGATGGCCTTCGCCAAGCGCACATGGATGTGCTCGTAGCGGTTTTTGGAAGGCTGCTCCTATGAGCGCAGCCCGCCAATTCTGAGGTCCGAGCACTCAGCCGCAGCCCCCAGAAGTAAAGACTCGACAGCCTTCGACAGACCCCAAGGGAAAAGGTAAACTACGCCCCAATTTTCCCAGTGGATACGAGACTTCGCCAATGAGCATCAAATCCGACAAGTGGATTCGCCGGATGTCCGAACAACACGGCATGATCGAACCGTTCGAAAGCGGACAGGTTCGTGAAACCGAAAAAGGCCGCGTGATCTCTTACGGCACCTCCAGCTACGGCTACGACGTACGCTGCAGCAACGAATTCAAAATCTTCACCAACGTCCACTCCGCCACCGTGGACCCGAAGAACTTCGACGAAAACAGCTTCGTCAACTACACCGGCGACGTCTGCATCATCCCGCCGAACTCCTTTGCACTGGCCCGCACCGTTGAATACTTCCGCATTCCACGAAGCGTCCTGACCATCTGCCTGGGCAAGTCCACCTATGCGCGTTGCGGCATCATCGTCAACGTCACCCCGCTGGAGCCGGAATGGGAAGGCCAGGTTACCCTGGAATTCTCCAACACCACCAACCTGCCGGCGAAGATCTACGCCAACGAAGGCGTCGCCCAGATGCTCTTCTTTGAGTCCGACGAGATCTGTGAAACCAGCTACAAAGACCGCGGCGGCAAATATCTTGGCCAGACCGGCGTGACCCTGCCCAGGACATGAACGCCAACCAGTTCCTGAAAGCCGTTTCACAACTGCAGGGATGGCGCGAATGCGCCTTCCTGCTCGCTCTGGCTGAGCGCTCATTCCCGAACTACGCCCTGTTTGCCGATGCCATGGGCCTGAAGACCGGTGCCAAAATGCGCCAGCTTCTGGATCTTGGCTGGGATCTCCTCCAAAAAGACGTCTCCGAATCGGCGATCCCGCAGTTGCTCGCCAAACTGGAAACCCTGTCGCCGGACGTGGACGCCTACGACGCCTACGGTGTTTACCCGGCCTTCGACTTCTGTCAGCTACTGGAGCAGGCTCTGCTGAACCGCCTGAACCCCTCCAAACACCGCGCTACCGATGCGTCACAGATGGCGACCGGAACCGTGATGAACTTTATTGAGCTGTCCGAAGGGGAAGACCTCGAGGAAGACGAGCTCGTCCGTCTGCTTGATCATCACCCGTTGATGAAAGAAGACAAAACCTTCCAGCGGGACCTGATCCTGGAGCTGAAGCGCCAACGCACGCCAACCGATCAGTTCGTGGCCCGTCTCCGGGAGGATGCAGCCAACGAGGGCGTCAGTAACCTTGGCATTTCGCTCACCGAATAAACGTTGGGGAGCGAGCAAGCTACACTTTCGGTATTACCCGTTGTATTCAGAATAGGTCAGATGGATTTTATCCCATGAAACTCTCTGCTTTTGGTCGCAAGTTCACCGCCGATGCCGGTATCACGTCCCTCATGGATGACCTGGGTAACGCCATGGCATCCGGCGACGACATGATCATGATGGGCGGGGGAAATCCCGGGCATATTCCCGAGATCCAGCAGAGAGTGCAGGAAATTCTCGCGGATATGAGTCGTAACGAAGGCGATGTTCGCCGTCTGGTCGGCATCTACGATCCGCCCCAGGGGGAAAAGCAGTTTATCGCCTCGCTCGCCGAGCTGCTCAACCGCGAATATGGCTGGGGCCTGAAACCCGAGAATATCGCCCTGACCAACGGCAGCCAGGCGGCCTTCTTTATGTTGTTCAACATGTTTGGCGGAGACTACGGGGACGGTAACCGCAAGCATATTCTTTTGCCGCTTGCGCCCGAGTACATCGGCTACGCTGACGCTGGCATTGAACCGGGCCTGTTCCATGCGGTGCAGCCGGACATCTCGTTCACCGACGCCCACGAGTTCAAATACCGGGTGGATTTTGATGCCGTAGAGGTTACCGGTGAGACCGGCGCTATCTGTGTGTCACGTCCCACCAATCCGACCGGTAACGTCGTTACTGACGAAGAGCTTGCCCGGCTTGAAGAGCTCGCCCGCCAACACGACATACCACTGATCGTCGATGGCGCGTATGGCACACCATTTCCGAGCTTGCTGTTCGTTGATGCAGCACCCACCTGGAACGACCAGATCATCCTCTGCCTGAGCCTCTCGAAGCTTGGTTTGCCGGCAGCGCGGACCGGAATCGTGATTGCGGCCGAACCGGTGATCAAGGCGTTGTCAGGCATTAATGCCATTATGAACCTGGCCACGGGCAGTTTTGGCGCCATGCTGGCAGAGCCTCTGGTTCGTTCCGGTGAAATATTGTCCCTGAGCCGGGATGTGGTTTGCCCGTTCTACAAGGCGAAGATGGAACGGGCGGTATCCGCGTTCCGGGAGGCCATGGGAGAGGACAGCTGCCGCTGGTATGTGCACAAGCCCGAGGGCGCCATGTTCCTGTGGCTCTGGTTCCCGGATCTGCCGATCTCCAGCCTTGAGCTGTATCAGCGGTTGAAGAGCCGAGGGGTTCTGGTCGTTTCCGGACACTATTTCTTTCCCGGATTGCCGGAAGATGGCTGGAGGCACCGGCATGAGTGTCTGCGCGTGACCTACTCCCAGGACGACGACCGGGTTGCCGAGGGCCTCCGGATCATTGCCGATGAGGTCAAGGCCGTGTGGCGCGAGGCCGGGCGTGAGGTCTAGCGCTCGAACTCTGCTTCCTTGAGTTTCAATTCGTAGGTGCTGCCGTCCGGCTCAACCTGCCTGAGGCGGACTAGCAGGAAATTCTGCTCCGGCGAGAACCACATCAGCGTCTGGCGCTTGGAATCCTCGCGAACCTTCTCCGCCTTCAGGGTGGCGCTCTGTTTGTTGCCGGTGCTCATATTCTCCCCATTGATCACCGCGAAGCGATCAGTGTCGATAGAGTTACCGTCGAGCACCCGATAGGTCATTTCCCGCTTGCCATTCTTGATGTCCTGGTGCAGCTGAAGCTGGTAGCCCAGCGGATCCAGCAGGCCTTCTTCCAGCGCCAGTTCGAAGGGCTTTCCCTTGTATTCCCCGGTTGCCATGCCTGCGGACCAGTCGAAGTCGATAGAGTTCTTGCGGTCGCTGATCAGGAAACCGGATAAGCGGTATCGATATCGCATGGGTATGACGTGCCCGTCCTCCCAGCGGAATACCAGCGATTCATCGATGCTGACAATGAAGGAGTCGACATCCGTGCGGTACAGCCAGACATCGTTGCCCTGGGAGGAGAGTGTGCGTTTTGCGGTGCCATTGAGAGAGAGACCCTTCTCCATGGCTGCGGTATAGCTGGCCTCGAAGGGGGTGAGGTCCGCTTCGGTCTCGGCATGCAGTGTGACCGGTCCGGCGAGAATGCCGAGACAGGCCAGCAGTGCGGCGCAACCAAATCTGATGAGACGTCGTGAAAGCATCTTGTTAAACCCGAACAATTACCGTCATCAATGGCGACAGTGTAGCTGCTCGGGCAGGATGCGGGGATGACAATTCGTTCAGGCGATGCCTCAGTTGTCCGGCAAGCGCATCGGAGCGTTCAAGGGTTCGCCGTCGAACAACACATAATCGCTACCCAGTTGAATCCGGCCCTCACAGAACCAGCGGACAACAATGGGGTAGAGAATGTGTTCCTTGGCCTGTACCTTCTCCGCGAGGCTTTCTGGCGTGTCATCGGAAACAATCGCCACTTCTGCCTGGGCAATCACGGGGCCGCCGTCCAGCTCTTCAGTAACGAAGTGGATGGAAACGCCATGTACGGTATCGCCCGCTTCCAGTGCACGACGGTGAGTATTCAGCCCGGTGTACTTCGGCAACAGGGACGGGTGAATGTTCAGCATCTTACCCCGGAATGCCCGAACAAAATCCGTGGTCAGAATGCGCATGAAGCCTGCCAGGACAATCAGATCCGGATTGTATCGGAGGATTTCCGCCATCAGGGAGGCATCAAACTCATCCCGGGATTCGAAATTCTTGTGGTTTACCACAAAGGTCTCGATATTGGCCTGGGCCGCGCGCTCAAGGGCAAACGCGCCGGGCTGGTTGCAGCCAACGGCAATGATCTGACCGGGAAAATCCCGCTCCCGGCTGGCGTCAATCAGTGCCTGAAGGTTGGTGCCGCTTCCGGAGGCGAGCACCAGGATTTTCGGTAACGGGGTCTGATCTGCCTTCATGCCGACAGCAGCCCCGGTGCATAGCGAACGCAGGCATCTGCCTGTTCGTCATCGGCACGTTCGATCAGGCCTACCTGCCAGGCATGTTCGCCCAGTGCTTTCAGGGTATCCAGGGCCAGCTCCTTCTGGTTGGCAGGCACGCAGACAATCATGCCGAGACCACAGTTAAAAGTGCGGTACATCTCTTCACTGGCAACGCCGCCGTTGTCCTTGAGCCACTGGAATACCGGGGGCAATGACCAGCTGTTTGTATCGATGGCAGCGATCGTGCCGTTCGGCAGCACCCTGGGAATATTTTCCGGCAGGCCACCACCAGTGATGTGGGAGAGGGCACGAACGTCGACTTCGCGAATCAGCTGCAGAAGATTCTTTACGTAGATTCGAGTCGGTGCCATCAAGGCGTTGGCCAGGGTGGTATCGCCGATTGGCTGCTCGAGGTCAGCGTTGCTGACTTCCAGAATTTTCCGGATCAGGGAGTAGCCGTTGGAGTGAGGGCCGGAAGAGCCCAGGGCAATCAGCACGTCTCCGGCCTGGACGCGGCCGCCGTCAATAATCTCGCTGCGTTCGGCAACGCCTACGCAGAAGCCAGCCAGATCGTAGTCGTCGCCTTCGTACATGCCCGGCATTTCAGCGGTTTCGCCGCCGACCAGCGCACAGCCAGCCTGCTCGCAGCCCTCGCCGATTCCGGCAACCACCTGAGTGGCAACGTCTACGTTCAGCTTGCCGGTCGCGTAGTAGTCGAGGAAGAAAAGCGGTTCAGCGCCGCCGACAACCAGATCGTTCACGCACATGGCGACCAGATCGATGCCGATGCTGTCGTGCTTGTCCAGTTGCATGGCCAGTCTGAGCTTTGTGCCCACTCCGTCGGTGCCGGAAACCAGAACCGGTTCGTTATATCCGGCGGGGATGGAGACCATGGCGCCGAAGCCGCCGAGACCGCCAAGAACCTCGGGGCGGCGGGTGCGCGCGGCGGTGTCCTTGATTCGGCTGACGAGTTCATTGCCGGCATCAATATCAACGCCAGCATCGCGGTAGGTCAGGGAGGGCTTCTGTTCGCTCATGGTGTACTTAACCGTTGGCCAGTGGGTCAGGCGGCGGATTTTAACAGGTGCGGTGTGGCGCTCCAAATGTATATTGCTTTTCCGAAATCCGGGGCCGCTACTCACACCTTGGGGCATGGTGTATCCTATGCGCCATTCATGCGAATTGCAGGGTGTTTCATGTCAGTATCAGGGCAAAAGCCGGCACACAGGTCTTTATCCGGGGCGTGGGTCGTTGCGTTGTTCACCGTTCTGCTGTCTGGGTTTTCCGCTCAGGCGAGTGCCGTGACGGTTTCCGGTCTCTATTCGGCAAAGGTGCCAGTGGAAGGGTCCTCGTCGGGTCAACTCGCCCAGGGATATGCAGACGGGCTGAGCCAGGTACTGGTAAGGGTTTCCGGTACCCGAGACGTACTGGCGATGGAGGGCGTTGAAGCCCTGCTGTCCGATGCCGAGTCGTTACTGCTTTCCTATCAGGTTGCCCGTGGCGAGTCCGGGCAGAGTGTTCTGAGCATGTCCTTCGGAGCGGTTGGCGTGAATCGCGCGCTGGCTGCAATTGATGCGCCGGTGTGGGGTGCCAACAGACCGCTCACGCTGGCCTGGATTGCTGCCGAGGATCGTGGATCGAGAACACTCGTAACACGGCCCGGGGCCGGCTCTGGTCTGGAAGACGCAGGAGCCTGGAGGGCTGCGTTCGATGAGGCGGCCAGAAAGCGTGGCTTGCCCGTGGCGCTGCCCCCGTCAGATTTCAGCTCTGACCGCGAATTGCTCTCGGATATCTGGGGGCAGTTTATTGGTCGGGTGAAGTCTGCATCCGGGAATCTGGACCATGATGTGCTCGCTTTGGTGCGGGTCAGCCGTGCTGGCGGGCAATGGCGTGCCGGCTGGGTCTTCGATGGTATGGCCATGAATGCCGGGGAAGAGTCGGTAACCGCCGATACCCCGGAAGCGCTGGCGGAGGCGACGATAAACCGCTGGGCGGAGCTATACGCCAGCCGATACGCGGTTGCTGCATCGGAAGTGGGCGATTCGCCCCAGGTGGACATTGTGCTGCGTGGCGTTACGTCGCTTGAAGACTATGCCGGCGCCAATAAGGTGCTGGAAGGACTGACCCCCGTGGTTAGCGTTGGTGCCCATCGGGTACGGGACGAACAACTGACCCTGCGGGTGGCTTTCTCCGGTGAGCTGGACCAGCTGCGGGAGTACATCGCCCTGGATCCGCGCTTCGTTCCAATGGAGGCCGACGTTCCGGCAGAACCTCCGGTTACCGCCCGCACAGCAGAGGGCCAGGTGGCGTCGCCTGGGCCGAACCCGCAAGAGGCGCTCGAGAGCGAGGTATCGCAGCCGGCTGGCCCGGATCAGCAAACCTCTGCGGAGGCGTCTGAAGAGACTGCCCTGTTTACCTATCAGCCGGTGCCCGTCGATGAGGAAGATGCCAGGGAGGCGTTCGAATCCCTGTACCAGGTTCTGTATTATCGTTGGCAACCGTCTTCTGTCATCGGGAGCGATGGCGGCGAATAAGGTGTAACCGGAGGGAGTCTTTTGAATTTGCACCGCTGGCGCTGGATTCCCAATGCCCTGACGTTCCTGCGCATTCTTCTGATCGCTCCCTTCGCGGGAGCGTTACTGATCGGAGATTATCGCCGAGCGTTGCTGATATTCTTTCTGGCCGCCGGCACAGACGCGGTTGACGGCTTCCTTGCCCGCCATTTCAATTGGCGTTCCAGGCTTGGTGCAATTGCAGATCCTCTCGCCGACAAGGCCTTGTTGATCACCGCGTACCTGATGCTTACTCTCACCGCTGTGCTGCCCGTGTGGCTGTTTCTGCTGGTGTTGGGGCGTGATCTGCTGATTGTAGTCGGCGCTCTGGCCTACCACTACAAGGTTGGTCGATACGATATGGAGCCCAGCATTCCCGGCAAGATCAATACGTTTATCCAGATTCTTGTAGCCCTGGCTATCATCGTGCTTCTGGCGGACCTGCCGATGCAGCCCTGGGTGGTGGATGCCGGCATTATCCTGGTGGCTGTTTCCACCGTGTTCAGCGGGGGGCATTATCTGTTTGTGTGGGGCTTGCGGGCCTGGAGGGCTACCCGGCCATGACCGCATCCCAGTTGGTACTCGGGGTCAAGCTGCGTGATGACGCCCGATTCGACAATTTCCATGGCGACCGGAACACGGGCGCAGCCCAGCGTCTTGAAAGCGTTTGTCAGCAACCTCATGATATGCCTGTCGTTGTTCTGTGCGGTGATGCCGATACCGGCAAGAGCCATCTTCTACAGGCAGTGTGCCACCTGGGCGAAAAGCAGGGCAGGGCAGCGGTGTGTATCAGCATCGCAGAGCTCGAGCCTTTTGGTCCCGATGCCTTGTCGGGGCTTGAGACCCATGAGATCGTCTGTCTTGACGATGTCGACCGCATTGCAGGCCAGCGGGTATGGGAAGAGGCCATTTTTCATCTCTATAACCGGATTCTCGATCGAGGCGGCCTTTTGCTGGTGAGCCTGGCCGATTTGCCGGCCAGTCTGCCTTTTGAGTTGCCGGATCTGATCTCCAGATTCAGTCACGGGCTGGTCATCCAGTTGGGTATCTACCGGGATGAGGATCGCCTGACCATTCTTAGGGCCCGTGCCGAGAAGCGTGGCCTGGTGATGGCGGATGATGTGGCCAGCTATATAATGCGCCGGGCGCCCCGAAGGCTCGGTGATTTGCTGGGGATTCTGGATATACTGGATGAAAATTCACTTCAGGCACAGAGACGGCTTACTATCCCGTTTGTGAAGACAGTGATGGGGTGGTGAGTTGGAATGGGTTCATCGCAGGGCAGAAATCGATAACGGATTCATCAAGGGAGAGGCAAAATGAGACGGGTGGTATTCAACCAGAAAGGCGGTGTCGGTAAGTCCAGTATCACGTGCAATCTCGCAGCTATCAGCGCCGCTCGTGGAAAGCGAACCCTGGTCGTGGATCTTGATCCGCAGGGAAACTCCACCCACTACCTGCTGGGCAAGCCTGCCAGCGAGCTCAAGGACACCGTGGCGGATATGCTGGAGCAGACGGTGGCCTTTACCGTGTTCAATCGCCGTCCGGACGAATTTGTCCATGCATCACCGTTCAAGAACCTGTTTGTGATGCCCTCCAGCCCGGAGCTGGATTTTCTCGAGCGCAAGCTGGAGGCCAAGCACAAGATATACAAGCTGAGGGAAGCCCTGAAAAAACTGGGTGAATCCTTCGATGCGATCTACATCGATACCGCGCCGGCGCTCAATTTTTATACCCGGTCTGCCCTGATTGCAGCCCAGCGCTGCCTGATACCCTTCGACTGTGACGATTTTTCCCGTCAGGCGCTGTATAACATCCTCAACGAAATTCGTGATCTGCAGGAAGACCACAACGAGGATCTTGTTGTCGAAGGGATTGTTGCCAACCAGTTCCAGCCGCGGGCCAGCCTGCCCAAACAGCTGGTTAGGGAGCTTACCGAGGAGGGCTTGCCGGTTCTGCCTGTGCGTCTCTCGAGTTCCGTGAAGATGAAAGAGTCCCACCAGAGCCGGCAGCCCCTGATTCACATGGCACCCAAGCACCCACTGACGCGCCAGTACGAGGACCTGTTCCGGGTTCTGCATGGCGAAACCGTGGAGCTTGAGCCGCTTAACGATTGAAGCGAGACTGATATGACCGAATCCGGTAACCCGGTCGGGCAGGTTGCGGACTGCCTTCTGAACATTGAGATGGAGTTGCGGCAGCTGGGGCTCTGGGAGTCAGAGCCGCCACCGGACGAGGCGTTCCAGAGTGCGCAGCCCTTTTGCATCGATACGCTGGAATTTACCCAGTGGCTGCAATTTGTTTTTGTGGAAAGAATGAAGATCATCATCGAAAACGACCACCCGTTGCCCTCGGCCTCCGGCATAGCGCCGATGGCCGAAGAGCATTTCCGGGGGCGACCGGAGTCCGGTAACAGGCTGGTTCGGGAGCTGGAGGTGATCGACCGCCTGCTTAGCGGGGAGTGATCAGTCCAGTCTCATTGACAGGTCGACAGCCTTTAAATCCTTGGTCAGCGCGCCAATCGAGATGAAGTCCACGCCGGTTTCGGCGATCGGCACCAGGGTGTCGGCATTGATTCCCCCGGATGCCTCCAGCTTTGCTTTGCCACCCGTGGTAGCGACCGCGGTCCGCATGTCTTCAAGTGAGAACTCATCCAGCATGATGATGTCTGCACCCGCTCGAAGGGCTTGTTCCAGCTCGTCAAGGTTCTCGGTTTCCACCTCCACCGGTTTGCCTGGCGCAATCCGGTGGGCGGCTTCAATGGCCTGGGCAATGGAGCCGCAGGCGGCAATGTGATTTTCTTTGATCAGGAAAGCATCCCACAGCCCGATCCGATGATTGAAGCAGCCGCCACAGGTTACAGCGTATTTCTGGGCCAGGCGCAGACCCGGCAGGGTTTTACGGGTATCCAGCAGTCGAACACCGGTGTGCGCAACCCGGGCGGCATAGCCGGCGCAGGCGGTCGCAACGCCAGACAGGGACTGGAGCCAGTTCAGAGCCGCGCGTTCGGAGCTCAGCAGGCTTCGTGCCGAACCCTGCATGGTAAACAACACCTGATCCGGTGACACGGTCTCGCCATCGGCCACCTGCCAGTTGAGCTCAACGGCCGGATCCACCTGTCGGAAAACCTCGTCCACCCACTCCCTGCCCGCGATGGTGGCGGTTTCCCGCGTAATTACCCGCCCTGTTGCGTGTTTGTCGGCGGGTATCAGTCTGGCCGTGATGTCGCCATCGCCGATGTCCTCCCGCAGACTCTGGGCAACATTTTCAATTCTGGCCTGGCGAAGGAGTTCAGGGGGGATCATAGGGCAAAAAGTCCGGTGCAGTGGGTTGTCGGCGTTTCAGGCTGCCAATTCTAAAGCGCCGCTGGTGAATCGCCAAACTCTTGGGGCAGGGCTGCTAAACTGTGATGCACGTCAGGTCTACACAAAAGGTGACAAAATCTGACACAACCTGACGTGGGCAGCTCGTATCATGTGAAGTGGAGAAATAAACAGGCAATTGTGTAAGACAGGGCGGAGCAGCGAGATGGTGCACGATAACAAGGTTGTCAGCTTTTCAGGCCAGAAACCGCCCGCCCGGTTTTCTTTGCCTGCGTCCCTCGTGCGCCTTCGTGACGCATCGGGTCAGTCCCTCAAGTCCGTTCTTGCCAGTTTTTTCGATCGTGCCGATGATGCCCTGTTTGAACTCGCCGACAGAGCCGGCTCCAACCTCGACCAGACCGCCTACTTTGATGCCATGCGGGAGCTCAGGCTTCGTCGCAAGGCCATGGTGGTCTCGATCCTCCAGTACGTCAGCCAGGCTTTCAATGAAATCGGCAGGTTCCAGCCCCAACAAAGTGCCAGGTCCCTGGATGAAGTTGACGAGGACTCTCTCAGCCTCGTTGATCATTCCCAGCTTGAGCAGCAGGTGGCAGTCGACAATCTCATAAATAAACTCCGGAACCGTTATACCGAACAGATCCGTCTGCTTACCGTCCGGGTCGGGCATCTGGTGCCGGGCATCGAGCTGAAAGACGCACAAATGCCGCTGAGCCCTGAAATCATCTGTGGCGGTGTTGCCGAGGCCTGTGCAGACCTCGACATTGATATCCGGGCCAAGCTGGTGGTTCTGAAGCTGTTTGATCGCCTGCTTGCCGATACCCTCGGGGATTTCTACAAAGAAGCCAATCGCACCTTGATCAGTGAAGGCGTAATGCCTGACATGAAACGACCGCCCACCGGCAAGGTGCCCTCCCGCTCTGGTCAACGTGGGTCAGGAGAGAGTTCAGTGCCGACCAGTGCCAGCGGTCAGGCGGATTCTGCCAGCGAGAGTCAGGGTATGTCTCAGTCACAGGCCACTTTCTCGGAGCTCAGCGCGCTGTTGCATCGCGGTGAGTCCAATGCTGTCACTGGTGGATCCCCGGTCGGCGAAAGCTACATTGACACCGACAGGCTCATGGCCCGTTTGACTGAAGCGCAGTCGAGTAGCAGGCAATGGGGTGAAGGTACCGTTGTACCTCTGAACGAGCAGCTTCAACCCATCCTGCGTTCCGGCGACGGCAACAGCCTGAGCGTTGGGCAGGTCGACAGTGACGTGATCAATCTGGTTTCCATGCTGTTCGACTTTATTCTGGAAGATCGCCAACTGCATCCGGTGATGAAAGCATTGATCGGGCGCCTGCAGATTCCGGTGCTGAAAGTGGCGCTGAGTGACAAGAACTTTTTCAACCGGGGCGGTCACCCGGTTCGAAAACTGCTTAACGAGCTGGCACTCTCGGCCATTGGCTGGACCGAGAAGAAGGCCGGGCAAAGAGACCCGCTTCGGGACAAAATCGAATCAGTGGTAGATCGGGTTCTGTCTGAGTTCACTACCAACGTCTCCCTGTTCGAGGAGTTGCTGAAAGATTTCAGCCACTTCATGGATCTCGATCGCCGACGTCGTGAGCTCGTCGAGCAACGTCTTCGGGATGCTGAAGAAGGGCGTGCTCGTCAGGAGCGGGCGTCCCAGGCGGCGGAAGGCCTGGTTCAGGAGCTGACAGAACAGCGGGACGTACCCGAACCGGTTGCCGGCCTCCTGAGCGAAGCCTGGACCCGGTACCTGCAATGGGTTGTCCTCCGGGAGGGCGAGGAAAGCGACCGGTGGCAGCACGCCCGGAACCTGACCGAGCAGCTGGTCTGGAGTGTGGATCCGCGCCCGGTCACTGATACCACCAGGTCAGATTTGCTGAGGGCAATACCGGCCATTGTGGACGACCTTCGCAAGGCACTGCAGGATATTTCCTGGGACCCGTTTGCCACCGATGCGGCCATTCGCGACCTTGAACTTGCCCATGTGGACGTTTTCCAGCGATTGGTGACGGCTCCGTCCAGGCCGGAATCACCTTCGGAACCAGAGGATCTGCTCGTTCCGGAACCCGCTGCTGAGCAGCCCGTCGAGCCCCCTGAGCCGGCGGCCGAAGACGCTGTCAAAGCAACGCCCTCGCCGGCCGAGCCTGAAGTGCCTGTTTCTGTGGTCAGCGAGACTGCCTCCCAGGCTGACGCTGAAACGCAGACTGCTTCAGTATCTCCAGAGTGGCTGTCAAAGGCCGAAAGCCTGCGTGTGGGTTCCTGGATTGAGCTTACCCGCGACGAAACCCGGGTGCGCTGTAAGCTTGCGGCCTTTATCAAGGCTACTGGCAAATATATCTTTGTGAATCGCAGTGGCGCGAAGGTGGCAGAGTATCTGCGTCAGGAACTGGCCGCCGACATGGAATCCGGGAAAATCAGCATGCTGGATGATGGTCTGATCTTCGACCGGGCACTGGAGTCGATCATCGACAACCTGCGCAGCAGCCGCAAGGACTGATTCGTAGCAACCGTGGCAACTTTGTGATTCAATCAGAGGCTGTAATGCTCTGAAACTTTTGGAATTACTTTGCCCGATTCAGACGTTTTTTCCGAACGCCCTACCGCCTCCGGTATCGATGGAAATTCGCTTCGCGAAACCGGGCGGATTTCCTTCGCCCGCTGGACCCCTTCGCCGAATTTCGGGCCTCGTCCGGATGGAGCGGGCATCTCTCTTCTGGTCGTCCACAATATCAGCCTGCCTCCGGGCCAGTTTGGTGGCCGCGAAATAGAAGACTTCTTCTGCAACCAACTCGACCATTCTGCGCACCCCTACTTCAAGACTATCGAGGGCGTCCAGGTGTCTGCGCACCTGCTGATTCGCCGCGATGGCGCGCTGGTGCAGTTTGTCAGCCTGCTTGATCGGGCCTGGCATGCCGGCCGATCGTGTTTTGAAGGGCAGGAGGAATGCAATGATTTTTCCATCGGGATTGAGCTGGAAGGGACCGACGACACCCCTTACACCACCGAGCAATATCGCATGCTGGCGAAAGTGGCGGACCTGATTATGACGGCCTGGCCGGATATCACGGCCAATCGGATTACCGGGCACTGCGACATTGCGCCCGGCAGGAAGAGCGATCCCGGCCCGGCTTTTGACTGGCGGTATTTCCGGTCAGCCCTGGAAATAGTCCGAGGATCGGGGAGGAACGTCTGAATGGTATTTGTTGTGTTTCTTCTGGCCTACATGGTACGCAGGCGTCTGGATTCCCTGGACATGCTGTCTGGCGATGAGGTCTGGCGTCGTTGGTTCCGCTACGGCAGCCGGGTCAGGGCGGGCCATGAATCGGGGATAGCGACCGGGCTGGCACTGGTCCTGTTTCCGGCCCTGATACTGGGGCTTGCGGAATACCTGCTGGTGTCTTCTGGCTGGAGAATGGCGGCTTACCCGCTGGAGTTCCTGGTGCTGGTCGTCCTTATGGGAACGCCGGGCTGGCGACAGGTACTGCGGGCCTATGCGGAGGCGTGGCACCGGGGAGACATGCAGTCGGCCTGGCATCATGTGAAAGACCTTCTTCCGGCCGATGAACGGGGAGCCGCAGTGTCTCCCGAGGCCATGCACCTCTCCCTGTCCAAGGCACTGATGGTTTCGGTGTTCCAGCGCTTTTTTCGGTGGCTTTCTGGTATGTGGTTGGCGGTATCGGTCTCGCGGTCCTGGCGCGTGGGCTGGTAGCGCTCGCCGAGCAATGGCCGCAGGCGCCGGCCAGGCCGAGGTTTGCAAAGATGTCTGACCTTGCCGGCTGGATTCCTGCCAGGCTTTTGTCGTTAACGTTCGGAATTGCCGGAGATCTGGCCGGCTGGCTGCGTGAAACTCGCCAGACTCTGACCGGAACCTCCAAAAAAGCGGGCGAGGTACTCATGATTTCGGCCAACGGGTCGTTAACCGGGTATGCACTGGATCCAGCGAGGTTTTCCCGGATTCACCCGGATGAGTGGACAGCGTTTGGGGGAAGGAGTCTGCGAGCGGTAAGGGATCTGCTGAACAGAAGCATGCTGGTATGGATATGCATACTCGCCCTGCTGGTTATTTCCGGCGTCGTTTAGCCCGGATTTTATAAAACATTACAGTTTAACAACAAATAAAGCTTAAGTTTTTAAGACTTTAGGCGACAATAGAAGAAAAGAATTAACGTTCAGTGGTTATTTGCCAGCACGAGGGTCCCTGTGAAGCAACTCATTAATCCTGCCATTGCCCTGATGAACCGGCTGCCGATGGTCTACAAGTTCAGTCTCATCAGCATTCTGTTTCTTTTACCAATTGGTGGGCTGTCCTGGCTTGCCATTTCCGAGCTGAATCGCTCGGTTCAGACCATGACCCGGGGTGTCGAGGGGCTGGAGCAACTCCAGCAAGTGGATCGGCTGGTGGATGCGGCGATGGATTATCGAGACTATCGCTCACCGGCGATCATCAAGGATGAGAGTGCCATTACCGCAGTTTCCGAAGAAGCGGCCACTGAGATTGATAGCCTTTTGGCGGCTCTGACCGCAGAAGAGCGCTCGTTCGATACGACTGGCTCCTGGGCCGATCAGGTTGAAGGCCTTCGCCAGGAGTGGGAAGCATTGCGGGCCGATGACAATTATCAGGGCAGCTTCGATCCTCAGTTCAAGTATTATCAGGAATTCGTCCAGAAGGCACAGGCGCTGCTTTCGGCCACCATTGAAATCTCTGGTTTGGGGCAGGGGGCCTCAAGAGAAAACCAGTTGATTCTGGGCCTGGTCCAGGACTCTCTCCCGGCTGCACGCACCGTGATCGGTCGGGCAAAATCCTACGGAATCTTCGCATTGGTCGAGGGGCAGGTAGGTTACGCCCTGAGCGAAACCCTGAACGAAATCTATGACCAGTTGACTAATCGCACCTCCTTGCTTTCACCGGCCTTGGCTCTTGCTTCTGAAGCATCGCCGGCCCTTGCCAATCAGGCAGGCAACGCCATTCAACGGGTTGACGAGAGTTTGATGGTGGTTCGGGATCATCTGGATCTGAACGTGATAACGCCCATGCGTCTGGAAATGCCCTGGACCGAATACGACGATCTGATGTCCGGGCAGTTGGCCCACTACGACGACGTCAAGACGGCTGCCTTCAGCGTGGTCGACTCGAACCTTCGCGCACGGCTCGAGAGTGAGATCAACCAGCGTCGCCTGATCGTGGTTGCCCTGATCGCCGTGCTGCTTGTGGTTGTCTATCTCTACATCGGCTTCTTCATGTCCGTACGTACTGCCATCAACCGCTTCAGCGAAGCCGCGCGGAACGTTGCCGCCGGCGACATGACCACGCACATCAGTTTGCGCAACCGCGATGAGCTGGGCGAGTTGACGACGGAATTCAATAACATGACCGACCGGATTGCCGAGCTGATCCGCTCTGTCAGCCGGACGACGGCGGACGTAGACCAGCAGGCCACCCGGGTCAATGACACCGCTGCGGCCAACAGCGAAGCGGTTGCGCGTCAGATGGAAGAAAGCGGCCAGATCAATGAAGCCATGAACCAGATGGTTGAGGCGGTTCATGAAGTCACCGAAAGCGCGCACCGGGTTGCGGACAGCGCGAGCAATGCCGAACAGGACACAGAAACCGGCCGGGGCGTGGTGGCCGACACGGTTGAAACCATCAACAAGCTGGCGGGTGAAATCTCAGGCGCGGTGGAAGTGATCAACCGGGTCAGCAAGGACAGTGACAACATCAGTCAGGTGCTGGTCGAGATCAAGGCCATCGCCGAGCAGACCAACCTGCTCGCCCTGAACGCCGCGATCGAGGCGGCCCGAGCCGGGGAGCAGGGGCGTGGTTTCGCGGTGGTTGCCGATGAGGTTCGCTCGCTGTCACAGCGCACGCACAAATCGACGGAAGAAATCGAAGGCATGATTTCCCGGCTCCAGAGCGGCGTCAAGGACGCGGTGTCGGCCATGACCAACAGCCGGGACGTGACCGAGGCAACGGTGCAGAAGTCCGGAGAGGTGACAGAGGCCCTGGATAGAATCGCCAAGGGCATCTCCGTGATCGTGGATATGAGTCACCAGATCGCCCAGGCCGCCGAAGAGCAGTCTGCCGTCGCGAAAAACGTGAACTCGAACGTTGAGCAGATTGGCGAGCTGGGCCATAAAACAGCCGCCAATGCTGAAGAAACCCTGGGTTCTTCCAGAGAAATGTCGCAACTGACAGCGTCGCTTCAGCGTCTGGTGGAAGCGTTCAAGGTCTGACCAGCGGACCTTTGCGCGCGATCAGGCGCATAAAAAATCCGGCCCTCAGAGGCCGGATTTTTTTTGTTCCCAGAGAATCTCTTCGCCACCCTCGCGCCGGGCCAGTACGCGGGCGATGACAAACAACAGATCCGATAGACGGTTCAGGTAGTGTCGGGAAGCGGTGTTGATCGAGTCCTCATGGCCGAGGGCGACGACAACCCGCTCTGCACGACGGCAGACCGCCCGGGCAAGGTGACATTGGGCGGCGCCGGGACTGCCGCCGGGCAGGACAAAATTCTTCAGCGGTGGCAGGCCTTCGTTGTGCCGGTCCAGGGTGCCTTCCAGCCATTCGATGTGTTCGTCACCAATCACACGGCTGCCGGGGATGGCAAATTCGCCCCCCAGGTCAAACAGATGATGCTGAATGCGGCGCAGGCTCTCCACCAGTTCGTCGTCGCTGTCCAAGGTTTCGATTAGCAACCCGATATGGCAGTTGAGTTCATCAGCGGTGCCCATGGCTTCAACTCGCTGGGCATTCTTGGCAATCCGGTTGCCATCGGCCAGGCCCGTGGAGCCATCGTCTCCGGTGCGGGTGTAAATCTTGGAAAGGCGGTTGCCCATCAGTCTGCTCCTGTTAATGTGACGACAGTTGTTGTACCCGTTCGGTCAGCATTTGGTTCACCGGCGTGTCGATACCGAGTTCTTTTCCGAGTTTTGCCAGATACCCGTTGATAAAGTCTATCTCGGTTTGGCGTTTCCGGAGAACATCGGCACGCATCGACGATGTGTTGCCGGCGGTGTTTTGAGCGACCTGTTCAATGCGTTGGCGCAGGGAATCCGGTGTTTCCGTAATCTGGACGGCGGCGCTCATCAGCTCTGACAATTCCCGGCAAAGTTCCTCGATGGTGTCCTGATATAGCCCTGCAGACAGGATGTCGCCATTGGGGCAGTTCAGGATCGCGGTGTAGGGATTGATGCCCGCATTGATGATCAGTTTCTGCCAGAGTCGCTGGAGGATGGCCGGCTCCCGATGAATGGCCAGGCCGGAGTCTTCCAGCATGGCGACCGCGCGGTCCACCGAGAATCTGGCCTGCTCCGTCAGCGGACCCACCCAGGTATCGCCGGTACCGGCATGGACGAGAAGCCCCGGTTCAGGTCGATTTGCGCCCTCGGTGGTGCTGGCGGCCAGGATCGGGCGCTCCGGCCACCGCTCGGCGACAGATTGCTGGCTGCCCAGTCCGTTCTGGAAAAGCAGGATGGGGGTGTCAAAGGGTAATTGGTCGATCACGCCTGCCACGGCGCTCAGGGTATCACCGGCCTTGGTTGTTACCAGCATCAGGTCCGGCGTGTCGCCGGTCCTGAGGAAGGGAATCTGTATGGAGGATTCCGGCCCCTCAAAGGGCCGGAAACGGTAATCGACGCTTGAGTCGGTGGTCTCGCCCGGTCTGGCCACGAAGGCAACGCAACCGTTGGGTAGCATTGCGCCCCAGAGCCTGCCCAGAGAGCCTGCACCGAGAATACCGATCATGCCGGTTACATGGCCTCGATATCGGCCCTTTGCTGGCTCAGGCGGGCCTGGCTGCTTTGGGCGTCCCGGAGTTTTTCCTGTTCCTTCTCGACCACCTCGGCTGGAGCCTTGGCCGTGAACTTCTCGTTACCCAGTTTACCCTCCAGGCGACCGATCTCTTTCTGCAGGCGTTCCAGCTCCTTGTCCAGACGCTTGAGTTCGGCATCCTTGTCAATCAGGCCGGCCATGGGGACCAGTACTTCCATGTCCCCCACCAGTTGAGTGGCAGACATGGGGGCTTTGTCACCCTCAAACCAGTCGAGGCTCTCCAGCTTGGCCAGGGAGCTCAGGAACTGGCGATTGTCATTCATGCGGCGCTGATCCTCGGCGTCTTTGCCGCGCAGCAATACCGGAATCTTCTTCGCCGGCGAGATGTTCATTTCGCCCCGGATGTTCCGCACGGCAACGATCACGCCCTTGAGCCATTCAATATCAGCGGTAACCGCTGAATCCTGCTTGGTGGCATCCGGTTGCGGGTAGGCCTGCAGCATGATGCTGTCGCCGGTCTTGCCGGCCAGGGGCGCGATCCGCTGCCAGATTTCCTCGGTGATAAACGGCATCATCGGGTGCGCCAGGCGCAGAACGGATTCCAGTACGCGCACCAGGGTGCGACGGGTGCCACGTTTGGCTTCGGCACTGGCGTCTTCATCACTGAGCACAGGCTTGGACAGTTCCAGATACCAGTCGCAGTATTCGTTCCAGATGAACTCATAGAGCGCGTAGGCCGCCAGATCGAAGCGGTACTGGTCCAGGTGACGGATCACGTCCTGCTCGCAGCTTTGCAGCTCGCTGATGATCCAGCGGTCTGCCAGAGACAGTTCCACGGGCTCGTCATTCACACCACAGTCTTCGCCTTCGGTGTTCATCAACACGTAGCGGGCTGCGTTCCAGAGCTTGTTACAGAAGTTGCGGTAGCCTTCCAGGCGCTTCATGTCCCAGTTGATGTCGCGGCCGGTCGTTGCCATGGCGGCAAGGGTGAAGCGCAGGGCATCGGTGCCGTGGGCGGTGATACCCTCCGGGAATTCCTTTTTGGTGCGCTTGCCGATTTTCTCTGCCAGCTTGGGCTGCATCAGGTTGCCGGTTCGTTTCTCCAGCAGGTCATCCAGGCTGATGCCGTCGATCATGTCCAGCGGGTCGATCACGTTGCCCTTGGACTTGGACATCTTGTCCCCGTGCTCATCACGGATAAGGCCGGTGACATAGACGGTATGGAAGGGTACCTGGGGGGTGCCGTCTTCGTTCTTCATGAAGTGCATGGTCATCATGATCATCCGGGCGACCCAGAAGAAAATGATGTCGAAGCCGGTGACCAGCACGTCGGTCGGATGGAAGGTTTTCAGGCGCTCGGTGATCTCTGGCCAGCCCAGGGTGCCGAACGTCCACAGGGCAGAGCTGAACCACGTATCAAGAACGTCTTCATCCTGCTCGAGGGCGACATTGGCGTCCAGGTTGTGCTTCTGGCGCACTTCATCTTCGCTGCGGCCCACGTAGATATTGCCGTCGGCGTCGTACCAGGCCGGAATGCGGTGGCCCCACCAGAGCTGGCGCGAGATGCACCAATCCTGGATATCGCGCATCCAGGCGAAGTACATATTCTCGTACTGCTTGGGTACGAACTGGATACGACCGTCTTCCACCGCTTCAATGGCCGGCTTGGCCAGGGTCTTGGCATCGGCAAACCACTGGTCGGTGAGCATGGGCTCGATAATCAGGCCCGACCGGTCACCGCGGGGGACGCTGAGCACATGGTCCTCGATATTCTCGACCAGCCCCTCGGCCTCCATATCGGCAACAATTTGCTTGCGCGCCGCCTCGCGGGTCAGACCAGCGTAGGCACCCGGCATGGTGCCATCGAGTTCGGTGTTTTCGGTGCCGTCGGCATTGAACACCTCGGCCACGTCGCGGATGTTGGCGTTCTGGGTCATGACGTTAATCATCGGCAGGTTGTTGCGCTTGCCCACGGCATAGTCGTTGAAGTCGTGGGCCGGCGTGATCTTCACGCAACCGGAGCCTTTCTCCGGATCGGCGTGATGGTCGGCAACGATGGGGATACGACGGTTCACCAGCGGCAGCATCACGTGCTTGCCAATCAGGTGCTGATAACGCTCGTCTTCTGGATGCACGGCCACGGCCGTGTCACCGAGCATGGTTTCCGGCCGGGTAGTGGCTACGATCAGGTAATCCTTGCCATCCTGGGTTTGCGTGCCGTCAGCCAGCGGGTAACGCAGGTGCCAGAAAAAGCCCTTTTCTTCCTTGTTTTCCACTTCCAGATCGGAGATGGCGGTGTGCAGTTTCGGGTCCCAGTTCACCAACCGCTTGCCGCGATAGACAAGTCCCTCGTCGTACAGGCGGATAAACACTTCCTGAACGGCTTTGTAGAAGCCGTCGTCCATGGTGAAGCGTTCGTTGTCCCAGTCCACGGAATTGCCAAGGCGGCGGATCTGGCGGGTGATGGTGCCCCCGGAGTGCTCTTTCCAGTCCCAGATGCGCTTGATGAATTCTTCCCGGCCCAGATCGTGGCGGGTCTTGTCTTCTTCCGCAGCGAGTTTGCGCTCAACCACCATCTGGGTGGCAATGCCGGCGTGGTCGGTACCAACCGTCCACAGTGCGTTACGGCCCTGCATACGCTTGAAGCGGGTGAGGGTGTCCATGATGGTGTGCTGGAACGCGTGGCCCATGTGCAGGCTGCCGGTTACGTTGGGCGGCGGGATCGCGATGCTGTAGGACTGGCCTTCACCGCTGGGGCGGAAGTACCCTTTGGATTCCCAGTTTTCGTACCACTGGCGCTCGATGTTTTCTGGCTGGTAGGTTTTTTCCATGGGGTTCTGCAGTGACCGTTGGTTGATTCACAAGGGAAAATTGAGACGCACGATTATACATGGTCGCCCTGTTTGCGGCGAACCTAACGCTTCCTCTGATCATGCATCCGGGGTTCAATCCCCAGTGCCCGCAATTGCTTGAAGTGTGACCGCGCCTGATTAAGAACATTCGGGTCGTTATGGGCAACCAGGGCCAGTCGCTTGAAACGGTCGGCATCCGCCGGCAAGGTTGCGGAGAGAATGATCACGGTATCCCAATCCTCTGGCGCCGGCGGGCAAAGCAGAATGCCAACGGGGTCGGAGCAGGTTGTGGCAGAGTCCGGAACAACGCTATGGGGGATGAATGCGTCCGGGCTGAAGTTCCAGAGCAGGTCGTCCAGCTCTTCTGCGTGTTGCATGGTATCGCACACGACGCACACGCGGTCGCCTTGCTGCCAGGCTTTGTCCACGAGTTTTGCAGCGTGGAGATTGCGGGCGGCGGGCGTGTTCTGGGCAAGGATGTGAAACCAGTAGCGCTGGTTCCGGTCTTCCTGTCCGGAGTGGCCGGCAGCTGGGCTGCCGGTCTCCGAGGAGCTGGAGGGCTTACTTTCCTGCATGGGACATCAGGTAGTCGACCAGCATGGGCACCGGGCGACCGGATGAGCCCTTGGCTTTGCCGGAGTGCCAGGCGGTGCCGGCGATGTCCAGGTGCGCCCAGCGATAGTCCTTGGCAAAGCGGGAAAGGAAACAGGCCGCTGTTATGGTCCCTGCAGGGCGGCCACCGATGTTCGCCATGTCGGCAAAGTTGCTGTCGAGCTGGCTCTGGTATTCGTCCCAGAGCGGCAGGCGCCATGCCCGGTCACCGGCACGCTCGCCGGCGGCAAGGAGCTCATTGGCCAGCTCATCGTTGTTGGCCAGCAGTCCGGTGGCGTGATTGCCAAGAGCAATGATGCAGGCGCCGGTCAGGGTTGCCAGATCGATGACGGCGGCCGGGTCAAACTTCTTCACATAGGTGAGGGCATCGCACAATACCAGGCGCCCCTCGGCGTCGGTGTTGAGGATTTCAACAGTCATGCCGGAGAGCGTGGTCACAATATCGCCAGGGCGGGAAGCGCCGCCATCCGGCATGTTCTCTGCTGCGGCAATCACAGCCACCACGTTGATCTTGGGTTGAGTTTCGGCGAGCACTTTCATGGCGCCGAAGACACTGGCGGAGCCGCCCATGTCGTACTTCATTTCATCCATGCCCTCGCCGGGCTTGAGGCTGATACCGCCGGTGTCGAAGGTGATACCTTTGCCCACAAGTACGTGGGGCTTGTCCTTGGCCTTGCCACCACGGTATTCCATCACGATCAGTCGCGGCGGTTGGGTGCTGCCTTTGCCCACGGCCAGGATGGTGTTCATGCCCATCTTTTCCATCTGCTTTTCGTCAAGCACTTCGGTCTTGATGCAGTCGTAATCCTTAGCCAGCTTCTTGGCTTGCTGAGCCAGCCATTCCGGGTGGCAGATGTTGGGCGGCGTGTTGCCCAGATCCCGGGTGAGATTCATACCACGGCCGGTGGCCAGACCGAGGTTGAAGGCATCCTTGAGGGCCTTGCCGGCACTGGAGGCATGCACAATAGCTTTGTTGAGCTTCCGGGCGGCGGGTTTTTCGCTCTTGAAGTCGCTGAAGGTGTAAAGCTGATCTTCAAGGGTCCGGCCAATCAGGCTGAGGCGGGCTGCTTCAGAACTCACAGCTTCTTCGCCGGTTACAGGGGTATCTGCGAGGGCGATCGCGACGCTTTTGGACGGACCGTCCTTGAGCGCGGTCATCATCGCGATCAACGCTTTACGGTAGTTGGCGGGGCTGCGATCTTCATCCTTGCCAGTACCAACCACAAGCAGGCGAGTCCAGGGCTGATCGGTCAGGGGAATGGTCAGCGTCGTGGCATTCTTGCCGGACAGGTCACCGGCCTTCTGGAGTGTCTTGATCATCCCGCCCAGAGCCTCATCGGCCTGATTCGTCGAATCGGGCCAGGTGCCTTTCTCAGGCAAGCCAACTACGAGACAGTCTGCTTTGGTGCTGGCGATGGCTTTACTGCTCAGGCTGAAATTCATGGCAACTCCTGTTGATTGTTCACGAGGCTCCCGCCGGCGGCGGGAATCGTTCTTGATTGTGATCTAGTCTAGCATTGGGGCTTGCGGGGAAATTATCAAGCGATTGGCGCCGCTTCCGTGCCTGTATGTGCCTTCATGCCGGTGTAATGCCGCTACTCTGTCATTCGGCACCAAGGTTACATAGAATACGCGCAGTTCCCAGCGACCTCCACGTTTCAGCGGATACCGCCAGAGAGACCGATTTGAGCATCATTTTCCGTTACCTCATACGCCAGATCATGATCAGCATGGTTGCCGTTTCGGGCATCCTGCTGCTGGTGTTTATGAGCGGCCGTTTCCTGAAATATCTCGACAGTGCGGCCCAGGGCAGCATTTCGGCCGGTGTGCTGCTGGAGATCATGGCCTTCCGGTTTCCGGGTTTTCTTGAGCTGATTCTGCCCCTCGGGTTGTTCATCGGCATCCTGCTCGCCTATGGGCGTATGTATCTCGAAAGCGAAATGACGGTCCTGTCCGCCTGTGGGGTGAGTGACAAGGCACTGTTGGGAAAAACGCTTCTGGGCAGTCTGCCAGTGATGATCATTGTCGGTGCCATGAGTCTTTACGTGTCGCCCTGGGGAATGAATCAGGTTCAGGAAATTCTGAACGAACAACGAAAGGCAACCGAGTTTGAAATGCTTGCGCCCGGGCGCTTCCAGGATTTTTCCTCTGGCGGACGGGTGACCTACACCGAGGCTTTGAGTGAAGATAAACGCCAGTTGCAGGGCGTTTTTATCGCCGAGTACGCACCGGACGGGCGTGGCCTGACGATCATAACCGCAGATTCCGGCTCCCAGCTGATCGATCCGGAAACCGGCAGCCGTTTTCTCATTCTGGAAAACGGTGGTCGCTTTGAGGGCGCCGCGGGCCAGTTGAATTACAATGTGATCGATTTCGAAGCCTACGGTCTGAAGATCGAGGGCGGCGAGGCTGGCACCAAGCAGCGGGAAGAGGGCGCCAGTACCTGGAGCCTGATGCAGTCAGACCGCCTGGAAGATCGTGCGTTGCTGCACTGGCGATTTTCGCTGCCGCTCATCGTGCCAATCGTAACGTTGCTGGCAGTGAGGCTGAGCCGCGTGAATCCGCGCCAGGGCCGGTTCTTTCATCTGTTACCGGCAATGCTTGTCTACATTACTTATCTGGGCCTACTCATTGTAGCCCGGGACTGGCTGGCGGCCGGCAAGGTCCCGGAATGGCTGGGCATGCTCTGGGTCCACGCGTTGTTCCTCGGCTTCGGGCTATGGCTTCAGTTCGGCCCCGCGTGGTTGTACCGCCGGCGCCTGATTCGGGATGGGGGTGCTCGTGCGCAAAATTGACGGGTATGTAATGCGCTCGGTTGGCGGCGCGATGTTCCTCGTGATGATGGTGGTGTTGTCCCTTGATCTCATTTTTGCGTTCATCGCCGAACTGGATGACATCCGCAACAACTACCAGATCCTGGACGCACTCTGGTATGTCTTTCTGACCCTGCCAAGACGAATCTACGATTATCTGCCGCTGGGTGCCTTCATGGGTTGCCTGGTGGGCCTGGGTTCTATGGCCAGTTCCTCGGAGTTGACGGTTGTACGGGCTGCCGGCGTATCGCTCAAGCGTATTGTCTGGTCCGCAATGAAGCCGGCGCTGGTTATCGTGGTTCTGGGTGTATTGATAGGCGAATATCTGGCTCCGCCTGCCGAGCGTGTGGCCCAGAGTTACAAGGCGGTGGCATTGGGCGCCGGTAGCAACGTGGCGTCGGCTTCGGGGGTCTGGCACAAGGAAGGGGATTCATACATCCATCTGAATGCCGTGCAACCGAATGGCGTCCTGCATGGGGTGTCGCGTTTCCAGTTTGATGATGATCGGCAGCTGCTGGCCGCAAGTTTTGCGGAGCGAGCGATTTATCAGGGCGACCACTGGTTGCTCGAGAATGTTCGCACCACGAGCTTCGAGGATGATCGGACAGTGCGGGTTGACGACCGGACCCTGCGCTGGGAAACCGGCCTCTCGCCCGGCGTTCTCAGCGTGTTGATCGTGAAGCCCGAGAATCTTTCGATGACCGGACTCTACACATACGCCACCTATCTTGGCGAGCAAAGCCTGAACGCCTCCCGCTATTGGCTGGCGTTCTGGAAGAAGGCGCTCATGCCTCTGGGAACGGCGGTCATGGTGCTGGTGGCAATATCCTTCATCTTTGGGCCATTGCGCTCGGTCACCATGGGATTCCGGGTGTTTACCGGGCTGTTGGTGGGGCTTCTGTTCAAATATATGCAGGATTTTCTTGGGCCAATGAGCCTTGTATACGGGTTCAACCCAATGCTTGCGGTGCTGGTGCCCATCGCGGTAAGCGCCGTGGCTGGTGGCATCCTGATGCGGCGGGCTGGTTGACCAGCCCTGCTATCCCACCGGCTAAACCATTACTTTTTGGTCGCTTCTTTGGGTATGGATACAACCACGCTGTCAGAGAGGCGGTCGGTAATGGACAGACCATTGATCGGATAGAACAGCGCAACAATAGCCGGGATGCCCAGAAACAGGGTGGCAGCTCCGAGGTAGTAGCTTCCCAGAAGTGTCAGGAAGATCACAGCCGCCGCCGTCACGTAACGCCTGAGCGCCTTGCTCCAGCTCACCGAAGTACCATCAATGTTTTCAATGCGAATCCGCCAGACCTGCATCCCCAGGGTCTGGCCAATGCGCGTCCAGAAATAGGCAAAGAACAGGTAAAGGATGAGGAACAACGTGAACGTCAGCCCCGGGTCCCCGGAAAGCTGGCCTGCCTCGGCCATCTGTTCGTACCTGTCCCAGCCGGTGATCCAGCCGGCCACCATGGTGTATCCCCAGGTAGCGACAAGCAGCACGGCAATGCTGATCAAACCGTCGTAAATAATGGCAAGGGCACGTTTGAGGGCGGTGGCTGGTGGGAATAGTTCCTCGGCGTCATGGAAGCGTCGGGGCATGGAATCTCCTGTGATGTTTCACGTTTTTCCTGTTCTCGGCGTGTGCTAGAGTAGCGGATTTGCACAAGCATGTAAGTATCCGTATTCAATCGCGGACCGGGCGGCATTTCCGTCGGGTTTCTGGAAAGGTATCAAAGGGCTATGAAAACCGCAGAGTTGCGACAGGCATTCCTCGATTATTTCAAGCAGCAAGGTCACACCATTGTTCCAAGTAGTTCGCTGGTACCTGCGGACGACCCCACATTGTTGTTTACGAATGCGGGAATGAACCAGTTCAAGGACCTGTTCCTGGGTCGTGAAGAGCGCGACTACACCCGGGCAACCTCGTCCCAGAAATGTGTCCGCGCTGGCGGCAAGCACAACGACCTCGAAAACGTCGGTTACACCGCCCGTCACCACACCTTCTTCGAGATGCTGGGCAACTTCAGCTTCGGTGATTACTTCAAGCGGGAAGCCATCAACTACGCCTGGACATTCCTGACAGGCGAGAACTGGCTGAACCTGCCCCAGGAGAAACTCTGGGTTACCGTTTACGCGGAAGACGACGAAGCCTTCGACATCTGGAACAAGGAAATCGGCGTGCCGGCAGACCGTATCGTCCGTATCGGCGATAACAAAGGCGGCCGTTACGCCTCAGACAACTTCTGGCAGATGGGGGACACCGGTCCCTGCGGTCCCTGCACCGAAATCTTCTACGATCACGGCCCGGATGTCGCTGGTGGTCCCCCCGGATCACCGGAAGAGGACGGTGACCGCTACATCGAAATCTGGAACGTGGTGTTCATGCAGTACAACCGCACCGCTGACGGTGAGATGTTGAAGCTGCCCAAGCCGTCTGTTGACACTGGCATGGGTCTGGAGCGCATCACGGCGGTTCTGCAGGGTGTTCACAGCAACTATGAAATTGATCTGTTCCAGGATTTGCTGGCAGCTGCCTCACAGATTCTGGGCGGTGCCGCAACCACGGAAGCATCTTTGCGCGTGGTCGCGGACCACATCCGTTCCTGCGCCTTCCTGATCGCGGACGGCGTCATGCCCTCAAACGAGGGGCGCGGTTTTGTGCTGCGCCGTATCATTCGCCGCGCCGCCCGCCATGGCAACAAGCTGGGTGCAACCGGGCCGTTCTTCTACAAACTCACCGGTGCACTGTGCGAGCTGATGGGCGAGGCCTTCCCGCAGCTGGTCAGCAGCCGCAAACAGATTGAAAAGGTTCTGTTGCAGGAAGAGGAGCAGTTTGCCAAGACGCTGGACAAGGGTTTGCGTCTGCTTGAGCAGGATATTGCCGAACTCAAGGGTACCGAGATTCCGGGTGAGACAATCTTCACGCTTTATGACACCTATGGTTTCCCGGTCGACCTGACCAACGACATCGCTCGCGAACGAGGCCTGACGCTGGATTACGAAGGTTATGAGAAGGCGATGGAAGGTCAGCGCGAGCGCGCCCGGGCAGCCAGCAAATTCGGGATCGACTACAACGCCGCGGGCCTGCAGCTTGAGGGCAAGACCGAGTTCACCGGTTACGAGCACATTGACGGCCACGAGAAAATCCGTGCAGTCATCGTGAACGGCGAGGAAAAGACCGCCGAAGCCGGTGATGAGGCCGTTGTGGTGCTCGAGCGCACGCCGTTCTATGCCGAGTCTGGTGGCCAGGTCGGCGATACTGGTCTGCTGACCTGGAGCGGCGGCCGGTTCAAGGTAACGGACACCCGAAAGGAAGGGGATAACCACCTGCACCTTGGCACCCTGATCGAGGGCGAGCTGTTTCCGGGGCTGGAAGTCGATGCGCGGATTGATCACGCCCGTCGCGAGCGAACCAAGCGTAACCACTCCGCTACGCACCTACTGCACGCGGCCCTTCGCAAGGTACTGGGTGAGCACGTTAGCCAGAAAGGTTCACTGGTGGATCCGGATAAACTGCGTTTCGATTTCTCCCATTTCGAGGCCGTTACTCCGGAGCAGCTTCGCGAGATTGAGCGCCAGGTGAACGAGCAGATCCTGGAAAACAGCCCGGTCCAGACCGAAATTACCGACATGGAAAAGGCCCAGGAAAAGGGTGCCATGGCGCTGTTCGGGGAAAAGTACGGTGATGTGGTTCGGGTACTCAGCATGGGTACCGACAATTACTCTGTCGAACTGTGTGGTGGTACGCACGTTTCCCGTACCGGGGACATTGGTCTTTTCCGTATTACCTCTGAAAGTGGCATATCATCCGGCGTCCGTCGTATCGAAGCCGTTACCGGCATGGGCGCGCTGGACTGGATCGACGGCACCGAGCGTACCCTTCGCGAGGCGGCCCGCCTGGTGAAAGGCTCCCGCGAGTCGGTCATTGAAAAGGTCCAGCAGACGATTGACCGCAACCGTCAGCTTGAGAAGGAAGTGGACGCGCTGAAGGCAAAACTTGCTTCCTCGGCCGGTACCGATCTGGCCAGCACCGCTGTCGACGTCGGCGGGCTCAAGGTGGTGGCTTCCGAGTTGGAAGGTGCTGACCGCAAGGCCCTGATGGAAACGGCCGATCAGCTGAAGAACAAGCTGGGCGAGGGCGTTGTGGTTCTGGCCAGCGTGGAAGATGGCAAGGTGACTCTGGTTGCCGGTGTTACAAAATCGGCCACGGGCCGGATCAAGGCCGGGGACCTCATGAAGCATCTGGCCGCCCAGGTCGATGGCAAGGGCGGGGGGCGACCCGACATGGCTCAGGGTGGTGGCAACGATCCATCCAAGCTGGAGGATGCCCTGGCGGGTGTTGCCGGCTGGGTCGAGAAAAATATCGCTTAAGCAACTGTTTTTGTCGGCGGGCTGGGGTTTATAATCCCGCCCGTTTCTTCTAAGTGGCGGAGTGTCACTCCGCTGTGAGTCCCCGTTTCGGATATTGGGAAAATAATGGCTCTGTTGGTTCAGAAATTTGGTGGCACATCGGTTGGAACAACCGAGCGTATTGAAGCGGTAGCCGAGAAGGTGAGCCGTTTTCGGAAGGAAGGTCATGATGTTGTTGTCGTGGTTTCCGCCATGAGCGGTGAAACCAACCGGCTGATCGCCCTGGCCAACAACATCATGGAGGAGCCGACACCGCGTGAGATGGATGTGCTGGTATCCACTGGTGAGCAGGTAACCATTGCGCTCCTGTCCATGGCGCTGCAGAAGCTCGGTTGTGAAGCACGGTCCTACACCGGTTCTCAGGTGCGCATCCTGACCGACAGCAGCCATACCAAGGCGCGGATCAAACAGATCGATGAGCAGCGCATGCGCGAAGATCTGGATGCTGGTCGAGTGGTTGTGGTTGCCGGATTCCAGGGCATCGACGAGAGTGGAAACATCACCACGCTCGGGCGTGGCGGCTCCGATACCACAGCGGTGGCTCTGGCGGCAGCGCTCAGGGCAGACGAATGCCAGATTTATACTGACGTTGACGGTGTCTACACAACCGACCCAAGGGTTGTCGACACTGCGCGCAGGCTTGAACGGATTACGTTCGAGGAAATGCTTGAAATGGCGAGTCTGGGTTCGAAAGTGCTCCAGATCCGCTCGGTAGAATTTGCAGGTAAATACAACGTTCCATTAAGGGTTCTTTCCAGCTTCCAGGAAGGCGAGGGCACCCTGATTACTCTTGAGGATGAAAACGCCATGGAACAACCGGTTGTTTCCGGCATCGCTTTTAACCGTGATGAAGCCAAACTGACCATTGCCGGCGTACCGGACACCCCGGGCAGCGCGCTGCGTATTCTGAAGCCGGTGAGTGACGCCAATATCGAAGTGGATATGATCGTGCAGAACGTGGGTGAGGATAACCGCACAGCCTTCACGTTCACCGTCCATCGCAATGATTTCAAGCGTGCGAAAGAAGTGCTTCAGCGTGTTGCTGACGAACTGGGCGCTCGTGAAGTGGCCGGCGACAGCAAGATTGCCAAAGTCAGCATCGTGGGTGTCGGTATGCGTTCTCACGCTGGTGTGGCAACTCAGATGTTCGAGGCGCTGTCCAACGAGGGAATCAATATCCAGATGATCTCCACATCAGAAATCAAGATTTCCGTGGTGATCGACGAGAAATACCTTGAGCTTGCGGTTCGCGCGCTTCACAGTGCATTTGAACTGGACAAGCCCGCGGTATCGGAAGAGGCCTGAAAACCGCAGATAAAAGGTCGGTCTGCGGGGCCTCCGAAAAAAGGGCATCATATACTGAGCCTATGACAAACGTGCACCGTATAAGGGAATGTGCGTCTACAGATCAGTAAGTGATCCCACTATAAAAGCAATAAATAGATCAAAAAACCATTTATCGGAACAGGTAGCTCTGGATAGGGAGTAAGGGATATGTTGATTTTGACTCGCCGCGTGGGCGAAACTCTGATGGTCGGCGACGATATCACCGTCACCGTCCTGGGAGTGAAAGGCAATCAGGTGCGCATTGGCGTCAATGCCCCGAAAGAAGTCGCGGTACACCGTGAAGAAATCTACCAGCGGATTCAGTCGGAAAAAGGCTCTGAAGAGCCCGAGCCCGGCAACAGCTGAGAGACAGAAAGCCGTTCAAGGGAAACCTGAACGGCTTTTTTGATGGTGTGGGGAAACGGGCCCGAAAAATCTCGTGTCAACCCTATGAAAACAGAAAAATTATGGTAGTATACGCCCCGTTCTCAAGGAGAGGTGGGTGAGTGGCTGAAACCAGTTCCCTGCTAAGGAACCGTACGAGCAATCGTACCGAGGGTTCGAATCCCTCCCTCTCCGCCATTTCCTTTTTTGAGGAAAGCGAGACAGGTTGAAGTAGCACTCAACCACAGCAAGTGATCAATGTGCGGCTGTAGCTCAGCTGGATAGAGTACCTGGCTACGAACCAGGCGGTCGGAGGTTCGAATCCTCCCAGCCGCGCCATCGATCAACCTGCCACAAGTTTTAAGCGGCTGTAGCTCAGCTGGATAGAGTACCTGGCTACGAACCAGGCGGTCGGAGGTTCGAATCCTCCCAGCCGCGCCATATTAAGATCAAGACGCCTCAGTTTGTGAACCTCACAGGCTGAGGCGTTTTGCTTTGTATAGCTGGGAGGATTTGAACCGATAAGAGGTTCGACCGAAACCCACGCAGTGGGTTGAGGAACGCCGGAGCCACGCGACGGCGACCCCGAAGGGGTGAGGGCCTAAGGCCCGAATAATCCTCCCAGCCGCGCCATATCAAATAAAGAACCCCGCCTCGTGCGGGGTTTTTTATTTGCATCTCCTGCTGACCCATGGACAGCATAACCTCGCCTGACTACTTTATTTAGTAAAACCTCCTTGCCCATCAACCTCTCGGCGTGTGCGTCTTGAGAGGCCATTTGAGCGGGCATTGACTCAATGAGTCCCTGATTGGCTGACTGGATTTATGTCCAAAGATTGGGATCCCCACAAGTCCGTACCGCCCCCCGTTCATCGAGTCGAACGAAAGGAGCCTTTGCCCTGGCAAACGCCAAAAGCGGCGGAGGACGACCCGGAAGCACTTGAGCGCGTTCAGGCACTGATTGCGAGTCCGGGTTATCGTCAGGCGGACCGCGATGTTGAGTTTCTCAACGAGGAAGACACCCGTGGTGTTCGCCTGCAAATTGACTATCTGAAACCCGAACTTTTGCTTAAGAAGCATGGAATCGAGCACACCATCGTAGTGTTTGGTAGCACTCGCCTGCATCAACCCGAGGCGGCACGCCGTAAAGTTGCAGCTCTCGAGGAGGCATCGGCGGGCAGCCCTGAAAACGAGGACCTCCAGTGTCGTCTGCAAGTGGCAAAGGCGATTGAATCGAAAAGCCGTTACTACGAGGAAGCGAGGAGATTGGGAAGGTTGGTTGCGGAATGCGGGGAGGGCCCCGAGGATTCTCGTGTGACGATGGTTACGGGCGGTGGGCCGGGTATCATGGAGGCGGCAAATCGGGGCGCTTTTGACGTGGGGGCCAAATCTGTCGGTCTAAATATTACGTTGCCCCATGAGCAGTTTCCCAATCCCTACATTACCCCGGACCTGTGTTTCCGGTTTCACTATTTTGCCATGCGTAAACTCCACTTTCTGAAGCGGGCAAAAGCACTCGTTGCCTTTCCAGGGGGCTATGGCACGCTGGATGAGCTGTTCGAAACGCTGACACTCGTGCAGACCCGGACCATTGCGCCGTTACCGATCGTTCTGGTAGGTGAATCGTTTTGGCGCCAGGCAGTGAATATCGATTTCCTTGTCGCTGAGGGTGTGATCGACGAAGAGGATCGTGAATTGTTCTGGTATGCCGAAACCGCTGAGGAAATATGGGACGGAATCCGACACTGGCATCGGGCCAGCGGCAGCCCTCTGCCTAACAACAATTAAGGGAAACAGGCTGATGGAAATTTCATTTCACGGAGCCGATCTGGGCGTAACCGGATCATGTCATCTGGTCCAATGCGGCGGCCAGAAGATATTGATCGATTGCGGCCTTTACCAGGGAGGGCACGAACTGAATGAAGAAAATCGGGCGCCGCTTGGTTTTGATCCGGCTGATATAGATTACCTTTTGCTCACTCACGCCCACCTCGATCATTGCGGTCGAATACCGCTTCTGGTGAATCGAGGTTTTCGGGGCGAAATCATCACCACCGCTGCAAGCAGAGAGTTGGCCAAGCTGGTTATGCTGGATGCGGCAGGGCTTCAGGAAGAAGAGGCTGAGAGACAGGCCCGAAGACATGCTCGACACGGGCACAATAAAGAAGAGCTGACTGGCCCGCTATACACAACGCTTGATGCGCTCAACAGCCTCGATCATTTTGGGCGCACAGCGACGTATGGGGAGGCTATAGCCCTTGGAAAGGGCGTTCAGGCGACTTTTTCTGATGCCGGGCATATTCTGGGTTCCGCATCTGTTTTGCTGGAACTTGAAGAGGAAGGAAGAAAGAGGCGGGTGTTGTTTTCCGGGGACCTTGGCTACCAGGGGCGCGCTATACTGCGGGATCCGAATCCGCCTTCAGATGTGGATGTGGTCGTGATGGAAACAACCTACGGCGATCGTCTGCACAAGTCGCTGAGGCCATCCGTTGAAGAGCTCTATGAGGCAATCAACAGCACGTTCGCAGCTGGCGGAAATGTCATCATCCCTACCTTTGCCCTGGAACGAGCCCAGGAGATTCTTTATTACCTTCGGGAGGGTATCAAGGCTGGAAGCCTCTCTGGATCAATTCAGGTGTTCCTGGATTCCCCGATGGCAATCTCTGCGACAGAGATCTTTCGACGTCACCCGGAGTGCTATGACAAAGACGCCTGCGAACTGTTCAGTGAAGGACACGATCCTTTTAATTTTCCCGGCCTCCACTTCGTGCGTCAGACGTCCGAGTCGATGGCTCTGAATCGGCTGGGAGGTGGGGCCGTCATAATGGCAGGTTCCGGGATGTGCACGGGTGGCAGGGTTCGTCACCACCTCAAACATCACTTGTGGCGCAAGGACTCCAGTATCGTGTTCGTGGGCTTTGCCGCCAGGGGCACGTTGGCGAGGCTCATCGTGGATGGCGCCAAAGAAATTCGACTGTTCGGCGAGGAGATTCCGGTACGAGCCAACATCCATACCATTGGAGGATTTTCCGCCCACGCCGACCGCGATGAGCTCTTGGCCTGGCACCGTCGAACCGGGAGTCCGGCTCGAACGTTCCTGGTCCACGGCGAGCAAGATACGATGGAGTCGTTTGCTGCGCAGTTGAGTAACACGGAGGTCATCATGCCAGGCCTACACGAGGAGTATTCCCTCTAGTTTGCTGGCCACTGCCAAGTGCAAGAAAACCAGGGGGGCGAGGTGAGCGTGCCCCTTTTTGTTATCAGGAACCTACAGCCGGAATCGCGCGACCAGATTCTGCAAATCGCTGCCGAGTCTGGCCAGTTCGCTGCTGGAGCTGGCGGTCTGGTTCGATGAGGCGGCGGACTGATCGGTAACATCCCGAATGCTGGTAATGTTCTGGTTGATTTCCTCGGCCACCGAAGTCTGTTGTTCGGAAGCTGTGGCAATCTGACTGTTGTACTGTTTGATCTCCTCCACAGCACGGGCAATGCGCTCAATGGTCGTTCCGGTTGCCGTGGCACGTTCAAGGGTGTTCGAGGCCATGGTGGTGCTGGACTCCATCGCGGACACCGAGTCACCGGCGCTGTTCTGAAGTGACGTTACCAGAGTCTCGATTTCCTGGGCCGATGATTGTGTCCGCTGTGCGAGAGAGCGCACCTCATCGGCCACCACGGCAAAGCCGCGGCCCTGCTCACCAGCCCGGGCTGCCTCAATAGCGGCGTTCAGCGCCAGCAGGTTGGTCTGTTCGGCGACGGATTTGATCACATCCAGAACGGTCCCGATGTTGGCGGTTTCTTTCTGGAGTCCCTGGATGGTCTCCATGCTCTGGCTGACTTCGCGTGCCAGATTGTTGACCTGATCCACGGTCGCGCGGACTTCCCGCTCGCCGTCGCTGGCCTGGCTGGCCGCATCGGCGGCCACGGAAAAGGCCTGTTCGGCGCTGCGGGCGATCTCACTAACGGTTGCGGTCATTTCGTTCATGGCGGTAGCAACCTGATCGGTTTCCTGCTTCTGACGATTGATGCCATCGCTGGTCTGGCTGGTAACAGTTGAGAGTTCTTCTGCCGAGGCTGCAATATTGGACGCCCCCGACTCAATACTTCTTACCAATTCCCGGAGGCTGGTCACCATGGTAGCCAGGGCAGCCATCAGTCGTCCGATCTCGTTGGTACCGCTGGCCTTGATATCTACGGTCAGGTTGCCGGAAGCCACCTCGGAGGCGATGTTCACTGCCTGGTTAACGGGGGAGACGATGGCGCGGGTAATGAGCAGGGCCATCAGGATGCCAAGAATAAGAGCGATACCGGTTGCGCCGAAGATCAACCAGGAAGCCTGCTCACGATCAGCCTCCATTTTCTGAGCCTGGAGCGCCCGTAGGCCATTAGCCTGCTCGATGGCATTTCTCGCAGTGCTGACCATATCATCAGACAGCTGCTCTCCCGTGTTGGTCAGATCCACAACCGCTCGAAATTCGCTGACGTAAGTGTCGAGCGCTGCATTGATCTGCTTTTTCTCGTCGTCAGTGATTGCCGCTGATTTCAGAGGGCCCTGGACTCTTTTCGCGTCCTCAAGATACGCCTTCACACTGGCGTCGTCCTGCTCGATGAGGAATTTGCGTTCCGAGCGGCGCATGTCTTCAAAAATGGCGGAGGCAAAGAACAGAGAGCTGTGGGCCTTCAGGGAAGATCCGAAGATGCGGGCACTGGTTTCAAGGCGTTCGAGCGCTGCGTCCCGTTCATCAATGTTGGTTTCAACCTCGCCCATGAGCCGCTGGTATTGTTTTACGTCTGTCTGAATCTGTCCCAAGGTTTCAATATCTGCGGGTGCAACGAGTAGTGGCTTGATCTTACTTATCAGGTCCAGAACCCGGTCGCCCTGGGCCTGAGTTCGGGCAACAGCCTGCGCCTCACCGGTCAGCAAGAAGTTCTTCTCCTCAACCCGGGCTTCGGTCAGGTTGGTGTTTACCTGCCCGAGCATGGCAACAATGTTCGAACGTTGGCCATAGCTCTCCAGGGCCCGATCACCTACCAATCCAACTACGATGGTCAGCAACAGGAGAACCGCAAAGCCGCCAGCCAATCTGGTCCGGATGGTCATGTTGGTGAAGAAGCTCGAGACTGTCATGGTTGTCCTTACTTGCTTGAGGGCAGCATCAAAGCGTGGTTTTGCCTCATTTTTAGCACGAGGCAGCAAACGAAATTGATACACCGAGGAAATTTGGAATCTTTTATTTGCAACTATTAAGGCCGCTTTTATCAAAAGAATCCAGAGGCATACCGTAACAGATAGTTTCTGGACGAGTTTATTTGATACGGAAATGCAGTCATTCGCCGAAATAAAAAATCATTAAGCAGTGAGCCTACAAGGACTCGAGGGTGAACACTGCCTGATTGGTATTGAGGTCTGCTCGACTTTGAGCGTGCGACAAAAAGTCACACCTATCGATTTGGTGGCTAGACAGGGACGACTGGCTGCAACTGCGAGTGGTGTTATGGAGTTTTCTTTCACAGGTAATTGTCATGAGACTCCTGTTGGTGGGGGTCTCATGGCTGAGTATACGGCCGATCGCGATGTTGCACCTTTGCGCTTCTGGCAAAAGCATGAGAACTGTTCGTGCTAGATTGTTCTACTAGTTGTAACTAAAAAGCATTTGCTTATCAGTTTTTGTGCTTTACGATTGTGAATGAACGGTAATCTTGAACTGCTCTATGTTTTGGATTTTCTGAACTGCATTAGGGAAAGCATTATGACTACTACAAAAAATGATTTTGCGAGAAATCGACTTGCTAGCGCCGTGTTTTGTTCCATGATTGGCCTGCCGTGTGTGGCTGTTGCGGCAACGATGGAGGGAGTGAACGAAGAAAACCTTGCGGTTCCACCGGTTGAAGGTAAAACCCTGGTGTATACCGATACAGAGGGAACTGCCAGCTTTGGGTGGCTCGATCCGGTTAACGATTTTGGCAATGTAGGGTTGGGGATCAAGGTCTATAACGAGCCGTTCACCGCCCAGCAGACATACGATTTTGCCGGTTGCCTGATGGCCCAGCCCGATCGTGCCCCCGGCGACAACTGTACAGCCCCGCCTGATTCCGGAAAGCGTTTCAAGCTCAAAACAACCGAAACCAATGGTCCCATCGACATCGTTGTCGACGTGTCAGCCGATGATTCTGTAAGTCTCTACCGGGTGATTGGCAAGTTTTCCAATCTTACCGACGCCTCCAATTCGGTTGGCGGTGATTTGAATGCGATCCGTTTCGAGCTCGGTTTTGGGGTTGGAAGCGAGTTTATGCGTTCATCTGTTGGTGATGGCCTCGGCTTTGGTTTCGCTGGTAATGACAAGCTTAGCATCGGGCCGGTTGGCAAATACCCCGGTGGTCTTTTTGGCGGAAGTAAAGTGGAAGGCCTTCCGTTCTTCAGTACCGAAGTTGCGCCTTTCACGGAATCGGTAGGAACGGCTGCCGATGGAGATGTGCTTGAAACCAATGGCACCATTGCCACGCAGTACAGTTCTTTGTTTGGTGATTGGCGGACGCTGAGCGAAACGCCCACGGGATGGTTTATTGATCACGACGGTAATCCGGCCAACGACTCGATCCTTCTGGCTTATAACGCCGGAACGGCTTCCGCGCCGGATTGGCAGACTTATGAAAAAGTCTTTAGTACGACAGTTGAGGTAGATGCCGATGGCGACAATACGGTAGATACTCTCGCTGATCGATGGGATCCCAACAGCATTAACTTCGACCCGAGCGTAGCCGATGATGTAGGGCCAATTGTGGATACCTTGGGTGAGGGGGATGCCCAAGATACTGTACCTGATGCAATTTCATTGAATCAGTCTTCTGCTGCTGGCCTGTATGTTGCCGATTACAACAATACGGGCGAGGGTTTCAAAGTCCTGATCGATGGCGAGGCTGTAGCCATTGATGCCTTCGCCGAGTGGGCTAATCAACCTCCGAAAGTGCTCAATACTTCAGACGGCTCCCTCTACGCTACATGGAGGTCTGATGAGGGTGAGGATGGGTTGTATGAGTTGGCAGACGGCTCGTTCGAAACTCTTGAGGCTGTAAACGCGACGATTCTGGCTGATGAAGCGGCATATGAACGCGTTGCCGGTTATGTTCAAGGCCCGATTGAAGATCTCGCCAACGTCAATATCAACCCCACAATTTCAGTGGGCGCGGCTGCCAATTGGCCAACCTGTACTGGTGATGGTGTGAGTACGACTTGTAGCTTCACGTTCAGGGTTACCGGTCTGAATGGTGCAGTTGATGATCCGATGATTCCAGATACTCCGGTTGAACCCGAGCCTGAAGAGCCCACTGCAGCGTCCAGTAGTGGCGGCGGTACCATCTTTGGTTGCACCGCAGGCAAACCAGGTGCTCCGTTCGATCCGGTTCTGCCGGGCCTGGTGCTGATGGCGATGGGCGGCTTGTGGGCGCGTAAGCGTCTACGCAATGCCTGAATAATCTCGAGGTAAAAGGCGCAAATAAAAAGCGGGGCTGACAATCAGCCCCGCTTTTTTGTGGCCCGGAACAGCAATGTCCGACTACTGGCTGTTTGATCCTTTCATCTTATACTGCTGATTCTTGCCGTTACCGCCACCCCCGGCGCCTTGCCCATTTTGCTGGCCCATACCCTGGCCCATGCCTTGCCCGTTCTTCTGGCCCATGCCCTGGCCTTTACCCATGCCTTGTCCGGAACCCTGTCCCATGCCGTTCCTGAGCTCAACGCCACGCTCTCTGGCTCGTTCCATCATCCGTTCATGGTGGAGCTGGCGGTACTTCGCACGCTCGGCGTCGGTGTTCAGGTTGCGCATGGTTTCCCGGTGCTGTTGCAGCTCTTGCTGGGTCATCAGTTCCCGTCCGAAAACCTGGTCGTCCGATTGGGCGGCAACCGGCATACTGGCCAAAGACGCCAGTAACGTGGCGCCAGCTATCAAGCTCAATGATTTTTTCACTCTCATGGTTAATCCCCTTCGTTCTATGGATATAACTAAAGTATAGGCCAAGTCAGAAGTTTTGGGGTTATGAGTAGTACCTATGTATTTCCCGGGTGCATGTAGTACCAAAAGGGTGTATCTGCGGTTGAGTAGTGCGTTACCACATCAGATCATCAGGGATTTCGTAGCCTGCGTAAGGATCATCCTCGCCTGCATCGTCCTGTTTGCGATCATGAAGTACCACCACGGCGCTCTCATCCCGCTCCATGATTTTTCGGGCAACACCTTCCGCCACAATCTCGTAGTTATCGTTCACGAAAACAATTGCCAGGCGGCCGCGGGATAGCTGATCGACCATAGTGTCGTCTACGAAGAGCTTCTTGATCTTTTTGTCATGAACAAACTGATAGGAGGTTTCGCCGCGGCTTCGGTCCAGCCGGTTGGTTTCTACCAATTGCCGGATCTGGGCCTGGATGGCTTTCTTTTCGGCAGCGCGCTGGCGCTCCAGGTTGAGTTGGCGATCCCGCTCTGCTTTTTCCTCACGGGCCTGACGTGCACGGATCTCGGCCTCGTTAACTTCCACAGCCCCCTTGGGTTGCTGCTTTCTTTTCTTCCGTTTTTCGCTGCGAATGGCCTTGGCTTTTTTCTCGTCGGCAAGGCCGGCCTTCAGCAATTGATCCTGCAGGGATGCCATCAGTAACTCCGTTCTTTCGTTGCATATTCTGGTATCATTTCGGCCTAGTATACGCCCTCATTATTGCCTTCATAACCAGCTTCCGCTGAATCCGGGATTTTCTTCTATGTCTTCTTTTAACGACTTTGGCCTGTCTACCGCCATGTGCTCGAACCTTAACCAGCTGGGGTTTGCCCAACCCACGGAGATTCAGGCGAAGGCCATTGCCCCGGGGCTGGCGGGAAAAGACATCATTGCCATGGCCAAAACCGGTAGCGGAAAAACGGCGGCGTTTGGCATCAGCCTGGTTGAGCGGCTCAATCCCCGTCTGTTCGCGGTTCAGGCGCTCGTGCTGTGCCCGACCCGTGAGCTGGCAGACCAGGTCGCCAAAGCTATCCGTGAGCTGGCGAGGGCCCGGGACAATATCAAGGTGCTGACTCTGTGTGGTGGTGTTGCCATCGGCCCCCAGATCGGGTCCCTGAGCCATGGCGCTCACATTGTTGTGGGTACCCCGGGCAGGATTCAGGACCACCTGCGAAAGCAGACCCTCTCGCTGGTGCGGCTTAAAACCGTGGTGCTTGATGAGGCGGACCGAATGCTGGATATGGGGTTTCAGGAAGCGATGGAAGACATCCTGTCCCAGACTCCGCCATCACGCCAGACCATGATGTTTTCGGCGACCTGGCCGGCGCCCATCCGTGAATTGAGCAAGCAGTACCAGAAAAGCCCGGTAGACGTTCGGGCCGAGGACACCGGTGACAACCCGGACATTGAAGAGCTGTTCTACGAAGTGTCGCCACAGTCCAAATCGGATGCCATCGTAGCGCTGCTTTCCGAGCGTCAGCCCGAGTCCTGCATCGTTTTCTGCACCACCAAACAGCAGTGCGACGACATGGCGGCGGAACTCGGTGAGCGGGGTTTCTCTGCGCTGCCTTTGCATGGCGATCTGGAGCAACGGGATCGAGACAGCGTGCTCGTGCGCTTTGGCAATCAGAGCTGCTCCATCCTGGTTGCCACCGACGTGGCTGCCCGTGGCCTCGACATAAAGTCTCTGCCCCTGGTTATCAACGCCGAGCCCGCGCGGGATCCTGAAGTTCATACCCATCGGATCGGGCGCACCGGCCGGGCGGGGGAGCAGGGTCATGCCGTTACCTTCTGCACGCCGGCCCAGGGGCACAAGATTACCCGCATTGAGTCCGAAAGAGGCCGCAGCGTGACATGGGGAGACACAGAGAAACTCCTGGCGACGCCGCTGAAATCTGTCGTGCCCGCCATGAAGACCCTGTGCATTGCCGGTGGTCGCAAAGACAAGGTCCGTCCTGGCGATGTCCTGGGTGCCCTGACGGGCGAAGCAGGCCTGCCTGGCAAAGCTGTCGGCAAGATTGATCTGTTTGATCATCAGTGTTTTGTCGCGGTAGAGAAGTCGCTTGCAGCTAAGGCATTGGCCAGGCTCGAAAGTGGCAAGGTCAAGGGGCGGAAAATACGCGTTCGATATGCCTGAATGAGAATTGCTTCGTCTGTATAAATGCGTGTCTTTTCGGGCCGCGACGCTCGGAAACCCCGTATAGATTTTTGCATTCAGGTTGCCCGGGCACCCTGAAAACGGTAAATTACGCAGGATTTTGCCCCCCGAATTGTCGCGGAAGCGTGTTAGACCTTAGTCTAACTGGTCAGTCCGGGCACAGATCGGGAGAAATATAAATCAATACAGGTAGCTGTTCGATATGAATGACCTGATGTCACAAGCCGTCGATCTGATGATTGCCGGAATGGGGTTTGTATTCGTGTTCCTCATTATTCTGGTGTTCGCGACACTCCTCATGTCCAAGCTCATAGGACGGTTTGCGCCGCCAGAGCCGGCAACCCCGGCCAAAACGCCACGTGCCAAGCCGAAGGCGCCCGCGTCGGTTGACCCTGACACCGCCGAGGCCATCAAGAAGGCGATTGCACAATTCCGGTCCCGCCACAAGAAGTGAACCGGTAAAAGACTAGAACCTTTAAACAGAAGGCTGACACGATGACTGACACAAAGAAACCGCTGGGGATTACGGACGTTATCCTGCGTGACGCCCACCAGTCCCTGCTTGCCACCCGTATGCGGCTGGATGACATGCTGCCAATTGCCGAGAAACTCGACAAGGTAGGTTTCTGGTCCCTGGAATCCTGGGGTGGCGCTACCTTTGATTCCTGCATTCGCTACCTGGGCGAAGATCCCTGGGAGCGCATCCGCGAGCTGAAAAAAGCCATGCCCAACACCCAGCAGCAGATGCTGCTGCGCGGTCAGAACCTGCTGGGCTATCGTCATTATGCGGATGATGTGGTGGACCGTTTCTGTGAGCGTGCCGCTGAAAATGGCGTTGACGTATTCCGTATTTTCGATGCGATGAACGATCCCCGTAACCTGGATCGTGCCATTAAGGCCGTACGCAAGACCGGCAAGCATGCCCAGGGCACCATTGCCTACACCACCAGCCCGGTGCACACCATCGAGATGTGGGTAGAGCTGGCGAAAGAAGTTGCCGACATGGGTGCGGACTCCATTGCGATCAAGGACATGGCCGGTATCCTCAAGCCGTACGTGGCCTATGATCTGGTCAGCCGTCTGAAGAAAGAGCTGGACATTCCGATTCACATGCAGTGCCACGCCACTACCGGCATGTCGACTGCCACCGCCATCAAGGCGGCGGAAGCCGGTATCGATAACGTGGATACCGCGATTTCCTCAATGAGTATGACCTACGGCCATTCGCCCACTGAAGCCGTGGTTGCGATTCTTGAGGGTACAGACCGTGATACGGGCCTGGATCTGAACCTGCTGGAAGAAATTGCCGCTTACTTCCGCCAGGTGCGTAAGAAGTACGCGAAATTCGAAGGCAGCCTGCGTGGCACCGATTCCCGCATCCTGATTGCCCAGGTACCGGGTGGCATGCTCACCAACATGGAAAACCAGCTGCGTGAGCAGAACGCCAGCGACAAGTTCGATCAGGTTCTGGACGAGATTCCCAAGGTTCGAGAAGACCTGGGCTTCATCCCGCTGGTAACCCCGACTTCCCAGATCGTCGGTACCCAGGCGGTACTGAACGTTCTGACCGGCGAGCGCTACAAGTCCATCTCCAAAGAAACTTCTGCGATCCTGAAAGGCGAGTACGGTGCTGCACCGGCGCCGATGAACAAGGAACTGCAGGAGCGTGTTCTGGATGGCAAAGAGCCTGTGACCTGTCGTCCGGCGGATCTGCTTGAGCCGGAAATGGACAAGCTGACTGACGAGCTCAAGAAGCTGGCCGACGAGAAGGGCATCAAGCTGTCTGACAACGTTGAAGACGACGTTCTCACCTACGCGCTGTTCCCGCAGATCGGCCTGAAGTTCCTGGAAAACCGTGACAACCCGGATGCGTTCGAGCCGGTTCCGACCGCTGAAAGCGCTGCTCCGGCCGCGAAGTCTGAAGGCCCTGAGACCTACACCGTTGAAGTGAATGGCAAGAAGTTTGTGGTTGCCGTTTCCGAAGGTGGAGAGATCAGCCAGATTCAGGGCGAGGGCGGTGCCGCTTCCGCTCCGGCTGCTTCCTCAGCTCCGGCACCCGCAGCGGGTGAAGGCGAGCCTGTGGTTGCACCGCTGGGCGGCAACATCTTCAAGGTTCTGGTTTCTCCGGGTGAAACCGTGGAAGAGGGCGATGTAATGATTATCCTCGAGGCCATGAAAATGGAAACCGAGGTTCGCGCGCCGAAAGCCGGCACAATCGGCGAAGTCTTCATCAAGGTCGGTGATGCCGTCTCTCCTGATGATGAAATGCTGACAATCGCATAAGGGCCAGCATTCCATGGATAAATTAATGACGCTCTGGACAGGCAGTGGCCTGTTCAACATCGAGATCGGCCAGGTGATCATGATCGCCATCGGTCTTCTTCTTCTTTTCCTTGCCATTCGCAAGGGGTTTGAGCCATTGCTTCTGGTACCCATCGGGTTCGGCGGCATCCTGGCGAATATTCCGGAGGCAGGCCTTGCCCTGACTGCGGCGGAAAATGCTATCCACTTTGCCCTGAAGAATGAGGCAGGCCAGATTCTGGCCGCCCTGGCCGCTCCTCTGGATGTTGCCTATCAGGCCGGGCAGGCAGTAACGCCCGAGCTGAAAGAAGCCTTCAAGGTGGCCGTAAAAGAGGCCAGCTACTCCGAAATGGCGATGGCCAACTCCCTGGCCCAGGATTTCGGTTACGGCAATGGCATGCTGTATAACTTCTACTCCGTGGTTATCGGCAGTACCGTTGGCCCGCTGTTGATCTTCATGGGCGTGGGCGCCATGACCGATTTCGGTCCGCTGCTGGCTAACCCCAAGACGATGCTTTTGGGCGCTGCTGCCCAGTTCGGCATCTTTGGTACCGTAATCGGTGCTGCCCTGCTGGACTGGACCGGTGTTCTGGATTTCAACATTCTGGAAGCGGCTGCCATTGGCATCATCGGTGGTGCTGACGGCCCAACCTCCATCTATGTTGCCAGCGTTCTGGCGCCGCACCTGCTGGGTGCGATTGCGGTCTCTGCCTATGCCTATATGGCCATGGTGCCGATGATCCAGCCGCCGATCATGAAGGCGCTGACCTCTCCTGAAGAGCGCAAGATCAAGATGACGCAGCTGCGTCCGGTCAGCAAGAAAGAGAAGATCGTCTTCCCGCTGGTGGTTCTGATTGCGGTCGTTCTGTTCCTGCCGGATGCGGCACCGCTGCTCGGTATGTTCTGCTTCGGTAACCTCATGCGTGAGTGTGGCGTGGTCGAGCGTTTGAGCGACACGGCCCAGAATGCTCTGATCAACATCGTGACCATTTTCCTTGGCCTGTCCGTTGGTTCCAAGCTGATGGCAGACAAGTTCCTGGACGCCCAGACCCTGGGTATCCTGGGCTTGGGTATCGTGGCCTTCGGTGTGGGTACTGCCTCGGGTGTTCTGATGGCGAAGCTGATGAACAAGCTGAGCAAAGAGCAGATCAACCCGCTGATCGGTTCTGCCGGTGTATCTGCGGTGCCGATGGCAGCGCGGGTCTCCAACAAGGTGGGCCTGGAAGCCAACCCGCAGAACTTCCTGCTGATGCACGCAATGGGCCCGAACGTGGCCGGCGTTATTGGCTCTGCGGTTGCTGCTGGTGTGATGATAAAGCTTTTGAGCTGATTATCGGCCCGCAGTACAAAAACCCCGCCTCTGTGCGGGGTTTTTGTGTCTAATGGAAATTCCTGGAATTCACGGGTAACGACTGAATCAGGTGGCTGAGGTCCGAAAGCCGCCCGGCCATCACATGAACAATGTCCCCCTGTCGCTCCAGAACTCCCTTCACATGCAGCAATCGCGCAGTCAGTAACGGCTTGCGCTGCCGCCGTGCTGTTTCCAGCCAGACCACCACGTTCACGTTGCCGGTTTCGTCTTCCAGAGTGACGAAAGTGACGCCGGAGGCGGAGCCTGGACGCTGGCGGCCAGTGACCAGGCCAGCAACCTGCACCGGAATGCCGGCTTTGGTACTTTTCAGTTGTTCGGCACTGAGGCAGAACTTCAGATGGCCCTGGTCCCGCAGTAACGCCAGAGGGTGACGCTGCAGGGTGAGGCCCTGGCTGGCGTAGTCGGCCAGCACATTCTGGCCTTCGGAGGGTTCCGGTAATTGCTCACAGTAGTCCGGTTGATAGTCGACAGCGGTCTCTTCAGCGAACAGTTCCGTGGGCTGCTCGTGATCAAGCAGTTGCCAGTAAGCCTGGTGGCGATTGGCGGTGAAGCCCGGCATGGCGTTGGCCCCGGCCAGCAGCTCCATATCCCGCTGGTTCAGGGCGGCCAGTCGGCGAAGCTCGCTGGCAGAGCGGTAGCCCTCTGCTGGCCGGTTCTGGTGGATACGCTCGGCGCCGTAAACGGACAGGCCCTGAATAATTCTCAGGCCCAGGCGCAGATGGCGGTTTTCGCCTTGCAGGGTGTGGTCCCACTGGCTGGCATTTACATCCGGCGGTAGCACGGTGACATTGTGCCGGCGGGCATCCTGCACCAGTTGTGACGGGGAATAGAACCCCATGGGCTGGCTGTTGAGCAGGGCGCAGTAGAAGGCTGCCGGGTAGTGCCGTTTGATCCAGGCCGAGACGTAGACCAGCAGGGCAAAGCTGGCGGCGTGGGATTCGGGGAAGCCATAGCCGCCAAAGCCGCAGATCTGCTGGTACAGCCGTTCGGCGAAGTCGGCATCGTGGCCACGCTCGAGCATACCGGTGACCAGCTTTTCCCGGAACGGGGTCAGGTCGCCATGGGATTTCCAGGCCGCCATGGCCCGGCGCAACTGGTCGGCTTCGCCGGCGGAGAAGCCGGCCGCCACCATGGCCAGTTTGATCACCTGTTCCTGGAAGATGGGCACACCGAGGGTGCGCTCCAGCACCTTGCGCACGGCATCGTTCGGGTAATCCACCGGCTCCAGGCCGTGCTTGCGGCGCAGGTACGGGTGCACCATGTCACCCTGGATGGGGCCCGGCCGCACGATGGCCACTTCGATCACCAGGTCGTAATAGGTTTCAGGTTTCAGGCGGGGCAGCATGTTGATCTGGGCCCGGGACTCCACCTGGAAAACCCCGATGCTGTCGCCTGTCTGAAGCATGGCGTAGGTGTCACGGTCTTCCTGGGGAATGTCCTGTATCCGGAAAGGCTGGCCTTTCTCATCGCTGATCAGTTCCAGCGCTTTTCGAATGGCGGAGAGCATGCCAAGGGCCAGCACATCCACCTTCATCAGCCCCAGGCTCTCAAGGTCGTCCTTGTCCCACTGGATTACAGTGCGGTCGGTCATGGCAGCGTTCTCTACCGGCACCAGTTCGGCCAGTGGCCCGGCGCTGATCACGAAACCGCCCACGTGCTGGGACAGATGCCGGGGGAAGCCCAGCAGGGTATTCACCAGGGTGAAGAACTGGTCCGCCACCTGTGGGTTGCGGGTGATTTTCTTGTCGAGAATCTGCTGGCGCCAGTTGGTGGCCTTGTCCCGCCAGTCGATGCCTTCCAGCAGCTGTTCCACCAGGGCCGGATCAAACCCCAGGGCCTTGCCAACATCCCGAATGGCGCTTTTGGGCCGGTAACGGATCACCGTGGCAGCCAGGGCGGCGCGCTCACGGGTATAGCGCCGGTAGATATACTGGATAACCTCTTCACGCCGCTCGTGCTCGAAATCCACATCGATATCGGGCGGCTCGTTCCGGTCTTTCGAAATAAACCGCTCGAACAGCAGTTCCACCCGGGCCGGGTTCACCTCGGTTATGCCAAGGCAGTAGCAGACCGCGGAGTTGGCCGCCGAACCCCGGCCCTGGCAGAGAATCCCACGGCTGCGGGCAAAGTCCACGATATCGTGGATTGTGAGGAAGTAATGCTCGTAGTTCATCTCCGAGATCAGGCCCAGCTCCTTGCGGATCAGGCTCTGAACCTGCAGTGGTGTGCCATCCGGGTAACGCCGGCGCTCGCCTTCGCGGGTCAGCCGTTTCAGGTAGCCGGCCGGAGTTTCACCCTCCGGCACCAGATCTGGCGGGTACTCATAGCGCAGGCTGCCGGGCTCGAAGGTGCACTGGCTGGCAATGGCCAGGGTTTCATGCAGCCAGGCTTCCGGAAACAGCCGTTGCAGAACGGGCAGGGGACGCAGGTATCGCTCGCCATTCTGGAACAGGCAGTGGCCGGCATTCTCTAGATTGGTGTGATTGCGCAGGGCTGTCAGTACATCCTGCAGCGGCTGGCGCTCCCGGCTGTGCATGTGCACCTCGCCCACGGCAGCCACGGGAATGCGCAGCTGATCGGCCAGCCAGTGTATCCGCGCCAGCCGCTGCTCCTCGCCGGATTCCAGGGTGCGGGCCGCGGCAATCCAGATCCGGGGATCAAACAGGCGGGCCAGCCACTCGCCGCAGGCCAGCGCTTGATCGGAATCCGCTTCGGTAGGCGATGGGGGCAGCCACAGGCACAGGCAGTCATTCAGGGTGTGGGTTTCAATGTCCCGGTAAAACAGCTGGTAATGGCCTTTCTCAGCCCGACGGCGGCCGGTAGTGATCAACTGGCAAAGCTGGCCATAGCCTTTGCGCGTGCGGGCCAGAAGGATAAAGCGGGGCTGAGTGGCGCCGGCGGGGGCATCCGACAACTCAAACCAGCTGCCGGTAATGAGTTTTACAGGACTTTCTGCCAGCGCCGCCCAGGCCCGGGGAATGCCGGCAACGGAGCAGGCATCGGTGATGGCCAGGGCGGTGTAGCCCAGCTCATGCGCTCGCTCAGCCAGTTCGTGGGGGTGAGAGGCCCCGGTGAGGAAGGTGAAATTGCTGAAGCAAAACAGCTCTGCATACTGCTGCACGGACATCAGCCAAACCACCCATGCACAAACCAGCCTTCCCGGGCATCCCGGAAGACCCAGGCCAACTGGCCGCTGCTCAACTGGGCAATGTAATAATCCCGGTGCACGCGCTGGCCATCCCACCAGCCACCGCTGATGCGCTCAGGCCCGGAAAACCAGGTAACAGGCGCCTCGGTCAGCGGTTGCGGGCCTTTTAACAACCAGAGCGGCCGCCTGGGCAGTTCTGCTGCCGGTACTAGCGGCGTTCCGGTTTTACGCAGAACTTCCGAGGCCGACCAGGCCCGTTCGGGACGATGATCCGCCTGGGGCGAGAGCTGCCTGAGAGCCTGATCGCCCAGACGCGCCTGCAGCCGGCTGATCAGGGTATGCCAGGCTTCATTCAGATCCTGGGTTTCACCCAGCAGATCCTGCCCGGAGGGTGCTTCCCGTGACAGGAAACGCTTCACCAGCAAAACCATGGAGATAACCGGGGCGCTCAGGGAATGTTGCTCCAACCGCAGACGAACCAGGTTCAGGAAATGATCGGCCCGGTGCTCCGGCCCGGATGTGCGAATCTGCAGCCGGGTTGGTTCCGCATGCCGGTGCTTAAGAACCAGCCGCAGGCTGTCGGTATCCTGCTGGCGCCAGCACAGATCCTCTTCCAGTTCGACAAGCATGCGCTGGAGCGGAAACAGCAGCCCCTGGGTGTGTTCTATTTCCTGCACAAAATCCGCCTGTTGCCGGAACGAGTGGGGCGGCTGCCAGGGCGTGCGGGGATCTGGCCGGGTGCCCTGGATTTTCTGGATGTAAGCCAGTAACTCCGGAGACAGGCGCCGCGCCAGTTCGCCGGGCGGTAAATCAAACACCTCTCCCAGCGTGTTCAGCCCCAGGCGCCGCAAACGGGTACAGGCTTTCTCGTTGAATTCCGCTGCCAGCAGGGGCATCTGGCTCAGGCTTCGAAGAATGTGGCCTTTGTCTGCCGTGCATTCCCCCTTGCCGGCGCGGGCAATCAGCCGGGCCGCCAAAGGGGTATAGCCAATACCGATCCAGGCATTCAGCTGGCGCTCATTCAGCCCCTGTTCCACGGTTTGCCAAACGGCGGGCAGCCCGCCATACAGTTTTTGAAGGCTGCCAATTTCGGCTAACAGACCATCGGGCGGCACCAGCACAATATGGGCCGCATAGCGGTACAGCCAGCGGGCCTGATCTTCCAGAATCCTGGCTTCCTGGGTTTCATCGGCCCGCACCATGCCCAGATCCGGCGCCAGGCTGATGGCGGTTTTCAGGCGCATGCCGCTACGAATACCCTGGCTCCTGGCGTCCGGGCAGGCCTGGATCACCTTCTGGCCAGAGCCTTCAACCACCACCAGGGCGCCCTCATCTTCACGGGTGCGCCGAATATGGTCCAGCACCAGGTGCGGGAAATGCAGATACAGCCAGAGCATGGAGCGTTATTACCCGGTTGAACCCGACCATGGGCCCCGGACAACCCGGGTGGTTTCACGGAAGGAGAGATCGGCCCGCTGGGCCATGGCCAGTGAACAGCGCTGCCCGGGCCAGCTCCCCCGGCGCTTGAGCACATTCACCTTGAGATCCTGCTGCTCCCCCGGTTCCAGCTCCAGCCGCAGGGCAGCCGGAGAATTCTGCCCGGCGTAACGTCGTTCCCTGAACAGCACACACACATTGCTCCCGGCTTCGGCGGCCAGTTGCAGGCGACGGACTTCCCGTGAGGCCAGCTTTCCCGGCCAGGCCATCACCAGGCCGGTTACTGGTGAGCGCAGGCAGTTCTCCAGTGTCCACAGAGAGTCGCCTTCATCGTCGGTATGGATCAGTACCACCTGGTCCAGATTGACGCCTTCCCGGGCCAGGGCAGGGGCATAAGGCGTATGTGGCGGATTCAGCCAGAACACGCTTTTGCCCTCATTGCACACCCGTTGCATAAGAGGCAGCAGCAAATGCAGCTCGCCAATACCCGGTGCATCCAGCAGGCATTCGCTCAGTGCGCCCCGGGGCCAGCCCAGGCCGCCGAGCTGGTTATCCAGCACCTGGTAACCGGTTGATTCCGCAGGCTGTGTAGTCTGGGTGTGGCGGTGCCCCTGCCAGACACGGGCATCCTGCATCAGCGTGTTCAGAAGCTCGCTCATGATGAAAACTCTCGAAATACTGTTTAAATATACAGTATTCGGAAAGCGGCCGGATTTCAAGAGAAGGGTTGATAAAGCGAAGGGCACGACCCACGCTTGTAATACAGCCATCAACCATGGAGGTTGAAATGAGTGACCTGAAAGCACACAGCTGTGAAGCCTGCAGCCCGAACGCAAGCAAGGCGACCGAGGAAGAAAAGCAGCAGCTGCATAAAGAGGTTCCAGACTGGGAAATTCTGGAAATTGACGGGGAAGAACAGCTTCATAAGGTCTACAAACTTAAAAACTTTGTGAAGGCCCTGGAACTCACCAACAAAATTGGCGAACTTGCCGAAGAAGAAGACCATCACCCCGTGGTTGTTCTGGAGTACGGCAAAGTTGCAGTGAGCTGGTGGAGCCACGAAATCGGCGGTCTGCACAAGAACGACTTTATCCTGGCAGCGAGAACCGACGCTGCTTTCAACGACATGCAATAATCCCAATCGCGGCGGAACCCGGCTTCCGCCGCGCTCCTTCCGGACCGGAGACCACCAGACGAATGGTTGAAAACCGCACCGATAACCCCCTGACCCTGAAGCTCGGCAGGGAAGAGCTCATCATCCGGCGCCGCTACGAAGTGGTCAGCATCATCAACGACTTTTTCATCGCCATCTGGTTTCTGGTGGGGAGCATCCTGTTCCTCTTCCCGGAATACGAGAAAGCGGCCATCTGGCTGTTTATCATTGGCAGCTTCCAGTTCCTGATCCGCCCCACCATCCGGCTTATCAGCCACATTCACGTTAAGCGAATTCCAGCCAGTAACTGGGAGAGTTAGAAGCCTTCGTCAACCGGGCTGCGCACCCCAAAAACAGTTCAGGAGTTTGACGACGAATTTGTCGCTGCCGCACAACTCCAACAATCACATGAGAAATGACGGTAACTATCTGATAGGTTTGAGAAGTTAGAAAAGGAAAGGCGGAGTTATACGGCTATGGCGGGAGCCGGAGTGACTCAGGGGAGGGCGTATAACTCCGACGGTAACCGTGGTAAATGATGCTCAAGAAATTGTTTTTAATAGAGAAGTTTGTTTTTCTTGAGCGCGTTTGAATGGAGTTTTACGAACGCGTTCGTATAATTAGCTGTTAAGTGTTTTCAGGGAGGAAACTGTGAGTAAGTATCAGATTGCCCAGCTCAACATTGCCACACTAATGGCTCCAATCGATTCGCCTCAGCTTTCAGATTTCGTCGCGAATTTGGACAGGATCAACGCGTTGGCTGAGGACTCCCCTGGTTTCGTCTGGCGCTTGCAAACAGACGAAGGTGATGCCACCGGCATTGATTATTTCGGCTCCGATAAGATCGTAAATCTTTCTCTCTGGGACTCAGTTGAGGCTTTGCATAATTACGTGTATCGGTCTGCCCACGTCGAGATCATGCGACGCAAGAAAGAGTGGTTCCTCAAAATGGGAGAGGCATACATGGTTCTTTGGTGGGTGCCTGCCGGTCACATTCCCTCAGTCGACGAAGCGGCGCAAAAGCTGAACATCTTGCGAGAGCACGGACCAACCGCCGAGGCTTTCACGTTCAAAAAAGCGTTCCCGGCTCCCAGTGAATTGGCCAGTGTGCCGACCGATACTTTGGATGGTGAATGTCCAGCCACTTAACAAATCAATTAAGTTTGTTGCGGCCTACGGCCTCCACCGGACGGCCCTGTCGGGCCGCCGCTTTTTTTCGGCGTTATGTGGCTACTGAATGAGCATTGAGATCGTTCTTGCAATATCAGCCTCCCTCTTGATCCTTCCGGTTTTGATCACCCGCTGGCTATGGTTTTGGGTTTTCTCGTTGGTATTGGGGCTCCCGATGATTGGAGTTTGGGCGGTGTATTTTTACCAAACATCGCAGCCTGAATACTCTGGTTCTCCACAGGAGTTTTTTCGGCATTCTCATAATGGTGCTGATCTCAGGATCCTTAGCATTGGGAATGTTCCTGCGGTACATTCGGTGGGTAATTGGAATTAAAGTACACGAAATTAAGACCGCAAAGGCGTTGGACTCCGGCGGCTCAGGGAGCAACACATAACCAACTGTTGTAGTTCGTTCCCGGCCTGGCGGGCGTCTACCGGGCGCCCTAGTCGGGTGCCGTTTAATATTGGCATTAACTGTCACTGAAAAGGAGTTCACATGGGCTATCAGGCGATTAATTTTAAAAACAAGCTCGGCCTCTTCGATGAGCAATGGTCACCGAAGGTCATCGCTGAGATGAATGACTATCAGTTTAAAGTCGTTAAAATCCAGGGCGAGTTTGTGTGGCACGATCACAAAGACACAGACGAGACTTTTATAGTCCTTGAGGGCAGCCTCAGAATCAATTTCAGAGACGGGCATGTGGACCTATCTGAAGGCGAAATGTACGTGGTCCAGAAGGGCGTTGAACACAAGCCTTTTGCGGAACATGAGGCAAAGGTTCTACTTATCGAGCCACGTGGAGTCGTGAACACTGGCGACGAAACTGGTACCCAGACGGCAGAGAATGACGTTTGGATCTAAATTGGTAAACACAAAGTCATCAAGTTCGTTCCTGGCCGAAGGCCCTTCAACGGACGTGCATTACATTGCGACTTCGGCTCCATTACATGGGCGCGCATTCTGCAAGCGTTAGTTACCAAAGGAAATCGAGCATTGTGATGTCGAAACTTATCCTCTTTGCCATAAGTGTAGAATCGAGAAAATCTGCTAAAAATTGGCTTTAATGCGACCGATTTTCGGCCCCTTCGCGGCGCCAAATCGGAGTTTGAGCCAGGCATTAGCTGCAACTAGAAGGGAATCAGAGAAGAATAATGGGAACAGAGTTTTATATAACCCTCTTGGCTGTCGGGTTGGGGATTATCGCTCTACTATGGTTGCCGGTCTTATGGGCCTACATTTATGCGCGATGGCAAGGCATTTCTGAACCGGTACGATTTGCGTTTTATAGTGGTTGTGTCACGTATGGCATTCCGATGCTCGTTGGAGCAATAACTGTGATACCTCTGCTGCTGGTGCTGGCCAAGGTTGCACCTCAGCAATGTTTTGATGCTCCGGGCAGTTGGGTTTGTGCAACCTATGATTCTATCGACGATTGGTTGGAGACAATTGCAACGTTGATGACCATTGTGATTGCCATCTTTTGCCCGGCTTATTTTAACCGGCATGTTTGGTCAAGGAGTGAAGGTAGTTAAACAGTCGATCAACCGGACACGAAAAGCATACCGCTTGTGCTTCCCTCCGCTGGTGTTCCGGTAGCGGTTACCTTGGCATTATCTGTAAATACGAGCTGTTCTTAGTCGGTCTCCATAGGATTCCCAAGCCATGAAATTCTCGAAGTATAGCCAGTCTGATCGTCAGGAAATCGAGGCCCTGTTTACCCGGACATTCTCTGATTCAGAAGGTGAGTCCGAGGGAAAGCTGATTGGGCATCTGGTGCATGAGTTGATGAATGGGGCCGAAACCGATGACATTTTCGGGTTCATCGCTACCGAGCAAGGGCAGATAGTCGGCTGTACCTTTTTCACGAGATTGTCGTTCGGCTCCCGCGTAAACGCTTTCATGTTGTCACCGGTAGCCGTTGATATAGACCATCAGGGGAAAGGCGTTGGTCAAAAACTGATTAACTTTGGCATTGACCACTTGCGTGAACGGGGTGTCGAACTCATTTTTACCTACGGTGATCCGAACTACTATTCAAAAGTGGGTTTCGAGCACGTACCTCAAGAGGTTGCGGAAGCGCCATTTAAATTAACCCATCCAGAGGGGTGGCTGGGGCAGTCGTTGGATGGCGGCAGTATTAAGCTCCCACTGGGGCAGGCGTGTTGCGTTGAGGCATTCAACGATCCTCAATATTGGTAGATCCATCGACCGCACCGAGAATCACATATCAATTCGCGTAAGACGGAAGTCCGTGACGAGCCGCCGCTTCGCTTGGCGTCAAAAAATGGCTCCCCCGTTGCCTTGACCGCATAAAACAGGCAGTCACTCTTCGCAATAACCGGGTTGGTGGTAATCATAAAGGTCCTGAGGGCCTGGGCGGGGTAGATCTTCCCATCCCTGACCTGAAGTACCTGTGTCATGTTCTCTTTTCGGTTGTGGCCGATCGCGGTGAGTATGCCGAGGCCTTTTTTGCCAACCCACCCCAGGGGCTCATCCGGAGACACGATTCCGAAATTACGATGTTCAATGTCGGGGGGGAAGGTCAGGTCGGCGTGGCCGGTGGGCTCGAGGCGGTATTCTATGGTTGCTTCAGGCGCCAGTTCCACCCGGATCGGATTGCGCAGTACGGTGACGTCCCAGTCCGCTTTTTCCAGTGACAACACATCTGGCCTTGAGCAATACCGGACGAGTCCCTCATAGGCCAGTTCATGTGCCTGTTCGTCCTGGGAACCACCACACTCGATGGTTACTGTGGGCACCTCCTGCTCGGAATATTCCATCAGCGCCCCCAGGCGTAGATCCGTTATGATCAGGCGGTCGGTAAAGAGCGATGTCAGTGCCTGATGCGCCGCGTCATTGGTGATGGACACGGCGAACGCAGGGCCTGAACCTGAGGTGTTGTGAACATCCAGCAGGCATTCGGGCTTCGCGTTATGGAGCTCTACCAGCATGGCCCTGGCAATCGCCCCTTCTTCTCCCTCGAACGGTTCCTTGAAACATCGGTTGAGGTCACGTCCGTCAGGAAGCTGTCGCCATGAGAGTGTGGGAGGAATCTTCGCAGGGTAGATACCGCCCAGAAGAAACAGCATGTTAACTGCCGGGGTGTGCTGTTCGAGCAGCCATCGATGAAGCGCAAGCAGGCCAGAAGGCTCATTGCCGTGAAGCAGCGTTGCCATGGCTCGGGTCCGGGAGCGATCACGACCAGCAACACGAATAATCGTGGGCTTTTGTAGCTGGTCCAACCACTCAAGGGCGGAGCGGCCCAGGGTCCGGGGGGAGGGATCATTCAAATAATCGAGGACGTTCGAGTTACTCACGGCGACAATGTCCATTCATGGAGCGGCGTATTTGTCTTCTGGTTGGCTATGTACAGGGAGAGCATGGTCTGGAAGGCCTCATCGGGGCTCAGGGATTTGAACAGGGATTCGGTGATTTGGCGTTGCCACCGGGCGCCCGACATGGCGGTTTCAATGCGGCCTTCGATAATTCCCAGCAAGCGGTGAATTTCTGACTCGTCCACGGCTGTTTGTGCCAGTGCGTCCCGGGCGCGGGGTAGCAGATCCCGGGCCACGGTTAACAGGGGCGTATCCTGCAACTGAACCTGATTCTTGTGTGGCCATATGATTTCTGCGCCAACGCCATATTTCGCGGCGCGGTAGAAGTTGTGCTCCGTGTAATGGAAGGGAAGTATCGACGTCAGATGATGAATATCATCAAGGACTGCCAGCGCAGCGCCAATTATGAACAGCCCGTTCGCACACATATCAGCAGCCGTAGGGCCTGCGGGCATTGAGCGAATCTCGATGCGCAGGTGGCCGCCTTCGGTATGGTCGTAGATGGCACGGTTCCAGGGCCAGGTGGTTCCCTGGTGCAGTCGCAGTTCAGCCAGTTTCGGCACATCACCGCGATCAATCACCGCCATCGGGTCTTCCTCCGACATCAGTGGAATGATGGGCGGATAGAGCGATGCCGAGGCGGCAAAGAGTTCCCAGGCGCTGCGTGTCCAGCCATTGCCGTAGTATACCCGTGGCGGATGGCGCCAGGTTTTATGGTTGGGCGATCGGCTGTCGATGGATTGCTTGAACAGGGCAATGCGGGTTTCGTCCCACAGGTGGTGGCCAAACAGGCTGGGTGAGTTGCTGGCCAGAGCGAGGACAACCGGCGTGACCAGTTGGACCGCATTGAAGTAATCGGCAAAACGGTGTGCGGGCACCCGCCAGTGAAGCTGGAAGGAGGTGTTTGCTCCTTCCATGTAGACGTCGTCAGCTTCCAGATTGATAACGTCGTTGCCACCAATATGGATGCTGAATGGCTCTCCCCGTTGCTGGATCAGCGCTTTGGATAACGCATGATAGCGGGGCTCGTCTGTCATTGCCTTCGCACCCATATCAGACTGGCGAAGCGTGGGCAGAATGCCGATCGGCACCAGTTCTCCATCCAGTGATGCGGCGTGCTGGTTGATCCGTTGGATCGCAGAGAGCAACTCCTGCTCTGTTCTGGCGAAGGGAGAGCCCTTGAAAGCCTGGGGGCTGAGATTGTATTCGAGATTGAAGCGGTTAAGCTCAACCGTCAGTTGAGGGTCCTGAACGCGGGCGGCGATTTCCGTGTTGATGGGTTGAACGCGCAGGTCCGGGTTTACGATGTAGAACTCTACCTCCGCTCCGATAGAGCTTGCGCCTTCGCCAAAGCCGGGCCGGTTCAGAAGACGAGTAAGTGCTTTAAGATCCGTCCTGACCTTGGCGGCAAAACGTTCAAACTCTTCCGGCGCAAACTCTGTTGTCTTGATCGACAGTCCCACGTCAACGTCATCCTCGCACCCACTTATCTTGATAGTAGTGGAAGATGTGCGCCAACGTTAACTGCCGAGTCAGTGCCGGTTGAGAAACTCAAACACCGACGCAAAATCCTTGCGGCCCCAGCCACTACTGCTGGCACTGCCGTAGACTTCTTTGGCCAGGTTGGCCAGATACAGCGGCTGACCCACTTCGTAGGCCGTTTGCTCCAACAAGTGCAGGTCCTTGTGCATCAGCTCGAGCGGGAACTGGGCGTCAAAGTCCCCATTGCGGATCAGCTCGGCCTTGCCGCCGATAAAGGGCGGAGTCACAGGTAAGTTTGGCAGTGTGTCCATCAGGAAATCTCTTGAGAACCCCAGTTTCTCGCCCAACAAAGTGGTCTCGGCAAAGGCGAGCATGGACTGCGCCAGCATGGCATTCACCAGCATTTTGAAGGCGGTTCCGCGACCGACCTGGCCCACGTGCACAATTTTCTTGCCCATGGTTTGAAGGAGCGGCTCTACCGATTGAAAGTCCTCGTCGTCGGCGCCAACCAGGAAGGTCAGTTCGCCGCTTGCAGCCGGCTCACGGGTGCCGGCAACCGGGGCATCCATGAACCGAATGCCTTGAGCTCTGGCGACTTCTCCGGCGTACTCGGTGAACGATGGGTTCACAGTGGAGCAATCCACCCAGAGGGCATTCTCCGCCATGGCGCTGACAAATCCATCCTCGCCGAGGGCCATGTCCTGAACAACGGGAGGAGAGGCGAGCATTGAGAAGACCACATCCGCCTGCCGAACGGCGTCGGCCGCCGAATCGGCGACTTTTGCGCCTTTATCTTTCAGAGATTTTTCGGCTTCAGTCGATCGGTTGAAGACGATCAGGTTGACGTCGCCCTTGTCCAGAAGGTTCGCTGCCATACGCGAACCCATGATGCCAAGTCCGATAAAAGCTAATGTTTGCGTCATCTGTGTCTGCTCCGGTTAATGCATACCCAGGCTCTATTCTCTTTACCTGTGGTCGTGATGGTTCAATTCAAGGCTGGTTACTCCCAGGCGTTATAACCAAACGCTTTTAAACCAGTCGGAAATTATCTAGTCAGGGCATTGTTGTTCATAGACTCCTACCTTATCTTTGCGTTCTAAGAAAGCGCCGACCTATTCCTCTGGCGTATATAAAGATTCCGAGTTAACTGGGAGCTCTGCCGACTATGCCGAATTCGATTTTTTCTGGTTCCAAAGCCCGTAAGGGCCTGTGGTTCAGTGCGCTGGCGCTGGCGTTCTCGCTGACAGGGCCGGCTTCTGCCCAGGAGCGTGAGCTTCTGAACTCATCCTACGACATTGCCCGCGAGCTGTTTGCCGAATACAACGTTCTTTTCCAGGACTATTGGAAAGAAAAAACCGGCGAAACCGTCGATATCCAGCAGTCACACGCTGGCTCTTCCAAGCAAGCGCGCGCCATCCTGCAGGGGCTGGGTGCGGATGTGGTTACCTACAACCAGGTCACCGACGTAAACATTCTGGCCGAACGCGGCAATCTGATTCCCGAGGACTGGGCATCACGCCTGCCAAATAACAGCTCTCCGTACTATTCCACCATGGCGTTCCTGGTGCGCGAGGGTAACCCCAAGAATATCCAGAACTGGGATGATCTGATCCGCGAAGATGTCGAACTGATCATGCCGAACCCGAAAACCTCCGGTAACGGCCGCTATACCTACCTGGCGGCGCTGGGTTTTGCCCAGGACAAGTTCGGTGACGACCAGGAGAAGATTGATGCTTTCCTCAGCGACCTGCTGGGCCAGGTTAAGGTATTCGACTCCGGCGGTCGTGGTGCCACCACCACGTTTGTGGAACGGGGCCTGGGTGATGTGCTGCTGACCTTCGAATCCGAAGTGAACAACATTCCGGCCCTGAACCCGGACAAGAATTTCCAGGTTGTGGTCCCGAAAGTGAGTTTCCTGGCCGAGTTCCCGGTGACCTGGATCGACAAGAACATCGAGAAGAAGGGCACCGAAGAACTGGCTCAGGCCTACTTGAAGCATCTGTACTCCGAAGAAGCCCAGCGCATGCTGGCTGGATTCAACTACCGGGTGCACAACGAAACCGTGAAAGCGGAAGTGGCTGACAAGTTCCCCGAACTGAAGCTGATGCCGATTCAGGACATCGCCGGCAGCTGGGAAAATGCCATGGAGACCCACTTTGCCAGTGGCGGCAAACTGGACCAGTTGCAGCGTCGCCGCTAAGGGATGCGCAGCTGATTCATGGCCACCACCGACGTTTCGGAGCGCCCGTCAAAGCGGCTGAGCGCTCCCGCCACCAAACGCGTTTTGCCGGGGTTCGGACTGAGCCTCGGCATTTCGCTTTTCTTTATCAGCCTGGTGCTGCTTCTGCCCATCAGCGGCCTGTTCATTCGTGCCGCCGGCATGGGGTGGGAGCAGTTCTGGTTTGTGATCACCGATCCGCGGGTGGTTGCGTCCTATAAAGTCACCGCGCTGGCAGCCCTGGCAGCTTCCCTGTTCAACTGCGTGTTCGGCCTGCTGATGGCCTGGGTGCTGGTGCGTTACGAGTTTCCCGGGAAGCGGCTGCTGGATGCGATCATGGATCTGCCGTTCGCGCTGCCAACCGCCGTGGCCGGCATCACGCTGGCAACCCTGTTTGCCGAGAATGGCTGGTATGGGCAGTATCTCGCGGACCTGGGTATTGAAGTGGCATTCACACCGCTGGGTATTGTGGTGGCGATGGCCTTTACCAGTGTGCCGTTTGTGGTGCGCACGGTTCAGCCGGTACTGGAGGAAATGGCGCCGGAGGATGAAGAAGCGGCCATGAGCCTCGGTGCTTCCGACATGACGGTCTTTCGGAAGATCCTGTTCCCGACACTCTGGCCGGCTGTGGTGACCGGGGGTGCGCTTTCGTTTGCCCGCAGCCTTGGGGAATACGGCGCGGTTATTTTTATTGCCGGCAACTCACCCTACATCAGTGAAGTGATCAGTTTGATGATCTTTGTTCGTCTGGAGGAATACGATTTTCCGGCGGCCAGTGCCATTGCCGCAGTGGTGATGACGGTATCGCTGTTGCTGCTCCTGGCGATCAACGTCTGGCAGGGGCGCTATCTCAAGCGCCTGCACGGAGGTTAGGGTATGGCTGCGCGCAAACATCGCCGCGTTGGCGACAGCCCTCTGGTTCGTCGCACTCTGATCGGAATCGCCGTCGGCCTGACGGTGCTTCTGCTGTTTATGCCCCTGGTGCTGATTTTTGTGCAAGCGTTTGCCGAGGGCTGGGTCGGTTACGTCAGCAATATTCTCAACGAGTACACGCTTCATGCTATTGGCCTGACGCTCGTGGTTGCGCTGCTTACGGTCCCGTTGAATATGGTGTTCGGCGTGTTCCTGGCCTGGCTGGTGACCCGCTTCCGGTTCCCCGGGCGCAAGTTGCTCACCACATTGATTGATATTCCGTTTGCCGTATCTCCGGTGGTTGCCGGCCTGCTTTTCCTGCTGCTCTACGGTAGCAATGGCTGGGTGGGGCGGTGGCTCGGTGAGTACGACATTCAACTGATGTTCTCCTGGCCCGGCATCGTGATGGTAACCGTGTTTGTGACCTGTCCGTTTGTGGCCAGGGAGCTGATTCCGCTGATGCAACAACAGGGTCGGGAAGAGGAAGAGGCCGGTGTGGTGCTGGGCGCGTCCGGCTGGCAGCTGTTCCGACGCGTGACCCTCCCGAATATCCGCTGGGCGCTCCTTTACGGCGTGATCCTCACCAACGCCCGGGCTGTAGGCGAGTTCGGTGCCGTGTCGGTGGTCTCCGGCAACATCCGGGGCGAGACCAATACGCTGCCGTTGCAGGTAGAGCTGCTTTACCAGGATTACAACACCGTGGGCGCCTTTGCAGCTTCTTCGCTGCTTGCAGGCATTGCGCTGATCACGCTTGTCGTCAAGGCCATCGTTGAATGGCGTCAGAGTCGTAACTAAGGGTTTCCAATGAGCATCGAGATACAGGGTATCAACAAGTTTTTCGACAAGTTCCAGGCCCTGCATGACATCAATCTGACCATTCCGGATGGCCAGCTCACGGCGTTGCTGGGCCCTTCCGGTTCGGGCAAGACCACGCTGCTGCGGATCATTGCCGGCCTGGAAACTCCCGAAGAGGGCAGAATCCGGTTCAGCGGCAAGGATGTGACCGATCTGCATGTGCGGGACCGGCGTGTGGGGTTTGTGTTCCAGCACTATGCGTTGTTTCGTCACATGACAGTGGCCGAGAACGTGGCCTTTGGCCTCAATGTGCTTCCGCGCAAGGAGCGTCCCGGCAAGCCGGAAATCCGCAAGCGGGTAAAAGACCTGCTGGAAATGGTTCAGCTGGAACACCTGGCCGACCGTTACCCCGCGCAGCTTTCAGGTGGGCAGAAGCAACGCATCGCCCTGGCGCGGGCCATGGCCATGCGCCCGGAGATTCTTTTACTGGATGAGCCCTTCGGGGCGCTTGATGCCAAAGTGCGAAAAGACCTTCGCCGCTGGCTGCGCAGCCTCCACGATGAGCTGCATTTCACCAGTGTGTTCGTGACCCACGATCAGGAGGAGGCCCTGGAGCTCTCCGATCAGGTGGTTGTGATGAGCAATGGCCGGATTGAGCAGGTTGATACACCCCTGGAGCTCTATGGTCGCCCGGACAGCCGGTTTGTATTCGAGTTTCTGGGGCAGGTGAATGTGCTGTCTGGCAAGATCCGCGATGGTGTCATGCGCCAGGGTGACGCCTGGATTCGACTGCCCGAAGGCTGTGAAAACGATGACGCGCAGCTCTACCTGAGGCCCCACGAAGTGCGCCTCACCCAGTCGGCCAGTGACGATGCCCATCTGCCTTTCCGGATCGAGGCCATCAACCTGATCGGTGCGGAAGTACGCATCGAACTCAAACCCGATGGCTGGGAGTGCGAGGAGCTTTGGGAAGTTGGCATCAGCCATACCGAGTTCAACGCCCGTCAGCCCCAGCGGGGTGACCGCTGCTTCGCCGTGCCGGATGTGGGGCATCTGTTCTGCGAACACTCACAGGAGCCCAAGACGCTCGTCTGGTAGACCTGATGGCAACTACCCGGTGATTGATGAGCCGGGTACTTGCCCCAGATCATCTCTGGATTCTGTCCCTTGCCTATAATTCTCTGCATCAGAGAGTTTGCTGCCATCATTTCCCTCAAGGCAGGGGTAAAACCGGGATGAACTGGACATGACCGAAAGTTCGCCAACGCCTCCTTCTCCAGAACTTCGACACCGCATCATGGCGGGTTTTATCGGTAATGTCGTGGAGTGGTACGACTTTGCCGTTTATGGCTATCTGGCCGGAGTTATTGCTCCGGTTTTCTTTTCGTCTGCCAATCCAACGGCAGCGCTTATCGGCACCTACGGCATATTTGCTGCCGGCTTCATCATGCGGCCCCTGGGGGCGGCGGTTTTCGGCTGGTTTGGGGACCGGTACGGGCGTGCTCGTACCATGCAAATCTCTGTAATGCTGATGGCATTGCCGACCCTGCTGCTCGGGATGCTTCCCTCCTATCAGCAGGCCGGCTTACTCGCTCCAGTCTTGCTGGTTCTGATCCGATTGCTTCAAGGCCTTTCTGTTGGCGGCGAATTTTCATCCTCGGCGACCTACCTGGTTGAGACGGCTCCCGATGGTAAACGAGGTCTGACGGGCAGTTGGGCCAACATCGGCTCGATGACGGGCTCTTTGCTGGGCGTTGCTGCGGCGGCACTGGTAACCAATACCCTGGATGAACAAACATTGAGTGACTGGGGCTGGCGCCTGCCGTTTCTTGGAGGCGCCATTCTGGGCATTGCCGCCATCGCGATTCGCCGGAACCTGCACAACTCAGAGCGATTCAGTCAGCACCATGAGAATCGCGACGAAACATCGCCGCTTCTGCAGGCGTTTACAACCAATCGGCGGGAAACCCTTCTTGCACTGGCCTTCGCTTCAAGTTACGGGACGTGCTACTACATTGTGTTTGTTTATCTGCCGGAATGGCTCTCGGCCCAGGAACTGCTGTCTCGCGGAACAGCTTTGTTGATCAACACGGGCATGATGCTGCTTGTCATCCCGGCGATGCCGCTGTTTGCGATCGTGGGTGATCGATGGCTTCGTCGAAGGAGCTGGATAGCCATCTCTTTGTTTCTGCTTACCGTGGTCGCCTGGCCGCTTCATGCCTGGATGCTAAGCTCCGGCGGTTCACTGTATGTGGTGGTATTGGCACACGCTCTGGTGTTCTTGCTGCTGGCCATTCCATTGGGCTCCGCACCCGCACTGTTTGTGGAGATGTTTCCGGAGAGCGACCGTTTATCCGGCTATTCTGTAGCCTTCAATCTTGGCCTGGGTGTATTCGGCGGACTCACACCGATGATTGCCACGTCGTTGATTGCAACAACCGGTGTTGTGACGGCACCGGCCATGTATCTGGCAGTAACCGCCTTCATTGCCGTGCTGGCTCTCATCGCCATGCCGGATCGAAGCCGGGAGCCGCTGCGATGACTCGCCCATCGCAAAAGAGGGTAAGTAACGTGATACGCCTTGCATTGGTTCTGTCTTTTCTGGCTATGGCAGCCTGCGATGGGAGTTCCGGCAATCTGGCTCTGGGGACGCTTGAGCGGGATCGAATTGCCCATACCGCAACCGCCAGTGAAGTTGTTGTTGAGCTCCCTGTCCCGCCCGGCTCGCCGGTTGAAAAAGGGAGTGTGTTGGTAAAACTCGACGATACGCTGCAGCGGGCGGAGGTTGACCGGGCCTCAGCCCAGTTGTCAGAGGCCGTCGCCAATCTTGAAAAACTCCGACACGGAGCACGACCGGAGGAAGTGGCGGCAGCGAGAGCGAATGTGGCCGGGGCCCGGGCGGAACTCATCGAGAGTGAGGCCAATTATTCACGCATCCTCAACCTCAGGAATCAGAATCTGGCCAGTCAGGCCGACCTGGACAAGGCGATCGCCTTGCGCGACGCCAATCATGCGAAGCTGCTCAATGCGCAGGAAGCCTTGCTGGAATTAACCAATGGCGCTCGTGAAGAGGATTTGAGAGCGGCCGAGTCCAGAGTGGATGCGGCAAGCGCGATGCTCGCCCGTGAAAAAAAACACCTCGCCGATCTGACCGTTGTCGCGACACGGGATGGTATTCTCGACAACCTTCCCTGGAATCTGGGGGAGCGAGTAACCGCAGGCAGCCCTCTGGCGATTGTTCTGGCCGGCAAGGCGCCGTTTGCCAGGGTTTATGTGCCAGAGCCCTATCGGGTAAAGCTGGCGATTGGTGACGAGCTGACTGTGCGTGTGGATGGTCTTGGCCGAACCATAAAGGGCCGTTTGCGTTGGATTGCCACGGAGCCTGCATTCACGCCTTACTTTGCGCTTAATCAGGAAGAACGTGCGCGGCTGATGTACCGGGCAGAGGTCCAGCTTCCTGAGGCAGAGGCTGCTTTACCGAACGGAGTGCCGGCCCAGGTTGAGTTGCCATGAGTGAATGGGTCATCCGCGCGGAAGGGCTTAGCCGGAATTTCGGCGATACCAGGGCTGTTCAGTCGCTGGATCTGGAGGTCGAGCGAGGCCGCATTTATGGTTTTCTGGGGCCAAACGGCAGTGGCAAGACCACGGCCATCCGAATGTTGATCGGTCTGTTAAAGCCAAGCTCCGGAACCGCGGAGGTGCTTGGTTATGGCTTGCCAGCCGGTGCCGAGAAACTCAGGCGGCGGATCGGGTACATGACCCAGAAATTCTCCCTGTATGATGATTTGACCGTTCAGGAAAATCTCCGGTTTATCGCCAGCATTTACAGCTTGTCTGCGAACCAGCTGCGCTCAAGGGTTGAGGATCTGCTTGTTATCTATGGGCTGCGTGACAGCCGGCATCAGTTGGCAGGAAGCATGAGCGGCGGGCAGCGCCAACGCCTCAGCCTTGCTGCGGCAACACTGCACAAGCCAGATCTGCTGTTCCTGGATGAACCCACTTCGGCGGTGGATCCCCAGAGTCGCCGGGACTTCTGGGAGCAGTTGTTTGATCTCAGTGATGCCGGAACGACGATCATGGTCTCAACCCATTACATGGACGAGGCGGAGCGTTGCCACAAGTTGGCCATTCTCGAGACGGGGATCAAGCGAGCCGATGGTGCACCGGATGAGTTGATGAAGAACATGGGCGCCAGGGTTGTTGAGGTCAGTTCTGCAAATCTCCGCGTGTTAAAGCATCGGCTTCTTGAGTTGCCAGACGTGATATCCGCAGCGCAACTTGGCGCGCGGCTTCGAGTGCTGGTGAAGAACCGGGTTAGCAGTCCGGTTGCGTATCTTTCGGGGCAACCTTTTATCGGAACAGGGGACAGTCTTACCGAGGTGCGCCCAAGCCTGGAGGATGTTTTCGTAACCAGTACGGGAAGAGGCCGACAATGAACAGCCTCCGACGCATCCGAGCCATTTTTGGCAAGGAGTTGATTCAGCTCCGGCGGGACCGGATGACGTTCGGCATGATCGTTATGATTCCGCTGCTCCAGCTGTTGCTATTCGGCTATGCCATCAATACGAACATCCGCCATATCCCGGTAGGCATTGTCGATTTCAGCCAGAGCGGCCTGAGTCGGGAGATCGTGCAGATTGTGAAAGCCACGCAAGTGGTTGAGATCAGATCCTACTTTGAGAGCGTAGAGAAAGCGCAGGCGGCCATTGCCAGTGCTGAAGTCAGGGCCGTCCTCATCATCCCTGAAGATGTTGATAACCGCTTGGCGCGGCACCAATCATTGGGCTTTGGTTCGCCCCCTGCCACCGATGAAGAAACCAGCCAACCCATCGCCCAATGGATTGCCGATGGCTCCGATACGATCATTGCCTCTGCCATCAAGAGTCTGCGTGGCATGCCGCTGGCCGAATTGCTGGACCGTCCTGTCAATCGCGTTACACCCACCTTTGAAGTGACGCTGCTCTATAACCCCGAGCAACGCACAGTCGTCAATATTGTGCCGGGTCTGGTCGCGATCATTCTGACCATGACCATGATCATGTTTACCTCTGCCGCAATCGTCCGCGAGCGGGAGAGGGGCAACATGGAAATGTTGATATCGACGCCGGTGCGACCGATTGAACTGATGATCGGGAAGATCATTCCGTACATTTTTATTGGCGTGATTCAGGTCAGCATCATCCTGGGGCTGGGCCGGGTGTTGTTCCATGTTCCGGTAGAAGGCGGGTTGGCCCAGCTCGCAGGCGTCACCTTCCTGTTCATCACCGCAAGCCTGACGCTTGGGCTGGTCATTTCAACGATTGCCCGGAACCAGCTACAGTCAATGCAGATGACGGTGTTTGTTCTGATGCCCTCGATTCTGTTGTCGGGGTTCGTATTTCCCTATGAGGGCATGCCTGTCGCAGCCCAGTATATTGCAGAGGCACTGCCCGCGACGCATTTCATGCACCTGGTTCGCGGAGTGGTTCTGAGGGACGTTGAGGTAACGAATATGGCGTCGGATGTCTACTGGCTGGCGCTGTTCACCCTTGGCGGCCTGCTCGTTGCGTCACTCAGGTTCAAGAAGCGTCTCGAATAGTTGTGCCCAGGTAATGCCGACACGATCAGGAGGATGTAATGTCACTACCCGCGCCATTGACCGAAAACCAGGTCTATCACGGTTGCCCGGAAGACAAGCTGGATTTCCAGACCACCGAAGACCTGCAGGACCTCGAGCGTCCGTATGGTCAGGACCGGGTACTGCGGGCGCTGGAATTTGGTGCCGGTATTCAGGCAGACGGTTTCAATCTCTTTGTTCTCGGACCCTCCGGTGCCGGCAAGCACGAGCTGGTCGAACGCTTTCTTTGCCTGCATGCGGCAAGCCAGCCGGTCCCGCCGGATTGGTGCCATGTCTACAACTTCCAGTTTTCAGAGCGGCCACGCGCCATTCGACTGCCGGCCGGTGAAGGGCGGCAATTCAAGAAACACATGAATGAACTGGCAGAGGAGCTCCGAACAGCAATCCCTGCTGCCTTCGAAAGCGAGGAATACCAGGCCAGGTTGCAGGAACTCCAGGAAGAAATGGCCAAGCGTCAGCATCAGGGCCTGTTTGATATCCAGGAAGAGGCGAGCCGGAACAACATTGCCATGATCACCACGCCGGCCGGCTTTACCTTTGCCCCGATGCGCAAGGGCGAGGTGATCGACCCGGAGGAATACAAGAACTTCTCGGACGAGGAGAAAGCGCTGGTCGAATCCAAGGTTGAGGAGCTTCAGAAAAAGCTTCAGCAAACCATCCAGCAGATACCCAGGATGCGGAAGGAGGTCAGGGAAAGAGTCCATGCCCTGAATGAAGAAATGGTGCAGCTGACCCTGGGCGGTCCGATTGGGGAGTTGAGGGAAAAATGGTCCCACCTGCAGGATATCGTCGAGTACCTGGATGCCGTTCGCGAGGATGTGGTTGAGCACGCCGAGGCCTTTCAGGATACCGATAACGGGCCTCCGGCGGGCCTGTTGGCAAGGTACAAGGTCAATTTGCTGGTCGATAATGCCGAGACGGCCGGCGCGCCCGTTATCTACGAGGACCTGCCCAACCATCAGCATCTTGCGGGGCAGATTGAACATCGGGCCCGGCAGGGTAATCTCTATACCGATTTCACGCTGATTCGTGGCGGTTCCATGCACCGGGCCAGTGGCGGCTATCTGATCATTGATGCGCGCAGGGTACTGACACAGCCGATGGCGTGGGAAAGCCTGAAGCGGATCCTGTCCTCCGGTGAGGTTCGAATCGAGTCACTGGAGCGGCTTTACGGGTTGGTGAGTACCGTCAGCCTGCAGCCGGAGCCCATTCCGGTGTCGGTCAAGGTGGTTCTGCTCGGGGACCGGATGCTCTATTACCTGCTGTCCCGCTATGATCCGGACTTTCTGGACCTGTTCAAAGTAGAAGCGGATTTCGAGGACGACCTGGACCGCAATGAAGAATGCTATGAACTCTACGCGCGCATGATCGCCACCATGGCCCGGGGCCTGAAAATGCGACCGCTGGAGCGAAGCGCCGTGGCCCGGCTGATTGAACATGCCAGCCGGCTGGCAGCAGACCAGCGCAAACTGACCGCCCACGACCGGGTGCTGCGCGATATTCTGAGCGAGGCAGACCACTGGGCGGGACAGGCCGGGGCCGATACGGTTGAAGCCAGCCATCTCCAGCAGGCAATTGATGAACGGGAATACCGGGCCAGCCGGGTCCGGGAACGAAGCCGTGAGCAAATCAGCCGGGGTGTGGTGATGATAGCCACTACTGGCGATGAGGTAGCTCAGGTAAATGGTCTTTCGGTGCTCAGGCTTGGGGCGTCGATGTTCGGGCAGCCTACCCGGATTACCGCCACGGCCCGTCCCGGTAAAGGGCAGGTGGTGGATATCGAGCGTGAGGCCAAACTCGGCGGCCCCATTCACAGCAAGGCCGTGATGATTCTTTCCCGCTTCCTGGCGAGCCGGTACGCTGGCGACGGCGAACTGTCCCTGTCCGCGAGTCTCGCCTTCGAGCAATCCTACGGTGGTGTTGAGGGCGATTCCGCGTCGGTAGCGGAAACCTGCGTGCTGCTTTCAGCCATTTCCCGGGTGCCAATCAAGCAGGCCTTCGCGGTCACGGGGTCGATGAACCAGCATGGTGAAGTTCAGGCCGTGGGCGGAGTGAACGAGAAGATTGAGGGCTTTTTCGATGTCTGCAAAGAGGCCGGCGACGTTCGCGGGCAGGGCGTTTTGCTGCCTGCAAGCAATGTTGAGCACCTCATGCTGAGAGCCGATGTGAGGCAGGCGATCGCTGAAGACCGGTTCCGGATCTATCCGATTTCAAGCATCAATGAGGCAATTGAGCTGCTAACCGGTCTTGAGCCCGGAGAACCGGATAGTAATGGCGAGTTCCCCGAGAACAGCTTCAATCACCGGGTTGCCGAACGCCTGGAGAAGTTCGCGGAGGCCAGCAAGAAACGGGACGAGAACGGAGAAGCGAACAGCAGCGGAGGCAAGGATCGTGACTGATAGGCCAGCAGACCAGGCTGATCCCGGCACCACAACCGGTCGTGTACTGGTACTTCTCGATGGTTCCAGGATGAGTTACGCCGCCTTGCAGGCTGCGGTCGGGATTGCCGCGAATACCGGTGCCGATGTGCTCGGTGTGTTTGTTGAGGAGCTGAATCAGCTGCGAAGCGCCGGCTATGGTTTTGCCCGCGAAGTGGGCGGTTCGTCCGGTATCAGCCGCCCCCTGGCTGCTGGCGACGTTGAACAGCGAATGCAAAGGTTGGCGAGCGAGGCCCGCCGTGCTCTTGCCGGTGCCGTCGCGTCATACGGTGGCAGGCAATCCTTGAGTGTCGCCCGGGGCCATGTGATTGATGAGGTGCTGGCGCTCGCCGGCCCTCAGGATCTTCTGGTGCTGGGCCGCGTTGGTTGGTCCTCCGAGCCCGGTGCGCGCTTGGGCTCGACGGCAAAAGGGCTGGTTCGTCGTTCCCGGGGAAGGGTCTTGCTCTGGTGTGAAAGTCGGGCCGAACCTTTGGGCAGGGTTGTGGTGTTTCTCAATGACCATCATGGCGCTAACGGCCGAGCTGTCCAGGCAACCGCTGAGGTGGTTCGTCATTCCCACCGGCCCGTGACACTACTGTTGGGCGCTGACTCGACGGTCTCAGCCGACGATCTTAAAGGCGTCGCGCAGGACCTGGGTATTCAGGAATCGGAGCTTCGTGTAAGGTCTCTGCCATCAACGGATCCGGCTGTTGTGGCCGGAATTCTACGACAGGAAAGGGCGGTAGAGCTGGTGCTAAGCCGAGAATGCACACTGCTCCAGGAGCCCGGCGCAGAGCGATTGTTGGTGGCCCTGAACCTTCCCGTCACGGTCACGCCCTGAATCCCATCGGTTGCTCCATAGGTCTTGATTAGCTGATGTTTATAGATGTTCTCTCCATTGTTGGACTGACCGTCCTTGCCGGCGCCTGCATTCCACTGGGCGGACTGCTCGCCAGCTTTGAACGGATCCGACCCAATTGGCTGGAGCAGGAGTTTCGCCATTTCGTGATCGCGCTCGGTGGCGGCATCCTGCTTGGCGCGATCGCTGTGGTTTTTATTCCGGAAGGCCGATCCAGCATGGGAGGATCCCTTCTTGCGATTCCGGCTATTCTTGCGGGCGGGCTCATATTCTTCCTGATAGAGCGGGTTCTCGGTTTGAAACGCCGTGAATCTCCGCAGCTCCTGGGTGTGATGCTGGATTTTATTCCGGAAGCTGCCGCGCTGGGCGGGCTCGCCGTGGTGAACACCGAGATTGCGCTGCTCATGGCGTTACTCATTGCCTTGCAGAACTTGCCGGAAGGGTTCAACGCCTATCGGGAGTTGCTTTACCTGAAAGGCCACAGCTCCCGAAAGACGCTGGTCTTTATGAGTAGCCTGGTGATCACAGGTCCGGTGGCCGGCCTGTTTGGCTATTTCTTCTTGTCGGAGCGCCCCGTATTACTGGGCTCACTGATGCTGATGGCTTCCGGGGGTATTCTGTACCTGATTTTCCAGGACATCGCTCCTCAGTCGAGGCTTGACCGGCATTGGGGGCCACCTCTGGGAGCGGTCCTTGGGTTCTGTATTACCCTGTTCAGTCATGACCTGGTGATCTAGGCCATGACTTGAGTATCAGGCAATCTTCCGTGCATCTTCCTTGCGCAGGATTTCCTCGACGTCCTCTGCTGACAGCGTTTCCTGTTTCAGCACGGCTTTGGCCAATGCGTCCAACTGGTTTCGGTGCTCGGTCAGGAAGTCGAGGGTTGCCTTCTCGAGGGCCAGGAGCTGGGACTGGATTTCCTCGTCAATCATTTCAGCCATCTTTTCGCTGAACTCCCTCGGCATGCCCATCTCCCGGCCCAGGAAAACATGTTCCTCGCCGATGTTCAGGCCCAGCGGGCCGATCTTTTCGCTCATGCCCCACTGGCCGATCATCTTGCGTATCAGCGCGGTGGCCTCCTTGAGGTCGTTCTGGGCGCCGGTACTGACTTCTCCGTAGATCAGCTTTTCCGAGCAGCGACCGCCAAGCATCACCTTGATGCGATCCTTCAGGTAGCTTTCGGTGTAGGTGTAGTGATCTTCCCGGGGGGTTTGTTCCGTCACTCCCATGGCCATGCCGTGAGGAATGATGGTCAACTTGGTAAGCGGGTCCGCGTTCGGCATATAGTAGGCCATGATGGCGTGGCCACACTCGTGGTAGGCAACGGCCTCACGCTCCTGCGGGTTCAGCTTGGTATCCCGTTCTTCACCGAGAATAATTCTGTCCCGGGCCAGATCAAAGCAATGGGCATTCACCTCATGCAGGCTTTCGCGGGCTGCGGTGAGCGCCGCTTCATTTACGAGGTTCTTGAGATCCGCCCCGGAAAAGCCGATGGTGCGTGCGGCCAGTTGATCCAGGTCGACATCATTCGCCAGGGGGACCTTTCGCACGTGAACGGCCAGGATCGCCGCGCGGGCCTCCTTGTGGGGGCGGTCGAGAGTGATCTTGCGGTCAAAACGGCCCGGGCGGAGCAGGGCACTGTCGAGTACGTCCGGCCGGTTGGTGGCAGCCAGTACCAGAACATTTTCGTGAGCCTCGAAACCGTCCATTTCCGTGAGGATCTGGTTCAGTGTCTGCTCTCGTTCATCATGGCCACCACCCAGGCCCGCACCACGTGATCGGCCAATGGCATCCAGTTCGTCGATGAAAATCAGCGCCGGCGCGTCTTTCCGGGCTTCCTTGAACATGTCCCGAACCCGCGCGGCGCCGACACCCACGAACATCTCGATGAATTCCGAGGCGCTGATGCTGTAGAAGGGCACTTCGGCTTCGCCGGCGATGGCCCGGGCCAGTAGTGTCTTGCCGGTGCCCGGCGGGCCGACCAGAAGCACGCCCTTGGGCATGACGGCACCCAGTGCCCGGTATTTTTCGGGAGATTTCAGGAAATCGATGATCTCGGCAATTTCCCGCTTGGCGGATTCAATGCCGGCCACGTCATCCAGGGTGGCGGTAGAGGTTTCCTTGTGGGCCCGCCGTGCCTTGGAGCGGCTAAAATCAAACGGGCCGCCACCCTGTGTCATGCGTTTCTGCGCCGCACCCCAGAACCAGAACATCAGCGCCAGCAGCAGGATCCAGGGCAGGAAGCCGCGAATCATTTCCTGCCACCAGGGCAGACCTGATGGCGTGGCCCGAATGGTGACACTGTGCTCTTCAAGAAGGTTGAGCAGCGACGGGTCTTCCATGGGCGGGCGGATGGTATGGAAACCGGGCGTGCTGGTGTGGGGTGGGCTGTCAGAGCTGAAATCGGCTGCACCGCTGTCGGTGAACAAGCCGGTAATGGCTTCTTCTTTCAACGTGACTTCTGCCACCTGATTGTTCACAACAGCCGTCTTGAATTCCGAGTAGGCGAGGTCCTGAAGCCGCGGTTGTCCGCCATCCTGCAGCCAGAGCACCATCAGGAAGATGGCAGCGCTCAGCCAAAGGAACGCATACTGGTTCTGAATGACCGGTTGTTGGTTCTGATCCGGTTTCTGTTGCTGGTTGTCTGGCCCGCTCGGTGCTGTCATTTCGGTCTCCGGTCGCCCTCCATGATCTTCGCCACGAAGACAGATTTGCCGTAGGTCTCGAACGACCATTTCATGGTGTCCGAGAGCACGCCCATAACCTCATCATAGTCGCCGAAAATCTCGGTGCTCATTCGCCCCGGGTAGACTTCCAGTCCGGTCTGCTCCAGGCGCGCGATCAGGTCTTTGATTGGCTGCTTGTACTCCTCTTTCAGGGGATAGCAGCTCAGTTGTACAGAAAGATACATAAAGCCTCCATTCAGGTCAGTGACCCTGGTCAATTGCCCGTTAATAGCCCATGGCCGACGAAGTGCTCCTTCTCGGGTCCGCGCCACCATTGAGAACACCGTCTTCGTCAATCAGGATGCTCTGGATGGCGCCCATGGCTGATCCACCGACCACCGTGTGCCCCCGCTCCTGCAGAAGCCGGATGGTGTCGGGGCTGATGCCCTGTTCGATCCGGATTTCATCCGGCAGCCACTGGTGGTGCATGCGCGGCGCGCTCACGGCGGTCTGGACGTTCATTCCATGATCAATCACATTGAGGATCACCTGCAAGGTGGTGGTAATGATCCGGGAGCCTCCGGGGCTGCCGGTCACCAGAACGTTCTTGCCATCCTTCTTAACGATAGTGGGCGACATGGAGCTCAGCATGCGTTTGCCTGGCTCGACCTTGTTGGCTTCGCCGCCGATCAGGCCATAGGCGTTGGGTACACCGGGCTTGGCACTGAAGTCGTCCATTTCGTTGTTAAGCAGGAATCCAGCGCCTTCCACCGTAATGCCTGACCCGTAACTGAAATTGATGGTGTAGGTGTTGGACACGGCGTTGCCCCATTTATCCACAACGGAAAAATGGGTGGTTTCAGGGCTTTCCCAGGCAGCCGGCTGGCCGGGATTGATGTCGTTGGCCGGTCGTGCCCTGTCTGGATCAATGCCTTTGCGCAGTTCTTCTGCGTAGCCTTTGCTGGTTAACCCCGCCAGCGGCACCTCCACATAATCCGTGTCGCCGAGGTATTTTGAACGGTCCGCGTAGGCCAGTTTCATGGCTTCGGCCATGTGATGAATCGCATCAGCGGAGTTATGGCCAAACTCGGCCATCGGGAAGCCTTCCAGGATATTCAGGATCTGGACAATGTGCGTGCCACCGGAGGAGGGCGGCGACATCGAGAAAATATCGTACCCGCGATAGTTGCCGTGAACCGGCGCCCGGACAACCGGGCGATAGTCTTTCAGGTCCTGGTGCGTGATGAGGCCGCCATTCCGTTCCATTTCGCTGGCAATCAGATCGGCGGTTTCGCCTTCGTAAAAGCCTTTCACGCCGTTGTCGGCAATGCGCTGGAGTGTTGCCGCCAGTTCCGGCTGTCGAAAGCGTTCCCCGGGCTGCCAGGCGCTGCCGTCTTCCTTATAAAAGGTGTCACGGGTGGCGGGCCATCGCTCGAGTCTCTCCCGGGCCTGCTCCAGACCTTCAGTAAAACGCTGGGGCACTACGAAACCGTCTTGGGCCAGTTTGATGGCCGGCGCCAGTGCCTGCTTGAGGGTAATGGTGCCGTGCCGCTCCAGCGCCAGTGCAAGGCCGGCAACTGTGCCCGGAACCCCTGCGGCCAGGTGGGTAAAACGACTGCGGTTCCTGACCACCTCGCCGGATTCGTTCTGGAACATGGTTTCTGTGGCGGCAGCTGGCGCTTTTTCGCGATAATCAATGGCTTCCGGATCTGATCCGTCGCCCCTGGAAATCAGCATAAAACCGCCACCGCCAATGTTGCCGGAACGGGGCTGGGTGACAGCGAGTGCAAAACCGGCGGTAACGGCTGCATCGATTGCATTGCCGCCGTTTTTCAGCACTTCCAGAGCCACCTCGGTGGCCAGTGTGTGGCTGGTGGCAACCATGCCCTGGGTTGCGGTAACCGGGTGAAACCGCTCACCCTCGAGAATGGCCTGTCCGAAGGCCGGCGCGGTGGTGATGAAAAAGGCCAGGGCGGCCGCAATCGAAAGGCGGCCTGGGCGCCCCGTGGCGAGGTTTTTGATTGTGCGTTGGTAGAGGCCTCTGTCCATATCTCCATTCCTCGTTTCTGGCGTTCAGATAGGCTATGATAGCCGGTCATTTTCATAGGTGCGTACCGTTAACCTGCCGTTAATGTCGGCGGTGATTCCCCGACGCACCTGCTTTCCCGGATTTCAGTTAAGGAAAGGCTTTCATGGAGCATACCTATCGTCTTGTGATTTCCTGCCCCGACCGGGTGGGAATTGTCGCCAAGGTGAGTAATTTTCTGTCGACATACAATGGCTGGATTACCGAGGCGAGTCACCATTCCGACACGCAAACCGGCTGGTTTTTCATGCGGCACGAGATCAAGGCCACTTCGATTCCGTTCGGTCTGGACCAGTTCCGCGCCGCGTTTGAGCCGATTGCCCGCGAATTCAATATGAACTGGCACATTGCCGACTCGGCCCAGCCCAAGAAAGTCATCCTGATGTGCAGCAAGGAATCCCATTGTGTGGCTGATCTGCTGCACCGCTGGCACAGCAAGGAGATCAATGCCGAGATCGTGGCGGTCATCTCCAACCACGACGACCTGCGCCGGATGGTGGAGTGGCATGAGATTCCCTACCACCACGTGCCGGTAAGCAAGGAAAACAAAGAGGAAGCTTTCGCCCATATTGATGAGCTGTTCCAGAAATATGAGGCCGATGTGGTGGTCCTTGCGCGCTACATGCAGATCCTTCCCGGCGAGCTCTGCGAGAAATACTCCGGCAAGGTGATCAACATCCATCACAGCTTCCTGCCGTCCTTCGCCGGTGCGCGCCCCTATCACCAGGCCTATAGCCGTGGCGTGAAACTGATTGGTGCCACCTGCCACTACGTGACTCAGGACCTCGACGAGGGCCCGATCATCGAGCAGGACGTTATCCGGATCACCCACAGCGACTCTATCGAGGATATGGTTCGCCTGGGTAAGGATGTGGAGAAGAACGTGTTGGCCCGGGGCCTGCGCTCCCACATTGAAGACCGGGTGATCACCTACGAAAACAAGACAGTGGTGTTTGATTAAGGCTGCCTCACAGTTGCCCCGGAAAGGGTGCGACTGTGGTAGACTTGGCGGCTTGTTGAAGAATAACTATGGGGCCCGGAAACGGCCCCGATACGACTTCCAGATAACGCAAAGGAACCTTTCTCGATGGGTGAGTTAGCCAAAGAGATCCTGCCGGTCAATATTGAAGACGAGTTAAAACAGTCCTACCTCGATTACGCCATGAGCGTGATCGTCGGGCGGGCGCTTCCGGATGTGAGGGATGGCCTCAAGCCGGTTCACCGCCGCGTTCTGTTCGCCATGTCCGAACTGAACAACGACTGGAACAAGGCCTATAAGAAGTCCGCCCGTGTGGTGGGTGATGTTATCGGTAAATACCACCCCCACGGTGACTCTGCGGTATACGACACCATCGTACGTATGGCCCAGCCGTTCTCCCTGCGGTATCCGCTGGTTGATGGCCAGGGTAACTTCGGTTCCATCGACGGTGACAACGCGGCTGCCATGCGTTACACCGAGATCCGCATGGAGAAGATCGCTCACTCCCTGCTGGCGGATCTGGACAAGGAAACCGTCGATTTCGTTGATAACTACGACGGCACCGAGCGGATTCCCGAGGTTCTGCCCACCCGGGTTCCCAATCTCCTGGTGAATGGTTCTTCCGGTATTGCCGTTGGTATGGCCACCAATATTCCGCCGCACAATCTGACGGAAGTCGTGAATGGCTGCCTGGCGCTGATTGATAACCCGGACCTGACCATCGATGAGCTGATGGAATTCATTCCGGGCCCGGATTTCCCGACCGAGGGCATTATCAATGGTCGTGCCGGCATTGTAGAGGCCTACCGCACCGGCCGCGGCCGCATCTATATCCGTGCCCGTCACGAGATCGAGCACGACAACAAGACCAACCGCGATGCCATCATCATCACCGAGCTGCCGTATCAGCTGAACAAGGCCCGCCTGATCGAGAAGATCGCGGAGCTGGTAAAAGAAAAGCGTCTTGAAGGTATCTCCGAACTGCGGGACGAATCCAATAAGGAAGGTATCCGGGTGGTGATCGAGCTGCGTCGGGGTGAGAACCCGGACGTTGTGGTCAACAACCTGTTTGCCCAGACCCAGCTTGAAACCGTATTCGGCATCAACATGGTTGGCCTGATCAATGGCGAGCCGAAAACCCTGAATCTGAAGCAGCTGCTGGATGCGTTCGTTCGTCACCGCCGTGAAGTGGTGACCCGCCGGACCATCTACGAACTGCGCAAAGCCCGTGAGCGTGGCCACATTCTGGAAGGTTTGACGGTTGCCCTGGCCAACATCGACGAGATTATCGAGCTGATCAAGGCCTCGCCGTCCGCCGCCGAAGCGAAGGAAAAGCTGATTGCCAAGGGCTGGTCGCCGGGCGATGTCATGGCCATGCTGGAACGTGCCGGCCAGGACGCCTGCCGTCCGGACGACCTGCCAGAGATCTATGGGCTGCGTGAAGGTCTGTATCATCTGTCACCGGAACAGGCCCAGGCCATTCTGGACTTGCGTCTGCACCGCCTGACCGGTCTGGAAACCGAGAAGCTCCAGAACGAATACAAGGAAATTCTCGACAAGATTGCCGATCTGCTGGACATCCTGGGCGACCCCGAGCGGCTGCTCCAGGTGATCCGGGAAGAGCTGGAAGCGATCGTTACCGAGTTCGGTGACGAGCGTCGTACCGAAATCACCAGCTCCCGTCGCGACCTGACCATCGCCGACCTGATTGATGAAGAAGACCTGGTGGTGACCATTTCCCACAGTGGTTACGCCAAGACCCAGGCAGTGGAAGACTACCAGGCTCAGCGTCGTGGTGGTCGCGGCAAGGCAGCAACCTCCATGAAGGATGAAGACTTTGTAGAGAAGCTGCTGGTTGCCAACTCCCACGACACGATTCTGTGTTTCTCCAACCGCGGCAAGGTTTACTGGTTGCGGGTCTTCGAGATTCCGCGTGCCAGCCGCGCCTCCCGCGGTCGGCCCATGGTGAACATCCTGCCGCTGGACGAAGGCGAGCGTATTACCACCTTCCTGCCAGTTCGGGATTATCCGGAAGACCAGTTCGTGCTGATGGCCACCTCGGCCGGTGTGGTCAAGAAAACGCCGTTGCCGAACTTCTCGCGTCCGCGCAGCAGCGGCCTGATTGCCCTGTCACTGGATGAGGGCGATACCCTGATCGGTGCAGCCATTACCAAAGGGGATGCCGAGGTCATGTTGTTCTCGACCGCTGGCAAGGCGGTGCGCTTCAACGAAGAAGCCGTTCGTCCCATGAGCCGGACAGCCCGTGGTGTTCGCGGTATCAAGATGCCGCAGGGTCACCATGTGGTGTCGCTGATCATTCCGCAGGACGGCGGGGTTATCCTGACTGCCTCCGAAAACGGCTACGGCAAGCGTACTGCCATTGACGAGTTCCCGACCTACAGCCGTGGCAGCCAGGGCGTAATCGCCATGCAGTGCTCCGAGCGTAACGGTAACCTGGTGACAGCCCTGCAGCTGTTCGACGGTGACGAAATGATGCTGATCTCTGACAAGGGCACGCTCGTGCGTACCCGGACAGACGAAGTGTCGGTTCTTAGCCGGAACACCCAGGGCGTGCGCCTGATCAAGCTGAGCCAGGAAGACGAGCGGCTGGTTGGCGTTGAGCGGATTGCGGAAACCGACGACGAAGAGCTCGACAGTGAAGGCAATCCGATTGTTGCCGACGAGAGCCCGGAAGAAGGCCAAGAAGGCGAGAGTGCCGGCGACGAATAAGCCCGCACTTGCCACAGACAGATTCAGCAAGACTTGAGAGAAAGCAGCAACATGAGCAGGGCGTATAACTTTTGTGCAGGTCCGGCCACCTTGCCGGAGAGCGTGCTTCGTCAGGCGCGGGATGAAATGCTCGACTGGCGCGGTACCGGCATGTCGGTGATGGAAATGAGCCATCGCAGCGACGAGTTTGTCCAGATTGCCGAGACTGCAGAAAAAGATCTGCGTGAACTGGCCGGCGTGTCGGATGACTACGCCGTTCTGTTTATGCAGGGTGGGGCGTCCAGCCAGTTTTCCACCATTCCTCTGAATTTGCTGGGCGAAAAAGGCTCTGCTGACTACGTGAACACCGGCATCTGGTCCAAAAAGGCCATTGCCGAGGCCAGTCGCTATGGCAAGGTGAACGTGGTGGCGAGTTCGGAAGACAGTGGCTTTACCACGATTCCGGATCAATCTTCCTGGCAGACCAGTGCCGATGCGGCGTACATGCACTACACGCCCAACGAAACCATCGGTGGTCTGGAGTTCGATTTTATCCCGGAGAGCCCGACAGCACCGCTGGTCGCCGATATGTCTTCATCAATGCTTTCGAGGCCGGTGGACGTTTCCAGGTTCGGTGTGATCTACGCCGGTGCCCAGAAGAACATTGGTCCCTCAGGATTGGTAGTGGTCATAATTCGCAAGGATCTCCTGGGCAAGGCCCGGAAGGAGACCCCGACCATGATGAACTATCAGGTGATCGCGGATAACGGTTCGATGTACAACACCCCAGCCACCTATTCCTGGTACCTGGCCGGTTTGGTGTTCAAGTGGCTGAAAGAGCAGGGCGGTGTGAAGGCCATGGGTGAGATCAACCTGCGCAAGGCCCGCAAGCTCTACGATTTCATCGATACGAACGAGTTCTACGCCAACCCGATCGACCCGCGGTTCCGCTCCTGGATGAACGTGCCATTCACGCTGGCGGATGATGCCCTGAACGGTGAATTCCTGAAGGGTGCCAATGCCCGTGGTCTGCTGAACCTGGCCGGCCACCGTTCGGTTGGCGGAATGCGTGCGAGCATCTACAACGCAATGCCAGAAGCCGGTGTCGATGCGCTGATTGACTACATGACCGAATTTGCGAAGGAGCGTGGCTGATCATGAGTGATGAGCAGGTTCGGCTCGGAGAGCTGCGGGACGAGATCGATCAACTTGATCAGAAGATCATGGAGCTGATCAGTGCCAGGGCCGCCTGTGCCCAGGAAGTGGCGCACGTTAAAATGACCGCCAATCCGGGGCAGGACGTCTTTTTCTATCGCCCCGAGCGGGAGGCCCAGGTGCTTCGCCGCATCAAGGAACAGAATCCGGGGCCGCTGTCGGGTGAGGAAATGGCCCGTCTGTTCCGGGAAATCATGTCCGCCTGCCTGGCGCTGGAAAAGCCCATGCACATTGCCTTCCTGGGTCCGATTGGCACCTTCACACAGGCGGCAGCGCTCAAGCATTTTGGTCACTCGGTGGTCAGCGTGCCTTTGCCGGCCATTGATGCGGTATTCCGGGAGGTCGAATCCGGCGCTGCCCATTACGGCGTGGTGCCGGTCGAAAACTCGACCGAGGGTATGATCAACCACACCCTGGATATGTTCATGTCCTCGCCGCTGAAGATCTGCGGCGAGGTTCAGCTTCGGATTCACCATCATCTGCTTGTGTCTCCGAAGCATGGCGACCAGGAAATCACCCGGATTTATTCCCATCAGCAATCGTTTGCCCAATGCCGGCAATGGCTGGACACCCACCGCTACGGCATCGAGCGGGTTACCGTCTCCAGCAATGCGGAAGCGGCCCGGCGCGCAGCCGAGGAGCCCGGCACGGCGGCCATTGCCGGTGATATGGCGGCCGAGCTCTATGGCCTGCAGAAGCTGGCGAACAGTATCGAGGATCGCCCGGACAATACTACCCGCTTCCTGATCATTGGCCGGGAGGAAGTGCCGGCCAGTGGCCACGACAAGTCGTCTATCCTGGTGTCCATGCGCAACAAACCGGGGGCTCTGTATCAGCTCCTCGAGCCGTTCCATCGTCACGGGCTCAGCCTGACCAGAATCGAAACGCGGCCCTCGCCAAGTGGCACCTGGGCCTATGTGTTCTACATCGATTTTGAGGGACACATGGAAGACGAACAGGTCCGGAAGGTGCTGGCAGAAGTGGATGAAGAGGCCGTTGAGCTCAAACGCCTGGGTTCCTACCCGATTGGCGTTCTGTAAGTATCTGCACCTGCGTTTCTGAGCAAAGAGTGTCGAGGACGATTTATGGCTATTGATTATCAGAGCCTGGCGGTTCGCGGCGTACAGGCCCTCTCACCCTATCAGCCGGGCAAGCCGATTGAAGAGCTGGCCCGTGAGCTTGGCCTCAATCCGGCAGAGATCATCAAGCTGGCGAGCAACGAAAACCCGCTGGGGCCCAGCGAAAAAGCGCTGTCGGCTGCGCGGAGGGCCCTCTCCGAGCTTTGTTTGTATCCCGATGGCAACGGATTCAACCTGAAGCAGGCGCTGTCGACGCGCCTGAACGTCGGAATGGATCAGATTACCCTTGGTAACGGCTCCAACGATGTACTGGAAGTGATTACCCGTTGTTTCGCCGATGCAGATTCCGAAGTGGTTTTCTCCCAGTACGCGTTCGCTGTCTACCCGCTTGTGACCCAGGCCATCGGTGCCAGGGGTGTGTCTGTGCCTGCCCGGGAATGGGGGCACGATCTGGACGCCATGGCTGCCGCGGTTACTGATCGCACTCGCCTCGTGTTTGTCGCCAACCCGAACAACCCGACGGGTACCGTTCACACGGCGGAAGCCATTGAGGCGTTCCTGAAGAAAATCCCCGAGAACGTGCTTGTGGTTCTGGATGAGGCCTACTGTGAATACCTGACCGGTGATCAATACCCGGACGGTGTCGAGCTGTTGGCCCGTTTCCCGAATCTCATCGTTTGCCGCACGTTCTCCAAAGCCTGGGGGCTGGCGGCTCTGCGGGTAGGTTACAGCATCTCCTCGCCGGCCATTGCAGACATTCTTAACCGGGTGCGTCAGCCGTTCAACGTGGATACGGTTGCCCTGTCTGCCGCCACTGCCGTTCTGGATGATGAGGATTACCTGCAGCGTTCCCGGGATGTGAACACAGCGGGCCTGCGTCAGTTGCAGGAGGCGTTTGACCGGATGGGGCTCGGTTACATTCCGTCGGCCGGGAACTTCGTTGCCGTGGAAGTGGGGGAGCAGGCCATGGGCGTGTACCAGGCTCTGCTCGCACACGGTGTAATTGTCCGGCCCATCGCGGGCTATGGCATGCCCCGGCATCTTCGGGTGTCCGTAGGGCTGCCGGAAGAAAATGAGCGCTTTATTGAAGCTCTGGCCCAGGCCCTGACTGCATCGGGGCTCAGCGACTGATATGACGTCTTCCGAGCCTCTGTTTAAACGGGTAGCGGTGATTGGCCTGGGGCTTATCGGTGGCTCTCTGGCCTGCGCGATCCGTCGCAAAGGGCTTGCGGTTACGGTTGTTGGTGCGGACCATCGCACTGAGGAACTGCAGCTCGGTAAAGAGTTGGGTGTGATCGATCAGGCGGCGTCAACGGTGTCTGATGCGGTTCGTGGCGCGGACCTGGTTGTGCTTGCCGTTCCGGTACGGGCAACACGCGCGGTTCTTGAGCAGATTCGCCCGGCTCTAGAGCCGGACGCGATACTCACGGATGTCGGTAGTACCAAATCCAGCTTCGTAGCCGATGTTGAGGCCGTGTTCGGCGGCTTGTCGCCTCTGGTTATTCCCGGTCATCCCATTGCCGGTTCCGAGAAGAGCGGCATCCGGGCGGCCAATCCCGAGTTGTTCGCCAACCACAAGGTCATCCTTACGCCGCCGGACAATGTCAGCCAGCCCCACCTGGCTCGCCTGAAAGGGCTCTGGGAGGGGTGCGGTGCCACGGTGCTGACCATGTCGGTGGCGTATCACGATGAGGTGCTGGCAGCCACCAGCCACTTGCCCCACCTGATCGCGTTCTCCCTGGTAGATACCCTGGCGGGTGAAGATGAGAACATGGACATCTTCCGTTACGCCGCCGGTGGCTTCAGGGATTTCACCCGGATTGCGGCCAGCGATCCGGTGATGTGGCACGATATTTTTCTGTCGAACCGTGATGCGGTTCTTCGTGTCATTGACCACTTTACCCACGACCTCGAACAACTGCGCACTGCCATTGCCAATCAGGACAGCGCCACGTTGTTGCGGGTTTTCAGTCGCGCCAAGGCGGCGCGTGAACATTTTTCGAAGATGCTCTCAGGACAGGCTTACGTGACAAACAACAGTGAAAAGCAGGTAACGTTCCGTCTTCAGCCCGGTGGCGCGATCACCGGTGATATCCGGGTGCCCGGCGACAAGTCAATGTCGCACCGGTCCATCATGCTGGGTGCTCTGGCAGATGGCGTAACCGAAGTGAAAGGGTTTCTGGAGGGTGAAGACAGCCTGGCGACGCTCCAGGCATTCCGGGATATGGGCGTTACCATTGAAGGCCCGGACGACGGCTTTGTTCGCATCCATGGTGTTGGCATGCACGGGCTTCAGGCCCCCCGCGGGCCTCTGTATCTGGGTAACTCGGGAACCGCCATGCGGCTGTTCGCAGGTTTGCTGGCGGCCCAGCCCTTTGATTCCGAGCTGACCGGCGATGCGAGTCTCTCCGGTCGCCCGATGGGGAGGGTTGCCGATCCGCTCAGGGCGATGGGCGCCGTTATCGATACCGCAGAAGGGGGGCGCCCGCCACTGAAAATCCGTGGTGGCCAGAAGCTGTCCGGTATTCACTATGAAATGCCGGTGGCCAGTGCCCAGGTGAAATCGTGTCTTCTGCTGGCCGGGCTTTATGCCGAGGGCAGTACATCGGTGACCGAGCCCGCGCCTACCCGTGATCATACCGAACGCATGCTCGCGGGTTTTGGCTATCACGTTCACCGTGATGGTGCGACCGCCAGTGTCAGTGGTGGCGGCAAACTGACGGCGACCAATATTGATGTGCCTGCCGATATTTCGTCGTCTGCGTTTTTCCTGGTCGCGGCCAGTATCGCCCCGGGCTCCAATCTGATCCTTCGCCACGTTGGAATGAACCCGACCAGGGTTGGTGTGATCAACATCCTGAATCAGATGGGCGCCAATATCGAGATTCTGGACGAGCGCGAAATCGGTGGTGAGCCGGTTGCTGACCTTCGGGTCCGCTCCGCGGAGCTCCAGGGCATCGACATCCCTGAGGATCAGGTGCCCCTGGCCATCGACGAATTCCCGGTGCTGTTCATTGCCGCGGCCTGTGCTAACGGCCGTACGGTGCTGCGAGGCGCAGAGGAACTTCGGGTCAAGGAAAGCGACCGGATCCAGGTGATGGCAGATGGCCTTGCTGCACTGGGAGTCGAGACCACCGTCACGCCTGACGGCATTATTATCGATGGCGGTCAGACCATCGGTGGCGGTACCGTGAACAGTCATGGCGACCATCGCATCGCGATGTCCTTTGCGGTCGCTTCCCTGCGCGCTGCGGGTGACATTACGGTGAACGACTGTGCGAACGTGGCTACGTCTTTCCCCGGTTTTGTGGAACTTGCGCAAGGAACGGGGATCAATATCTCAGCCGAGGGGGCTGAATAATGGTTGTTAGCAGTGCGCCGGTGATTACCGTTGATGGTCCCGGAGGTTCCGGCAAAGGCACCATCACCCAGATGCTGGCCCGAAAGCTCGGGTGGCATCTTCTTGATAGTGGTGCCCTTTACCGGCTGACGGCGCTGGCCGCGGTTCGCCAGGGCGTGTCTCTGGATGACGAGAACGGCCTGGTAAAAGTCGCCGCCGGACTGGATGTGGCCTTTGAGCCCACTCCGGAAGGTGAGCCGGTAAAAGTAATTCTTGCCGGCCAGGATGTGACAGCAGATATACGTACAGAATCGGCTGGCGACAACGCCTCGAAGGTGGCGGTCATGCAGCCGGTCCGGGATGCGCTATTGCAACGCCAGCGGGACTTCCGGCAGGCGCCGGGCCTGGTTGCCGATGGCCGGGATATGGGAACGGTGGTTTTTCCGGATGCACCGGTAAAAATCTTCCTTACGGCAAGCGCCGAGGAGAGGGCCCAGCGGCGCTATAGCCAGTTGAAGGACGCGGGTGTCGATGTTAATATTGACGCCCTTTTAGAGGAGATACGGGTTCGTGATGAACGGGATATGAACCGTTCCGCAGCCCCTCTCAAGCCCGCAGATGATGCGCAAGTCATTGATTCTACGGGGTTGAGTATAGAAGAGGTGTTGGACAGGTGTATGGCCGCAGCAGGTCAGGCCTGACTACACCTTTTTGTCGTTGAAATGCCGGATGTAGCGCTATCTGCCAGCCACAGGCTTAGTCCGGAACTTGTTAACAGACCGTGTTGCTGGTGGCACGGAGTACACTTGCGTTGATCATATAGGACTCATAATGAGCGAGAGCTTTGCGGATCTTTTTGAAGAAAGCCTGAAAGAAATTGACATGCAACCGGGTTCCATCGTCCAGGGAACCGTTGTAGACGTCGATAACGACTGGGTCACCGTTAACGCCGGACTGAAGTCCGAAGGCGTTATCCCCGCCTCCCAGTTCCTTAACGAAAAAGGCGAGTTGGAAATTGCTATCGGCGACGTTGTCGATGTAGCTCTCGACGCTGTTGAAGACGGCTTCGGTGAGACCCGTCTGTCCCGTGAAAAGGCCAAGCGTGCAGAAGCCTGGAAGGTACTCGAGAAGTCCTTCGAAGCTGAGGAAGTGGTTAAAGGTATCATCAACGGTAAGGTCAAGGGTGGTTTCACCGTCGATCTGGCCGGCATCCGTGCCTTCCTGCCTGGCTCGCTGGTTGATGTTCGTCCGGTTCGCGACACCGCGCACCTGGAGAACAAAGAACTCGAATTCAAGGTTATCAAGCTCGACCAGAAGCGTAACAACGTGGTTGTTTCCCGCCGCGCCGTTCTGGAAGCTGAAAACAGTGCTGAGCGTGAAGCTTTGCTCGAAACCCTGACCGAGGGTATGGAAATCAAGGGTATCGTCAAGAACCTGACCGACTACGGCGCGTTCGTGGATCTGGGTGGTGTTGACGGCCTGCTGCACATTACCGATATGGCCTGGAAGCGCATCAAGCATCCGAGCGAAATCGTTAATGTTGGCGACGAAATCAGCGTTAAGGTTCTGAAGTTTGACCGTGAGCGTAACCGTGTTTCCCTCGGCCTGAAGCAGCTGGGCGAAGATCCCTGGGTTGATATCAAGGGTCGTTACCCGGAAGGTTCCAAGGTCAAGGCACGCGTTACCAACCTGACCGACTACGGCTGCTTTGCTGAGCTGGAAGAAGGTGTTGAAGGTCTGGTTCACGTTTCCGAAATGGACTGGACCAACAAGAACATCCATCCGTCCAAGGTTGTCCAGGTTGGCGACGAAGTGGACGTGATGATTCTGGATATCGACGAAGAGCGTCGTCGGATCTCCCTGGGTATCAAGCAGTGCGTATCCAACCCGTGGGAAGATTTCTCCAGCAACTTCAACAAGGGCGACCGCATCTCCGGCAAGATCAAGTCAATCACTGACTTCGGTATCTTCATCGGACTGGATGGCGGCATCGACGGTCTGGTTCACCTGTCTGACATCAGCTGGAACGAGACTGGCGAAGAAGCGGTTCGTGAATACAAGAAGGGTGACGAAGTTGAAACCGTTATCCTGTCTGTTGATCCGGAGCGTGAGCGTATCTCCCTGGGTATCAAGCAGCTCGAGAGCGATCCGTTCGCCGAGTTTGTACAGCTGAACGACAAGGGCTCTATTGTTAAGGGCACCGTGTCTGCAGTTGATGCCAAGGCAGCTACCATTGCTCTGAACGACGAAGTTGAAGCGGTACTGAAAGCCTCTGAAATCAGCCGTGACCGTGTTGAAGATGCACGCAACGCGCTGAAGGAAGGCGAAGAAGTTGAAGCGAAGATCATCAGCATCGACCGCAAGAACCGCATCATCAACCTGTCTGTGAAGTCCAAAGATGTTGAGGACGACAAGCAGGCACTGGAAAACGTGCGGACCAAAACTGCGGAAACTTCCTCTGGTGCGACCACCATCGGTGATCTCATCAAGGAGCAGATGCAGCAGCAAAACGCCAACAAGGACTAATCTTCCGGTTGGTACGAAAAAAACGGGCTCTAAGAGCCCGTTTTTTTTGTGTTTTTTTCTGGTTTGGCTAAACTAGGTAGTCATGGGAATCCGGTAACCGACGGCCGAATAAAAATGAAAGAGGGAAACGCCTCATGACGAAGTCCGAACTGGTCGAGCTGATTGCTTCCAAGCAAACTCAGCTCTCCGTTAAAGATGTCGAACTGGCTGTAAAAACCATCATCGAGCACATGTCCCAGTCGCTTGCCGATGGTCAGAGAATAGAAATCCGGGGATTTGGCAGTTTTTCCCTTCATCACCGGGCCGCGCGTACCGGGCGCAATCCGAAAACCGGTGAGGCTGTTCAGTTGCCAGCCAAATATGTGCCGCACTTCAAACCCGGCAAGGAATTGAGAGAGCAGGTCAACGACAGCTTGAAGAAAGGCTTTTAACAGCTGCTCAGGGAACGCGTATAATTCGGGCATCAATGCCCTTTGGGAGTGCTATCGCTATGGCAGGATTGCAGAAGATCCTCATTATTCTGTTGGTTTTGGTCCTGGTTCTGCTGGCACTGGTATTCTCGCTCAACAATCAAATGGCAGTCTCCCTCAACTTTCTGTTGTTTGAAACCCAACCTCATGGTGTTGCCGTCTGGATTATCATGGCATTTGTTGTCGGCGCCCTTGTTGGCGTGCTGATGACCATGCTGGCCACCGTTCGCAACTCGGTGTCCCGGCGAACCCTTCAGAAACGACTTGATCGCGCCGAGCAGGCATTGGAGAAATCCAGGGCCCAGAACGACCGGACTCTTTAATGGATATCGTATTACAGTGGCTGCTGCTGACGGTTGCAGTCGCCGTTGGCTGGCTTGTGGGCCGGCTGGGAAGCGGTGACAGGCGATCCGGCAAAACGATTTCCGATGAGGAATCGGTGAAGGACCGTCTCCAGTTCCTGTTCACGAACTACTCCGACCAGGCGGTTGAGAATTTCGTCCAGTCCCTTGCGGTCAACAAGGATACTGTCAGTCTCCACCTCTCCATTGGCAGCCATTTCCGCAACAAGGGCGAAACCGATCGCGCCATACTGATCCACCAGAACCTTCTGGCCAGGCCGGAATTGCCCCCGAGATTCTCCCCGCAGGTGACTCTCGAGCTTGCCCGCGATTACCTGAACGCGGGGCTCCTTGACCGCGCCGAGGCATTGTTGCACCAGTTGATGGGCGACAAGGATTACGGTCGTCACTCCTCCCAGCAGCTCATCGACCTCTACCAACAGGAAAAGGAATGGGCAAAGGCTGCCGAAGTGGCCCGGACGCTGACACGTGGGGACGCCGACCCGGCAATGTTCAAGGTGCTGGCTTACCTGACGTGTGAGCTGTCGGAAGAGTCCCTGAAACAGGACGACCGCTGGGCTGCCCAGAAACTGGCCAAGGAGGCGCTTGAGTACGATCGCTCCTGCGTACGGGCCAATCTGATTATGATGAAGCTGCTGGTTCGGCAGGGCAGCTATCGCGAGGCAGGCAGCCAATGCCTGAAAGTATTCGAACAGAACCCCGAGTTTGGGCCGGAAGCCATCGACCGGCTCATGAAGCTTGAGCACGAGCACGGCGACATTGGCCGGTTGGCGAAAAAACTGCGCAAGCTTTACGAAAACTACCCGAGCACCAGTTTGTTGCTGGCTCTGGTGGAGTCCGTCGAGCGCGCCTCGGGGCGACCGGCTGCTATCGACTTGCTCAGGCAGGAACTGGAAACCCGCCCGAGTGTCCGTGGCTTGCTCAGGCTGGTGGAAATGGCCGGCTATGAGAAGGGCATGACCACTGATGAGGGCAGGTTGGTGAGCCGTATTGGCCACCTGATTCTCGCCAATCGTCCCGTCTACCGTTGTGTCAGCTGTGGTTTCTCTGGCCGTCAGCTGCACTGGCTTTGCCCAAGCTGCAAGCAATGGGAAACCGTGCGCCCGATCCAGGGTGTTGAAGCCGAATAAACCTTTACCGAATTTCTGCAGGACAAGTGAACGTGCAAACCGCTAACGATCCCAAGATCATCGTCGCCCTCGATTTTCCCTCCCAGAATCCTGCCCTTGAGCTGGTCGACAAACTGGACCCGGGTAAATGCCGCCTGAAAGTGGGTAAGGAACTGTTCACTCGTTCCGGCCCGCAATTGGTGGAAGGGCTTCAGAAGCGTGGATTCGACGTATTCCTGGACCTGAAATTCCATGACATCCCGAACACCACCTCAGCTGCCGTTGCAGCTGCCGCTGACCTCGGTGTCTGGATGGTCAATGTGCATGCCTCTGGTGGCGAGAAAATGATGACCGCCTGTCGGGAGCGCCTGGAAAGCTTTGGCGCGGATCGCCCGCTGTTGATTGCCGTCACGGTCCTCACCAGCATGAACGCCGACGATCTTGCCGGTATCGGCATCACCGATTCCCCGGAAGCCCAGGTATCCCGCCTGGCAACCCTCACCAAAAATTGCGGCCTCGACGGCGTCGTCTGCTCCGCACAGGAAGCACCCAAGCTCAAAGCCGAGCAGGGCGCCGACTTCAAGTTGATCACACCGGGTATCCGTCCGTTGACCGCTGACAAAGGCGACCAGCAGCGCATCATGACGCCCACCGATGCCCTCAAAGCCGGTTCCGACTACTTGGTGATCGGTCGCCCCATTACTCAGGCGGCTGACCCGCTGGCTGCCCTGGAGGCTATTCACTCCGAGGTGATCGGACTCTAGTTCTATCCGGCCCTCGAATCCTGACCTAGCCTTTGACTAATGGTGGCAGGGACAGCTGGCAGGGCTTTCCAAAACACGCTACAAGCACGTCCGTGTGCGCTTGTTTCGGGCCGTCCATGGCCCTCTACAGTTTTGGAAAGCCCTGCCAGCTGTCCCGTTTAGACCTTCCAGTTGACCGCATTTTCCCGAAAGACAGATGCAGGCTTAGGTCGGATTATGCTGTGCCAATCCGACCTACATTTAGGTGCAAATTCAAGTCGCATATCCTTAGGTGCCTTTCGGAAACTCAGCGAATAAGTCGGGAGTATATCGTTGGGTCTGGATCGGTGGTGTGGGGTTGCCCTCCCAAAAATGTCTGTGGCCATGGATGGCCACAGTCAAGCGCACATGGACGTGCTCGTAGCGTTTTTTGGGAGGGCGACCCCACACCGCCAGCCCCGAATGCAGCAGGCTAGGGCAGGAGCACGCACCACCACTCAAGATGTGGTCAAAAAACGTAATGCAAAACAGAAGGCAATAAAAAACCCGCTAACTCAGAGAATCAGCGGGCTTTCAGAATAGTGGCTCCCCGAGCTGGGCTCGAACCAGCGACAAACGGATTAACAGTCCGTTGCTCTACCAACTGAGCTATCGGGGAACGTCGTCGTGTGACGAGGCGCGTATATTAAGTTGGCAATACCGCCCCGTCAACCCCTGGCCAGAACTTTTTAGCCAAGCGCTTTCTGAAGACGTTCGACAGCCTTTTCCAGGTTTTCCATGCTGGTCGCAAAGCTCAGGCGCATGTGGCCGGGACAGCCGAAGGCGGAGCCCGGGACCAGTGCCACGCCGGCGTCGGTCAGCAGTTTCTCGGCGAATTCAACGTCGGTGCTGACGCTGGAATCGGCATCGATGGCGCCCTGGAAGCTGGGGAACACATAGAAGGTACCGTCGCCGTTCAGGCATTCAACGCCTGGCAGCTTGTTCAGTGCTTCTACCAGCCAGTCGTGGCGTTCCTTGAAGGCCTTGACCATCTCGCCTACGCAGCCCTGATCGCCATCCAGCGCAGCCTGTGCCGCTGCCTGGGAGATCGAGGCCGGGTTGGAGGTGCTCTGGGACTGAATCTTCTTCATGGCACCGATGATTTTCGCCGGGCCCGCGGCGTAGCCGATACGCCAGCCAGTCATGGAGTAGGCCTTGGATACGCCATTCAGGACGAATGTGCGGTCATACAGCTCAGGCGTGGCGTTCAGGATGTTGCAGAACGGCTTGCCGGTCCAGAGGATCGGCTCATACATATCGTCGGTGGCGATCATGATGTTCGGGTGCTTCTTCAGCACCTCGCCGATGGCCTGCAGCTCTTCCAGAGTGTAGGCCATGCCGCTCGGGTTCGAGGGGCTGTTGATCACGAACAGGCGGGTACGCTCGGTGATGGCGTTTTCCAGCTGCTCCGGTGTGATCTTGAAGCGGGTCTCCGCGCCGGTTTCGATAATGACCGGTTTGCCTTCGGCCACCAGCACCATATCCGGGTAGGACACCCAGTACGGAGCAGGGATGATGGCTTCGTCACCCGGGTTCAGTGTGGCAAGTGCGAGGTTGAAAAAGCTCTGTTTGCCACCACTGCTTACCAGTATCTGGTTGGCTTCGTAATCCAGGCCGTTGTCCCGTTTGAACTTCGCAATAATCGCTTTTTTCAGGGCTGGCGTACCATCCACGGCAGTGTATTTTGTCTGGCCGTTATTGATGGCTTCAATGGCTGCCTGTTTGATGTGATCAGGTGTGTCGAAGTCCGGCTCGCCGGCACCCAGGCCGATAATGTCCTGGCCTGCTGCGCGGAGTTCCGCGGCCTTGTTGGTGACTGCGAGGGTGGGAGAGGGCTTGATAGCCTGTACTCGGCTGGAAAGTTGAAGGTCCAAACTTGCGCTCCTTAAAGCTGCGTCTGATAGGGCTGCGACCGCCGGGTGCCAGAGCTGCTGGCTGATTTACGCCCAGCCGTCGATCGCACTGATGGTATCATGAAGCCAGTGTATCGCTAAATTTCTCGAATGGCAGGGGCTGTTTCGCCCGTGCGTCGGTTTTACCGGAGGTTTCCGCCAGTTATGGCCAGTAATCAGGCAAACGTTTCCGCCAGAGAGGGTGTGTTCCAGGTTGATTCACCGTTCCAGCCAGCGGGCGATCAGCCCAAGGCAATCGAGGGGCTAATGGATGGTATCCAATCCGGTCTGGCACACCAGACGTTGCTGGGGGTAACCGGCTCCGGTAAAACCTTCACCATCGCCAATGTCATCCAGCAGGTCCAGCGGCCCACCATCATCATGGCCCATAACAAGACCCTGGCCGCCCAGCTCTATGGTGAGTTCAAGGAGTTCTTTCCCGACAATGCGGTAGAATATTTCGTTTCCTACTACGACTACTATCAGCCAGAAGCTTACGTACCCTCGTCGGACACGTTTATCGAGAAAGACGCTTCTATCAACGAGCACATTGAGCAGATGCGTCTGTCTGCTACCAAGGCATTGCTGGAAAGACCGGATGCCATCATTGTGGCGACGGTGTCGTCTATCTACGGCCTTGGTGACCCCCAGTCTTACCTGAAGATGATGCTGCATCTGGACCGGGGCGATCAGATCGATCAGCGATACATCCTCCGGCGCCTGGCCGAACTTCAGTACACCAGGAACGATATCGAGTTCCACCGGGCCAATTACCGGGTTCGGGGCGATGTGATCGATGTATTCCCGGCGGAATCCGAGAAGGAAGCTATCCGCATCGAGCTCTTCGATGACGAGGTTGAGAATCTCAGCTATTTCGACCCGTTGACCGGTGAGGTCCTGCGCCGAGTGCCAAGGGTCACCATCTACCCGAAATCGCATTATGTGACGCCCCGGCAGACGGTGTTGGATGCGGTCGAGCATATCAAGGTTGAGCTGGATGAGCGGCTGCAGCAGCTGCGGGACAACAACCGCCTGGTGGAAGCACAACGCCTGGAAGAGCGAACCCGGTACGACATCGAAATGATGCTGGAACTGGGCTATTGCAATGGCATTGAGAACTACTCGCGCTACCTCTCAGGTCGCCGCCCAGGTGAGGCACCGCCGACACTGTTTGATTACTTGCCGCCCAATGCCTTGCTGGTGGTGGATGAATCTCACGTGACCATTCCCCAGATCGGCGCCATGTACAAGGGCGACCGGTCCCGGAAGGAAACCCTTGTTGAGTACGGTTTCCGCCTCCCATCGGCGCTGGATAACCGACCCATGAAGTTTGAAGAGTGGGAGCGAATTGCGCCCCAGATGATCTTCGTATCCGCAACCCCGTCCACTTACGAGGCCGAGCATGCGGGTCAGGTGGTGGAACAGGTGGTGCGCCCCACCGGCCTGCTGGACCCGGAAATCGAGGTGCGTCCCGCGTCTACCCAGGTGGACGACCTGCTCTCGGAAATCCACACGCGGGTGAAGGTGAAGGAACGGGTTCTGGTGACCACGCTGACCAAGCGTATGGCCGAGGATCTGACCGACTTCCTGATGGAACACGACATCAAGGTTCGCTATCTGCACTCGGACATCGATACCGTCGAGCGGGTGGAGATCATCCGGGACCTCCGGCGGGGGGAATTCGATGTGCTGGTGGGCATCAACCTGCTGCGGGAAGGCTTGGACATGCCCGAGGTTTCGCTGGTGGCCATCCTGGATGCTGACAAGGAAGGTTTCCTGCGCTCCGAGCGCTCACTGATCCAGACCATGGGTCGTGCGGCACGGAATGTTCACGGCAAGGCCATTCTCTACGGTGACCGGATTACAGGCTCCATGCAGCGGGCTATTGATGAGACAGAGCGTCGCCGGGCCAAGCAGGAAGCTCACAACCTGGAACAGGGCATTACCCCGCAGGGCCTGAACAAGAAGATTGCCGACATCATGGAAGGTGCCGGAGGCGGCGGTCGTGGCCGTCGCAAGGCCGAGCGCCCGGGGCAGAAAGCAGCCGAAGAGGCGGAACAGTATCGGGCCAAGGCTGGCAATCGGTCGCCGGAGGAGGTCCTCAAGGAAGTGTCCCGGCTCGAGGATGAAATGTACAAGGCCGCTTCCGAACTGGATTTCGAGACGGCTGCGCGCCTGCGTGATGATATCGCCGAGCTGAAAGAGGCGGCACTGCGGACCGGCTGATCAGGCCGGTCGCTTGGGTCCCACGATGATCGCAGCCTGCAGTGGCTGGTTCCTGCCGTACCGTGAAATCTGGCTGAACACCCGGCGGTCGACTGGCAGGTACTGCTTGTCGGCCACGGTTTCGCCGATTTCAGCATCGATTTCCGGGTCGTGCAGGTACACGAATTGGTCGTCAATCGCGCAGACGGTGACCCAATGGGGAACGCGGCTACGATTCAGCTGCCAGGTGCTGATCAGGATGACTGGAATTCGTCCCTCATGAAGCGCTTCTTCCATCGCTTCAAGGGTCAGCGGGTCATGGTGTAGCTGAATGCCTGTCTTGCCGATGTCGTGTAAAAAGCCCTCGTGTACCAGCTCCAGTACCCGCTTCTTGTCCTCGCTTCTGACGGTGTCCTTGAAGAGGGCTCCTTCCATGCTGATCCAGGCGCTGGCTTCAAAACCCCGATTCCACGCTGCGAGCGCCAGTCCATGTGGGCCGCAGCCGCCGTGGCCGGCGAGCATAAATATGGTGGTCGCTTCCCGCCAAAGCCTGAGTTCTTCCAGGGTTGTGAGTGGTTGCTGTTCATCCAGAGCTGCCATCGCCATGATCAGCGCCGCCGGCCCGCAGGAGAAATCCGTGGTCTGCGGATAGTAGGGAACGGCCGGAAATTCTCTTGAAGGCTCATAGAACAGAATCCGCCGCTCGAAGCGAAGGGCGTCTCCGTGGTCTTCGTAATAGTCCCGGTAGGTGCCGAACTGGCGATAGCCCAGGCGCTTGTAGAGGTTGATGGCGCCTCTGTTATCCTCGCGGACTTCCAGGCGCATGATGATACGGCCAGCGTCTACCGCCTCCGATTCTGCTTCCCGTACCAGTTTCTCGCCCACGCCCTGGCCACGCACAGCTGGCGACACCGCAATGGAGTAGATCCGGGCGAGCCGGGTGGCAGCGCTCATCAGAACCAGGCAGTAGCCCACCAGCCCGCCATCGGCCTCGGCCACAATCAAGCGGTCTCTGGGCATTTCCAGAAAGCGACGAAAACTCCGCCGAGAGAGGCGGTCTTCGGTGAAGCACCGGTTTTCGAGCAAGACCAGGGCGTCGAGGTCCTTGCTGGAGGCTTGTCGGAGCTGGAAATCAGGCATTGAGAGGCGGCCTTGAAAAACGCGAGGAGGGCATGCTGGTGGGCTTCCCGTACTCCGCTATTATGTGTGAGAGTCAGGGTAACGCAAAGACCACAAGGATGCGTAAAAGCACGCATTATGCGCCGATTGTGCAGCGATTGTGACCGGCGTATTGTGGCCACAATTACCACAGGCAAGACCTTTCAGGGAGGAATGCCTTCAATGTCCCGATTGCTTATCGTAGTGGACCGCGCCAAAGACTGGGCGCCTTATTACCCCAGTGAGGACGTGCTGACGTTTGATCAGTACCTCCAGTTCTCAGCTCCGCCCGCCAGCCGGGTCAGGGTCATCAACCTGTGTCAGAGCGCCCGGTACCTGAGCAAGGGGTATTATTGTTCACTCCTGGCGGAGGCCCGTGGTCACCATGTCGTACCCTCGGTGATGACGCTCAATGATCTCGGCCGCAAAGGACTGTTTTCACTTGAGCTGGAAGAGCTTGATGAAAGCGTCATTAACTGGCTGGAAGCAGCGGGTTCGGCAATTGACCCCGCCAGCGATGAGCGCGCGGCCACCCACGAAGTGCGCATTCGGACCTACTTTGGCCAGGCCGAGCACCCGGATCTGAAGCCGGTCGCCCGGGCACTTTTCGAGCGTTTTCCTTGCCCGATTCTTGAAATTGTCTTCAAGCGCCGCAAGCAGTGGCAAATCGAGTCCATGAAGCCGGCGGCTCCGGCGGATCTGGGCGAGCAGGAGCAGGACGTGTTCGCAGCTGCCCTGGATCGTTTCAGCAGTATGGTCTGGCGTAAGCCAAGGGCCCGACGCCGTTACCGCTATGATCTGGCGGTGCTGGTCAATCCCGACGAGGAAATGCCGCCGAGTGACAAGGTTGCCCTGAAGCGCTTCGAGAAGGCGGGCCGTAAACTGGGCATTAACGTTGAGCAGATTACCCGCCGGGATTATATGCGCCTGCCGGAATACGATGGATTGTTCATTCGTGAGACCACTGCCATTGATCATCATACCTACCGGTTTGCCCGCAAGGCGGCCGCTGAGGGCATGGTGGTCATCGATGACCCGGTGTCGATCCTCAAGTGCACCAACAAGGTGTTCCTTGCAGATCTCCTGAAGAACAACAAGGTTCCCACGCCCAAGACACTCATCCTGTCGAAAGATCAGAAGAACGCTGTCGAGCAGGTCATCAGTGAGCTGGGTTTTCCGGTAGTTATCAAGATCCCGGATGGTGCGTTTTCCCGCGGCGTAACCAAGGCCGAAGACGAGAAGACCCTCCGTGCCGGGCTGAGAGACCTGTTCAAGCAGTCCGCCCTGGTGCTGGCTCAGGAATACCTTTACACCGATTACGACTGGCGTATTGGTGTGCTCGGTGGGCGGGCCATCTACGCCTGCAAGTACATGATGGTGAAAGGCCACTGGCAGATCTATCAGCACAGCGAATCCGAGAGTGAGAGCGGTGGCTTTGAGACCATGCCCACGTATGAGGTGCCAAGGAATGTCATTCAGGCGGCCCTGAATGCCACCAGACTGATCGGCAACGGGCTGTACGGTGTGGATATCAAACAGTCAGGCAACCGGGTTGCCGTCATCGAAGTCAACGACAACCCGAGCATTGATGCGGGCGTGGAAGACTGCTTCCTGGGGGGCGAGCTCTACACCCTGATCATGCAGGAGTTTCTTTCAAGGATGGAAGAGAACAGGCGTCGCTAGGTTCTATGGCCGGCGGCTTTCAGGGGCCGGCCACCCAGACCCGGACACTCCCAAACCAGGGGTAATCACCGAGCTCTTCCCTGATGTTTGAGGATGAGAAGACGGTTTCACCCTCGGGGCTGTCCAGGAACAGCTCCAGATGCACCTTGTTTTTCAGATAGTGCAGCCGGAGCCGGCTGTGTTGCGGCAACTCTCCCAGGTGTCGGGCCAGGATGGCCCGGATGTCTTCACGGGAGGGCAGTCGCTCGGAGGTCAGCGGCTGATCTTCGTCGTTTTCGGCGTCGATGTGGAAGTTGATGTCCCGGATGTTGTCCAGGGCATCCCGCATTCCCGAGACAACCTGCATACCGATCTGATGCCCTTCCGATACGCTGATTTCCGGACGAACCACCAGGTGAATATCCAGCAGAATGTCGTGCCCCATACGACGGCTGCGAAGCTCATGCACGTTGCGCACTCCGTCTGTGTCCCGGGCGATACTCTTGAGCATCTCCGTGTCCTCCTGGGAGAGGCCGGTATCCACGAGTTCCTTGACGCTGTCCCAGGTAAACTTCCAGCCAATGTGGATAATGATGCCTGCGATCACCACCGCCGCGAACACATCAAGCCAGACCATGCCGAGCATGGCTCCGGCCGTGGACACCAGAACCACGACTGAGGAGAACGCATCAGTTCGGCTGTGCCAGGCGTTGGCGATAATCAGATCCGAGCGGATCTTCAGGCCGACGTGGCGTGTGTATCGGAAAATCCATTCCTTGCCCGCAACAGACGCTGCAGCTGCCACCAGAACCGGCCAGCCAGGCACAGTATCCACGCCACCCTCTATCAGGCGTAGGGGTTTCCCAGGCCAGGGCGGCGCCAACGGCAATCAGGATGCTGCCCAGAACCAGAGTGCCGAAGGTTTCGATTCGCTGATGGCCGTAAGGATGGTCGTCATCCGGCTCCTGGCGGGACACCTTCATGACGCCAAGAACAACCAGATCAGAGGCAACATCCGTAAACGAGTGAATGCCATCCACCAGCAGGGCCTGGGAGTTAAAAAGAGCACCACCAATGACTTTTATGACCCCGAGTACGGCATCGAGAATCATTCCGATAATGGTCACGCGCGAGGCCGCCTTCATTTCGCCCGCGAGGTTTTCCCGGTGCTGTTGGGCGGGGGAAATCGGCTCTTGCATTGATGCACTCCAGATCAGAAGACAGGTGTCAGTATAACGTTATTCTCACGGGCTTTGGCAGGTGTGGCTAAAAGAGGGGATTTCAAGTGATTTATGCACATCATTGCAGAACGATGACTGGGTAACATTTTGTTTAGTATTTGTCGACAGCCATGAGAAAAATATATAAACCATTGAAAATAAACATAAAAATAACTGATCAAAAAATGATCAATTTGTAGATTGGCGCAGTTATCAAGGGATGGCAACCGTTGCCCCGCGATTTTCAACAGGTTTATCCACAGATTCCGTGGAAAAGGTCATGAGAGTGCCATGATACAGTCATTTACAGCTGATTTGGTTCTATCCCGGGATGCTGTGGAAAACTTCCGGTATACTCCGCCCACTTGGATCAGGGGAGTTTTTTCAGATGTACGGCGTTATCCGCAATCTGCTTTTCCGCCTTCCAGCGGAGCAGGCTCACAATGTTGCATTGAATGGTCTCGATCTTGCGCACCGATTAGGCGTTTTGAGCGCTTTTTCACCAAAGATAGATTCATTGCCAGTGAATGTTATGGGGCTGGATTTTCCGAATCCCGTCGGGCTTGCCGCAGGTCTGGATAAGAACGCCGATCACCTCGATGCGCTTGGCGCCCTGGGCTTCGGTTTTATTGAAGTCGGTACCGTGACGCCTCTGGCGCAGCCCGGCAATCCCAAACCACGGATGTTTCGGCTGCCGGAGCATCAGGCCATCATTAACCGGATGGGTTTCAACAACCAGGGCCTGGACCACTTGCTGGCCCGTGTGGATCAGCGCCGCTACAAGGGCGTGCTTGGAATCAATGTTGGCAAGAACAAGGACACGCCCAACGACCAGTCCGAATCCGATTACCGGAAGGGGATATCGGCGGTTTACAGTCGGGCCGATTACATTACGGTGAATGTGTCCTCGCCCAACACGCCCGGTCTTCGGGATTTGCAGTTTGGAGACTCTCTGAAGGGCCTTCTGGAGGCCATCAAGGACGAACAGCTCCAGTGTGAGAAGGAGCATGGCCGGTATGTGCCTGTGGCGGTGAAGATCGCCCCGGACATGGACGATGATGGTATCCGCTTCGTGGCATCCGCCCTGCGTGAGACGGGCCTTGATGGCGTGATTGCCACCAATACAACGATCAGTCGGGATGCCGTGGCAGGTCATACCCATGCCGATGAGGCTGGTGGCCTCAGCGGTGCACCGGTGCGGGAGGCTTCTCTCAGGGTTATCCGGGGGCTTTACGCGGAACTGGGGGAATCACTACCGATTATTGGTGTCGGCGGCATTATGGACGGTGAAAGTGCAGCCGAGAAAGTCCTGGCCGGTGCCAAGCTGGTCCAGATCTACACCGGTTTTATTTACCGGGGGCCTGAACTTATTAAAGAAGCTGTTGAGGCGATCCGGCAGGTCAAGTGATTTACCGCGCCCCAGAACGAAGGTGGGCCCGCTTAGCGGGCCCGAGCGGGGAATGAACCCCGTGGCGCTTCATCGCATGGTACGGGGCGGGAGGCCCCGTTTGGGTTGCTCTGAGTACTGCGTCAAATTGTGTGTAAAAAGATCAGATTAAGAATCGGGGTTAGTTGAGGCGTCACGCTGTCGTAACGTTAGCCAGTTTATGGATGCCGGATACGCCGGTCATGCCCTCCCATTGATCTGTGCGGCCTTCTCGCCACCCGTTCAGCCATTCCTGGCGAACTTCCGCCTGTTCAATCGGGCAGCTGTCTTTGGATTTTCCGGACACGCCAGCGAGATAACCCCGCTTGAATGCACGAGCGTACATGTCTCTTTTCTGTCTTTTCATGCCGTTCCTCACTGATGGATTAACAGAACAAGCGTGTACACATCTGCAGTGGCTGCGACCAGTGTTATCCGCTCCGGGATAACCCACTATTGTCAGCTCAAGCCAGAGCAGTCAGGATCCTGTTAACGGAAGGTTTGCAGCCTTCCGGAACGACGCGTCACTTACAAGGTAAGTCGAACCTTTAGCGGATGTACACTAATTATTTCATCTATGTGACGCTTTTTTTATAGTTATATGAACTAAAAATTTTGCTGCGATTTTCGGAATAGCCTTTATTTCGGAAACTTACCTCAAGCCGTCCAGGAACCAGGAGTTGAACTTGTCCAAATCTGTATTTTTCGTAACCTGCCCGAAGGGGGTGGAATACCTACTGGCGGACGAGCTCAGCACCTTTGGTCTGGATACCGTACGCAATGCCCCGGCCGGGGTCTGGGTGGAAGGTTCTCTGGAGGGTGGTTATCGCGCCTGCTTATGGTCGCGTCTCGCCAACCGGGTGATCCTTCACATTGATGAAGTGGATGCCAACAGCGGCGACCAGCTCTATGACGGCGTTGTTCACATGGACTGGCAGCAGCACATTCCTGTGCATGGCAGTTTCCGCGTTACGTTCCTCGGTCAGAACGAGGCCATCCGCAATACGCAATATGGCGCTCAAAGGGTCAAGGACGGCATTGTGGACCGGTTTCAGGCCAATGGCGGACCGCGGCCTTCAGTGGATGCCAAGAATCCGGATGTCATTGTCTCCGCGCGACTCAATCGTGGCCGCTTGTCCCTGGGCATTGATCTGAGCGGTCACAGCCTGCACATGCGAGGCTATCGTACGGATCAGGGCCTGGCACCCCTGAAGGAAAACCTGGCCGCGGCATTGCTGATGCGAGCGGGCTGGCCAGAAATCGCCGCCGCCGGCGGCGATTTCGTGGACCCGATGTGCGGTTCAGGCACCCTCGTGGTTGAAGCTGCCATGATGGCGCTGGATATGGCGCCCGGCCGCAAGCAGGAAAGGTTCGGTTTCGAGAAGTGGCCGGGCCATCAACCGGAGCTCTGGTTATCGCTGCGCCAGGAGGCGGAGCGTCGCGCCCACGAGGGCAAGCAAGGGCGGATCCCGAGAATGGCGGGCTTTGACCAGGACAGCCGGGTCATCGGGACCGCCTGGAAAAACATCCAGAGGGCAGGTCTGGAGAATGTTGTGTACGTTGAGGCTCGCGCAGTCGATGCCCTGGAACTGGAAGGCGACTGGTCTGATCAGGGGCTGGTCCTCACCAATCCCCCTTACGGTGAGCGGTTGAGTGAGCGCAGGGAATTGGGCGGCTTGTACCAGGCCCTGGGCGACGCGGTTAAACGCTGCGTTCCAGGCTGGCGCCTCGGTGTATTTACCGGAGCCCCGGAATTCGGCAAGTCCATCGGATTGAGAAGTTACAAACAATACCGGCTTTTCAACGGCAAGCTGCCCGCCCAGTTGCTGCTGTTCGAGATAAATGAAGTGAGCGCCATGACACCGAGGACCCCGGATATTCCCGGTGAGGTCACCCCTCGGATTGCCAATGAGGAACGCGCGGCCATGTTGCGCAATCGCCTCAAGAAGAACGTGAAGACCATTGGGCAGTGGGCAAGAAAGCAGGGCATTGGTTGCTACCGCCTCTACGATGCCGATATGCCGGAGTATGCGTTGGCGATCGATATCTATGAGGGGCGGGTGCACGTGCAAGAGTATGCGGCCCCGAAATCGGTGGATGAGCGTGCTGCTCGAGAACGCCTGGCGGAGGCCCTTGCAGTCATTCCCGAAGCACTGGGAGTGGAGCCGGAGGATATGGTGTGCAAGCAGCGCCAGCGGCAAACCGGCACCAATCAGTACGAGAAGCAGGCAGTCAGTGGCGAGTTTTTCAGGGTTCACGAACACGGCTGCGTGTTGAAGGTGAACCTCAAGGATTATCTGGACACGGGTCTGTTTCTGGATCATCGGCCGGTGCGGCACTGGATTCAGCAGCATTCGGAAAACCAGCGATTCCTGAACCTGTTCTGTTATACCGGCGCGGCCACTGTTCACGCTGTTGTTGGAGGCGCCAGCCGCTCGCTCAGTCTGGATATGTCAAAGACGTATGTCGGCTGGGCCGAGGAGAACCTTGCGCTGAACGGAGCCGACCCCAAGAAGCATCGGGTAGAGCAGGCAGACTGCCTCGCCTGGCTGGCAGACCGGAAAACGGCGGACCAACGGTTTGACCTGATCTTCATGGATCCGCCGACCTTTTCCAACTCTGCCCGTATGGCCGGCGTTCTGGATATCCAGAAGGATCACCCCACGCTGGTCAGGCAGGCCATGGCACGGTTGAGTTCCGACGGGTTGCTGATCTTTTCCACCAATTTCCGACGCTTCAAGCTGGACGAGACACTGGAAAGCGAGTTCGAGGTTGCTGAAGTGACGCGGGATACCCTGGACAAGGATTTTCAACGCAACGCCCGGATTCACCGGTGCTGGCATATCCGCCACAAGGCTTAATGGCGATCTGGTAGCGGGTCGGATCAGCAACACGAGATCCGGCCGGCCATTCAGAACTCGTAGCGCAGTCCGCCGGAAAACTGGAAGGTGTTCACATCCGTTCCCGTATCTTCGAAAAGCTTTCCGCCTTCGAAGACCAGAAACGTATCGTCCATCACTTCGAAATCAAGCCCTGCAATCCAGCTGATGGAGAAGCCGCTGTCCGGGAACTCGCCTTCGAGATCCAGGTAGGGGTTGTTGCGATCATTTGCGGGATCGCTGATCTCGCCTTCGCCGTGGATATAGGAAAAGCCGAACTGACCGTAGAGGTTTGCATAGTCGGTGATCGGGTAGTGCAGGCCCATGTACCAGCTGGCGTAGTAATCAACGCTCAGTGTCAGGTCACTGTCCGGTACCTCGGCGTCTTTGAAGCCACCACCGGCCCGCAGCTCGGCGTGAAACAGATCGGTTATGTGGCCACCCACCACCAGTGTTCCGCCTGTGCCCCAGGCGGTTTCCTTGGTGTTTTCACCGATGGTGCGGTGGTTGTAGGTGGTTGCCAGCAGCCCGATGTAGTGTTTGTCGGCCCTTGGCGTTTCCTGGGCCAGGGCGGCCTGGGATGCGAGGAGCAGGGCAGGGACAAGCGGACAGACGAGGGGCGTTCGCACAACCTTGTTCATTGTTATCGGGCTTCCTGACATGGGCGAATACGGGCTGATTCTGCCTCGTGTAACCGTTTGTTACGTCGACCCGTGTCACACTTCCCCCTGTCAATTCCTGCTGTTTCTCAATCCTCGTCGAACAGGCCCTCTTCCCGCGCCATCAGCAGCAGTGCGTAGACGCCATTTTCAGGCAACTGGGGTTCCAGGCTTTCCTCGAACAGGAGCTGGCGGCGGCGGTCTTCCAGGGTTTCGCTGTCCAGGCCTGTGATCAGCTCACTGATGGGTGCGATTTCGAACGGGGCCTCCTGTGCCACGGCCGTGAAAATGAGGTCTACCAGAATCTCGTCCGGATCGAGGCCGTCCACGAAGACGGTCTGGTCGGGCAGATCCTGGTGCAGTTCCCGGGCCAGCTCGATCAGGGGCACGCCCTGTTCTTCAAGGTAGAGGAGGTCGACATCGCCCAGGTCACCGTCTTCCGGGAGCCAGTCGTCGGAAGGGGCGATGACCACGGTTTTCATTCGGCCGTCTTCCAGCGACCAGGCCATGGCGGTGGGAAACAGCGCGTCGTCGGTCTGGCAGTATTCAATGTCGAGAAATCTCGGTGCTGGCACGTTGGGCTCCCGGTGATGGTTGATTTGTGACCCGGTTATAGGGAATGTCCGTTGACGCAGTATGAGGCTTTACGGCTTCATGCCATACTGTTGGCGCAATTATCTTTTAATCAGGGACATCATGGAACACGCTGAATTTAACAAAGATTTATTGAAGTTTCTGAACACTTCCCCCACACCCTGGCATGCGGTCGACACCATGAAACAACGGCTGAGTGCGGCTGGGTTTCAGGAGCTGGATGAGCGGGAAGACTGGTCGCTGGTGAGCAACCAGGGCTATTACGTTGTCCGCAACGGCTCCTCAATTGTCGCCTTCCGAACCGGCAGCAAAGATGTCACCACCTCGGGAATCCGCATGGTGGGTGCTCATACCGACAGCCCCTGCCTGAAGGTCAAGCCGAACCCTGAGCTCCGCCGCAAGGGCTTCTTCCAGTTAGGTGTCGAAGTATACGGTGGTGTGCTGCTGAATCCCTGGTTTGACCGGGATCTTTCCCTGGCCGGTCGGGTGACGGTGCTGGACGAAGACGGCAAGGTGCGGGACACCCTGGTGGATTTCCGTAAGCCTGTGGCATTCATTCCGAGCCTGGCAATCCATCTTGATCGAGAAGCCAACAGCAATCGCACGGTTAACCCACAGACCGATCTGCCCCCGGTTCTGATGCAGGTTCCTGAGAGCGATACCACCAGCTTCGTGGATCTGCTGTCCCAGCAGGTCAAGGCCGAGACCGGGCTCACTGTCCGCAAGGTCCTGGGTTACGAGCTCAGTTTCTACGATGCCCGTGAAGCCTCGTTTGTCGGATTGCGTGATGATTTCATCGCCTCGGCTCGCCTGGACAACCTTCTGAGTTGTTACATTGGCCTCCAGTCGCTGCTGAAAACCTCCGGGGACGAAGCCGCGTTGCTGGTCTGCAACGATCACGAGGAAGTTGGCAGTATGTCTGCCGAAGGTGCACAAGGGCCGTTCCTGACAGCGGTTCTGGACCGCTGGGTCGGCGCTGGCAAGGCTCGTGCTATTGCCAACTCAATGATGGTGTCGGCGGACAATGCCCATGGCATTCATCCGAATTACATGGATAAACATGATGAGAATCATGGCCCGATTCTCAATCAGGGGCCGGTGATCAAGGTCAACCATAACCAGCGGTACGCCACCAACAGTCGATCGGCAGCAGTTTACCGGCACATCAGTGACGAGCTGGGGTTGCCTCACCAGACCTTTGTGGTTCGGAGCGATATGGGCTGTGGCAGCACCATTGGGCCCCTGACGGCGGGGAACCTGGGTGTAACCACGCTGGATATTGGCGTGCCCCAGTTCGGTATGCATTCCATTCGGGAGCTGATTGGCACCGAGGATGGGTTCACGTTGTTCCGCGTGCTGACCGAATTCATGCAGCGCGAGCAGATTTTCTGAGGCCGTAAACGAAAAATGCCGCTGGTTCAGAAGAATCAGCGGCATTTCGGAATAAGTGGCTCCCCGAGCTGGGCTCGAACCAGCGACAAACGGATTAACAGTCCGTTGCTCTACCAACTGAGCTATCGGGGAACAGCATCAAGTGGCGCGCATATTAAGCGCTTTGGTTTACGGGGTCAACCCCCTGATATGAAAGGCTAAAAATTGTACGAAAGCAGGACTCTTCACTACCGGCCCCCGCCGTGGTTGCGCAACGGTCACGTTCAGTCTGTCTGGCCCACACTGTTTCGCAAAGTCCCGATGGTGGAACCGGAGCCGGAAGTGATCGCCACACCGGATGACGACGAACTGCACCTGGACTGGTACCGGCAGGGTAGCGATCGCCTGGCCATCGTGTCTCATGGTCTGGAAGGTCACAGCAGGCGGCCCTACGTGCTCGGTTTAACTCGCGCCCTGCTTCGGGAAGGCTGGGATGTTCTTGCCTGGAACTTCCGCTCTTGTGGCGGGGTTATGAATCGGCAACCGAGGTTCTATCACAGTGGCGCCACCGAGGATCTCGGCCTGGTGGTGAATCACGGTTTGTCAGGTGCTTACGACACCCTGTTTCTTTCCGGGTTCAGCATGGGGGGCAATCTGACGCTGCTTTATCTGGGCGAACAGGGTGAGCGTGTTGATAGCCGGATCTGCGGAGCCGTTGCCTATTCGGTTCCCTGCGACCTGGCCGGTAGCGCAGATATGCTGGCGTTGCCCAGCCGAAAGATCTACATGCAGCGCTTTCTCCGGGATCTGAAGGTAAAAATGGAGGAAAAGGCGGAGAGGTTTCCGGACCAGATTGATATTTCGGGGTTTGATGCCATTCGCAGCTTTCATGAGTTTGATGACCGCTACACCGCGCCTCTGCACGGTTTCCGCAATGCCCGGGATTACTGGGCCCAGTGTTCAGCATTGGGGCGCATGCGAGATATCCGCGTGCCGGCGCTGATGGTGAACGCCGCCGACGATCCGTTTCTCTCGGCGCGCTGTTTCCCGGAATCCCGGCGGGAGTTGGGCGCTCATGTGCGCCTCGAAGCTCCTCGTTGGGGCGGCCACGTCGGGTTTGTCGAGCATTCGAAAGATGGCTTTTATTGGTCAGAGCGCCGTGCGCTGGCATTCCTCCAGGGATTGACCTGAACCATCTTTATTGCAGGATCGGTTTGAGTACCGGCCAGACATTCTCCAGCAGTTTGCCCTGGGCTTCCTCGGTCGGGTGAATCCCGTCGTCCTGCATCAGCCCGGCCTGGTTGTAGATGCCGTCCAGGAAAAAGGGAACCAACGCGGTGTCGTATCGGTCAGACAGCTTCGGATAGATTTCGGCAAACATCTCTGTGTAGCGCTGTCCGTAGTTGGGCGGTATCTGCATGCCCACCAGTACGGCGCGAGCACCCGAGGTCTGCACCTTTTCGATCATGGAGGCGAGATTGGATTCGATTACGTTGGGGGGAAAGCCGCGAAGGCCATCATTGCCACCCAATTCAATGACCACGACGTCGGGCTCGTTCTCCTCAAGGAGATCAGGCAGCCGGCGGGCACCGCCATCCGTGGTTTCTCCGCTGATGCTGGCATTGACCACCTCCCAGTCGTTCAACCCTTTGCTCTCGAGCCGGTTTCTCAGCAACTGCACCCAGGCAGTTTCGGAGGGCACTCCATAGGCCGCACTGAGGCTGTCACCTACGATGAGCAGCGTATTCTGACTGGCCACTGCCGGCAGCGCCAGCACGGCAAACACGAGAAAAAGAATTGATCTGACGTACACCAATGCCGTATGCATAGACAACCAATACACCTTTAAGCCGTTTTCGAGACCCAGGATCGGGAGATTCCGTGAATCAGATGACCAATGTTAACCCGGATAGCCAGAGCCCAATGTTACGGGTAGATAACCTGACCCACCGCGTCAGTGTTGAAACCGATACGCTCACGATCTTGCAAGGGGTCACTCTCGAAATCAATCGGGGAGAATCCGTAGCCATTGTCGGGCGCTCCGGTTCTGGTAAAACCACCCTGTTGGGTTTGCTGGCGGGTCTTGATACGCCCAGCGAGGGGACGGTGGAGCTGGACGGCTCGGTGATCAGCAAGCTCAGCGAGGATGAGCGGGCAAAACTCCGCGCACACCGGGTTGGCTTTGTATTCCAGTCTTTCCAGCTTTTGCCGGCGCTAACCGCGCTCGAGAACGTTATGTTGCCGCTGGAGCTTGCCGGCATGGCGTCGCCGGAGAAGAGGGCCCGTGAGCTACTGGAACGGGTTGGGCTTGGCGAACGGCTGACCCACACACCCAGACAGCTCTCCGGTGGTGAGCAGCAGCGGGTTGCCATCGCGCGGGCATTTGCGTCTGAGCCGCTGATCCTGTTCGCTGACGAGCCGACGGGCAACCTGGATAACCGCACCGGTCAGGCAGTGTCTGATCTCTTGATGGCGTTGAACCGGGAGCAGGGCACAACGTTGGTGATGGTAACCCACGATGAACACCTCGCGGCTCGCTGTAATCGGCAATTCCATATTGAAGCCGGCGTTCTGACCGAACCGGAAGCAGCGCAGGAGATGGCGCACTGATGGCGGCTGCAAAAAAACTCATGTCGGTTCGCCGGGACTGGCGGGAACGGGATGTTCGCGTCGTTCTGGCCGCTCTCATCATCGCCGTTGCCACTGTTGCCACCATTGCCCTGTTTGCCAGTCAGCTTCAACGCACCCTGGTTTCTTCAGCCAGCTCGTTCCTGGCAGCGGATCGCCAGCTTGAGGCAGAGAATGGCCGACCGATTCCGGACGCCTGGCTTCAGGAAGCCGCCGATCAGGGCCTGAAAACCGGTCGAATGGTGGAATTCTCCACCATGGTGTTCGGTGACGAGAATTTCCAGCTGGTGTCAGTCAAGGCCGTGAGCAATGAATATCCGCTTCGTGGCGATATCGAAATCCAGCGGAACCCGACAGGTACTCGGGAGCTGGTAAATCAGGGGCCCGGGCCGGGAGAGGTCTGGATCAACCCGCGCTTGCTCAGGCTGCTGGATCTCGAAGTCGGCGAGTCGCTTGAAGTTGGTAATCTGAATCTTACCGTGTCCGGCCTGCTCATCCGGGAGCCGGACGGCGGTTTCCGGCTGTCGGCACTGGCCCCCCGCGTGATGATGCATGTGGATGATGTGGCCGCCACCGGGGTCATCCAGGAGGGCAGCCGGGTTGAATACGTCTACCTGTTTGCCGGTGATGAAGCTGCGCTGGAATCGTACTACCAATGGTTGGAACCCAGACTCGAACCCAGTCATGAATGGGCGGGTGTCCGGGATGGCGAGACCTTCTCGCGCTCACTCGAGCGAGCCGAGCGATTCCTGCTGTTGGGTGGCAGCCTTGCGGTCCTGCTTGCCGCCGTGGCCGTGGCTGTGGCGAGTCGTCAGTATGCCCTTTCCCAGCGCGATACCGTGGCACTTCTGAAAACGCTGGGGCTCAGCGGTGCAGGTATTGGCGGTTTGTACCTCAAGCGCCTCGCGCTCTGGGGTGTCACCGGGATCGTGGGCGGACTGCTGGTCGCGATGCCGCTGTACTGGTTGCTGATTCACATGCTGAGCCAGGTGCTTGAGCGCCCGGTGGAATTTCAGCTCGATCCGTCTGCATTGGTGCCCGCCTTGCTGACGGCACTGGTCTCTCTGTTTGCGTTTGCCTATCCTCCCGTTCGCAGGCTTCGCAATGTTCCGGCGATGCGTGTACTGCGCAGCCAGCCCGGTGAAACCGGGCGCGAGGCCCTGCCGGATATGATAATTGCCATTGTGGCGGTTTTCGGGCTTGTGTGGATGTATGCGGGCGAACTTGCCCTGGTGGTTTCCCTTCTGGGGGGGCTTGCGTTGCTGCTCGGGGCACTTGGCCTGGTGGGTTGGCTGTTGGTGGCAACACTGCGCAAGGTTCGCGGCGGTGGTAACGCCTGGCGTTTGGCCCTTGTGGGGCTGTACCGGCATCGCCGGGCCAGTCTTTCCCAGATTGCTGTATTTGCGATGACGTTGATGCTGGCGGCCACGCTGATATTGGTGCGTACCTCTTTGTTGACAGACTGGCAGGCCCAGTTGCCGGATGACGCGCCCAATCATTTCCTGATCAATATTGCACCGGAAGCGGTCGAGGACGTCGATGCGTTCTGGCAGGAGCGTGGCCAGCCACTGGACAAACTTTACCCGATGGTTCGAGGACGCTTGACCGAACTCAATGGTCAGCCAGTCAAGGAAACGGTCAGCAAGGATGAGAATGTTAACGCTCTCAACCGTGAACTGAACCTGACCTGGATGTCGGCCTTGCCGGACGACAACGAGATAGTCGAGGGCGTCTGGTTTGGTGAAAACCAGAAGGAAGGTGTCTCGGTGGAAGCGGAGCTGGCCGGAAAGCTGGGACTGTCACTGGGCGACGAACTGACGTTCACCATTGGCTCGGAAAAGGTGACAGAAGCCGTCACCAGTATTCGGACGGTCCAGTGGGACAGCATGAAGCCCAATTTCTACATGGCGTTCCCGCCGGAGGGCGGGCTCACCGAGATGCCCGCGACCTGGATCACCAGTTTTTACCTGCCCAAGGACAAGAAAGATGCCCTGAACGAATTTTCCCGGCAGTTCCCGACGGTTTCCGTTCTGGAAATTGATCATGTGATTGAGCGGATCCAGGAGATTGTCCGTCAGGTCACCCAGGCGATTGAAGCCATTCTGGCGTTGATCCTTGCCGCCGCGCTGGTGGTGATGGCTGCAGTCGTCAGTGCGACGCTTCAGGATCGACAGCGGGAAGGTGCGCTGCTGCGAACCCTGGGCGGACGCCAGAGGTTGCTGGTTCGCAGTACCATGCTCGAATTTGCGTTGCTGGGTGGTTTCGCAGGTGTGCTTGGAGTGGTCGCCGCCGAGGCGGCAGTCTGGGCGCTTCAGTTCAGGATGTTCGAGGGCACGTTCCAGTGGCACTGGCACGTGGTGTTGCCGATCCCAATCGTCAGCGCCGTTGTTCTTGCCCTGTTCGGCCGCTGGCAGCTACGGCCGGTGTTGAGTGTATCGCCGATGCTGTTGTTGCGACGCCTCGAGTAGCGCCGGGCGGCTTCAGCGGTAGTTGGCGAGAATCGCATCCAGCTCGCCATTCGCCTTCATCTTCGCCAGTTCTTCGTTGAACTGGCTGGCAAAGGACTGCCAGTCTTTCCGCAGCATTAGCCGGAACCCGTAATTGCTGATGCTTTCGTTGCTGATGTCGAAATGCTGCCGCAGCCCCTCGTTTCTGAGAATCCACTTTCCGACGAGCCGGTCGGCGACCGCGGCGTCGAAGCGGTCACCGTGCAGTACGAAGGTGAACATGTCCTTGTCTCTGGAAACATCAAAGCGGCGAATCCGACCTTCCTCGAAGTAGGGCTCAAGCAGCGGATATCGGTAGCCGAGATGGGTGACAATGGTTTTGGAGATCAGATCGTCCGGGCTCTCGTAGTGAAAGCTGGATTTTACTGGTGCAAAAAACACTTCCTCGATGTCGACTACCGCATCGGTAAACAGGAATTTCTCCGGGTCGTCCGCCCACTCCCGAGCCCTTGGTGTGGCATCGATGTATCCATCAAGCAGCATCTGATCTACACGTTTACGGGGGATTTGCTCAGCGATTACCCGGTATCCGAGCCTCTGGGCTACCTCGGACACCACATCCCACATGATTCCTGATGGTTGGCTCTGGTCACCGATGAGATAGGGTGGGTAACCATTGGGCGAAATATTGAAACGAAAAACCTTTTGTTCGCCAGAGGTATCTTGTGAGGCAAAAACTGGCGAGGAAAGTGCAGTCAGTACAAGAAGAAGGACACCAAGAGTGGCATTAACAGGGCGGGGATATCGGTTTTGCATGCGGTGGGGCTCTCTACGGAACAGTACTGTAGGTGGATAATGAACCCGGCTATCATCCCTGCCAGAATTGACTAATTCTCCTCTCTTGCTTGATCAATTTCAATGATGTGAAGTCTATCTTCACACAAGGCGAACGCCGGGGCCCAGGCAGGGTCCCCGGCGAAACAGTCACGCCCAGGCGCGGCGCAGAACCGAGCGGGCATCCTCCAGCGTTACTTCCTTCGGATTAAACATGATGGAACCATCATCCAATGCCATCTCAGCGATGTGGTCCAGCTGTGCCTCGGTCACCTTACCGGTTTCCTTGAGTGTCCGGGGCAGCTGGCAGCGCTTGTACAAAGCATCCCGCAACTTCCGGATCGCGGAAATACTGGCTTCTGCCCGGCGGCTTGCCGGTGTTGCTGCAAAGACTTCGGGGCCCTCGAGGTACAGCAAAAGTTCACCCAGGGGTTCCCGGATGGTTTCAAGGTTGTACTCCAGGGCGTAGGGCAGGTAAAGACTCATGCAAAGGCCGTGGGGCAGGTGGCAGACGGCGCCGGTCGCGTGCCCCAGGGCGTGCACCAGACCCACCATGGAGTTGGAGAAGGCGATGCCGGCCATGGTCGAGGCTTGCGCCAGCTCCAGTCGTCCGTCGCTGTCTTTCGGGTTGTCCATGACCTGAAGGAGTGACTGGCTGATTTTCTTGATGGCCGCGGTCGCGTAGGCGTCACTCAATGGGTTTTTCGCCATGCAGGTGAACGCTTCGGTTGCGTGGGTCATGGCGTCCATGGCTGTCGCGGCAGTAATGTGCGGCGGCAGGGTGAGGGTCATGCGCGGGTCAATGATGGCCGCGTTTGGCAGCAGGAACGACGACGTGAAGGGCAGCTTGACGCCCTTGGCTTCATCGGTGATGACCGCAACCGATGTAACTTCCGAGCCGGTCCCGGCTGTTGTCGGCACCACGAAGAAGGGCTTGAGCGGATGCTTGAGCACACCGGCACCGCTGTACTTGGCGATATCGTCACCACCCTCGGAAACCAGAATGTTGACGGCCTTGCCGGTATCGATCGCCGAACCGCCGCCCACGGCGATGATGGAGTCGCACTTTTCCTGACGATAGATGCCGGCGATATCGCGCACCACCGTGGTCGAGGAGTCGGGCGGAACGTCATCATAGATGGTGGTTATTTCCAGCCCGCTTTCCTCGCAAGCTGCGATCACGGGTTCCAGGAGGCCCGCAGCCCGCACGCCCTTGTCGGTTACGATCATTGGCCGCTTGGCAGCCATTCCGGTCAGCTCGTAAGGGATGTGTTCAAGGGCGGCCTTGCCGGCAATGACTTTTACCGGGCAGAAGAACTCATAGTATTTATTGGTCATCACGCTCTCACTGTCTCAACGAAATTGGTGGCAACTTTCAGGTAAATGCGCGCGGCGCTGATCAGCTTTTCGGGCAGGTGGAGGTCGGCCGGGTATTCCTTTACGGCGCGCTCGGCGACCATTTTCGGCAGGATGAAGGACTCAAGCCGGTTCAGTACCCGCGTCATCCGCACGGCATAGCTGATGTCGCCATCCACCAGCATGCGGTCATTGGCGAAAGCCACTGATGTTTTTTCCTGGAAAGACAGCACCAGGAAAGCGTGGGCGATGTGCTTGAACTGAATCGACAGGTCGATCGGCCGTGGGGCTTTGTCACCGTGGTAACGGAAACGCCCCTGGCCGGTATGTTCGACGATCAGCTTTGAGCCATCCGGCATCACCATCATCTCAAACAGGAAACCGTCAGGCAGTGCCCGGGCTTCGTTCTGAACCTTCTCGTCCACCTCGCTCACAGCCTGCAGGGCTCGCCCCATCACCTGGAACATCAGTTCCACGTACAGTCGGCGCGCCTGGAAGACCATGGGCTGGATACGTTTCGCTAGCATGTCCGTCATCCAATCGTTGTTGATGTCACCTGATTTTTAGAGTTATTGCTCTAAAAGTCAATGGAGGCGATGACAGAAGATGTGCGTCAGACCGGCAATCTTGATCCCGGGCAATAAAAAGGCCGGAACCCCTCGGGACTCCGGCCTTCTAAAGTCAATGATTCCGGCGGCAATTATTGCGTGAGTGCCGCCAGTTTACGTTTGGCCTCTTCAGCTACGTCACCACCGGCTTCGGCGGCCTTGCTGTAATAGGCAATGGCTTCATTCCGGTTATTCTGTTTTACCGCAACATCGCCCAGTCGCAGGAAGGCAATGGAAGTGGGGACGGTTTCATTGGCTTTGGTCAGATTCTCCCTGGCCTTGTCCAGATTGTTGAGCCTCAGAGCATTCAGGCCATTGTAAAGGCGATACTTGAACATCTCGGGGTAGAGCTCCACCGCCTTTTCAAAGTCGGCCGCGGCCTTCTCTGTTTCCTTCTGGTCCTGATAAATGCGGCCGCGAAGGGCATAGAACATGGCTTCCCGTGGCAGCAGACGGATGGCTTCGTTGATCTTGTCGAGCGCAGGCTTCATCTCGCCTTTGGAGGCCAGCTCCATGGCCTTGTCATGGGCATCGTAAGCCGGTTGCAGCGAACGGAGTTTGGCCATCTTGCGTTCATAGACGTCCTCACCGCGGTAGCCGCCCGCGCCAACCTTCTGCACCAGTTCGCGGTTCTCCTGCACGCGTTTCGCTGAGGGGGGATGGGTCGCGAACAGGCCATCAATGAAACTGGACTGACGCCCTTCGGATAGTTTCAGGAACAGCTCCTGAAGCTCCACTGCTGCCTGTGGGTCATAGCCAGCTTCTTTCATGTAGAGAATGCCGTAGTGGTCTGATTCGAGTTCGTCGCCCTGGCTGTATTGCGCCAGCGCAAGTTGCGCCCCAAGGGCAGCGCCACCCATGATCAGACCGGCCCATTCGTTGTCCGACAGGGCAAAACCAAGTCCGGCAACGCCGGCGCTGATCAGCATTCCCTGCTGCATGCGCTGAACACTGTGCCGGGCTGCCGCATGAACAATCTCGTGCCCCAGAACCGAGGCAAGCTGAGCCTCGTCGTCAAGCTCTGTCAGAAGGCCACGGTTAATGGCGATCTTGCCTCCGGGAAGGGCCCAGGCATTCGGTACACTGCTGTTCAGAACCACGAATTCGTAGGGCAGGTCCGCTCTGTCGCTGACCCTGGCCATTTTCTGGCCAACCTCGCTCACATAGAGCGTCAGCTCCGGGTCCACATAAAACCGACCGCCCTGGGTTTGCTGGGTGGGCACGTACTGCTCGGCGCCCATGGCGAGCTCCTGGCTTTCACCGATCAGCGAAAGCTGATTTTCCCCGGTAACCGGATTGACCGAGCAGCCGCTGAGTGTCAGTGCCAGCGCAATGGCTACCAGGCTGTTTTTGATGGCAGACAGGTTCACAGTAAGCTCCCTTTTGGATGATGCGATGTCGGGTTCGTTCAAAACAGTTGCCCGCTTCCTGAATGGGCAGTTTATAGCACATGATCGGCCATCAGTGGATTACCGCAACCTGCCCGGCGGTGGTGACGAGCAGGCCCTTGGCGTATCATAAGCGTCTGTTCCCGCTCTGTTTCACCAACTTCGCACCCAAGGCAACCCATGAGTAACTTACTCGAACTGATCGCTTTGCTCTGGTTCCTCGTCTGCTGGCTGGGTTATACCGAATACTCGAAACGCCGTGCCGCGGACCGTCCCTGCCTGTCCAACACCCTCGACCTTTACCGGGAGGACTGGATGCGCGTCATGTTGCGGCGGGAAAACCGGATTGCCGATGCGTCTGTGGTCGGAAACCTGGAGCGCAACGGTGCGTTTTTCGCCTCCAGCTGCCTGCTGATTCTCGCGGGTATTATCACCGCTCTCGGCTACACCCAGGAAGTCATGGAAGTATTCAGTACCATGCCCTTCGGCACATTGCCGACCCGGGAAATCTGGGAACTTCGCATGGTGGTGCTGTTGGTGGTCTTTATCTACGCCTTTTTCAAATTCACCTGGTCCATGCGGATGTACAACTTTGTGTCGGTGATGGTGGGCAGTGCCCCTCCGCCAGACGACACCAAAACCAGCCCCGCTGGCAGGGAGGCGTTTGCACGAAGTGCCGGCAACATCTGCAATCTTGCCGGCGATGCCTTTAACCTTGGGCTGCGGTCCTACTATTACGCACTTGCCGTGGTAGGCTGGTTTATTCACCCGATTGTCTTCATGGCGGCGTCCACTCTGGTTGTTGTCGTTCTCTATCGACGCGAGTTCTGTTCGACGGCACTGGAAGCATTGAGGGCAGGGAAGGTCTTCGAGGAGCCGCTGCCCGGCAAGGCGGAAAACAGCCCAAAACCTAAAAGCTGATCCACAGGTTAAATCTGAATGAACGATGATATCCGACGGAAACGGGTTAGCCGTTTTATAGCCACCCTCAACCAGGCCAACGAGCTTGGTCTGTCGGTTACCGAGGCCACAAAAGGCAGCCTGACACTGTGCCTGCCCTACAGTGACCGCATTATCGGTAACCCGGACACCGGGGTGATTCACGGTGGGGCCATCACCACACTGATGGATACCACGTCAGGGTGCGTGATCCTTTGTGCCCTGGAAGATTTTGAACTCTGCCCGACGCTGGACCTGCGCGTGGACTACATGCGCCCGGCCCAGCCCCGCAAGCCGGTTTATGCCCGGGCTGAAACCTACCGGGTAACCCGGAACATTATTTTTACCCGCTGTGAGGCGTACCAGGAAGGCGGTGAAACCATCGCCAACTGCGTGGCCACCTTCATGCGTATCGGGAAGGATGCCAGCCCGAAACATTACCGGGACCTGATTACCGGAGGTGAAGAATGACCGATCCTGAAATCCTGCGTTACACCCAGGAGACCGGTGACTTCAGCCGCATGCTCAGCAGCATTCCCTATGCCACCTGGATTGGTCTTCAGTGTGAGCAGTTTGGAGACGACCTGATTTTCCGTCTGCCCTGCAAAGACTCCAACCTGGGTAATCCCATCCTGCCGGCCATCCACGGGGGCGTGATCGGTGGCTTCATGGAGATGTCCGCCAACATCTACCTGATCATGTCCCAGGAAAGTCTGCGCATGCCCCGTATCGTCGATTTTTCCCTGGATTATCTCCGCGCCGGCCTCAACCGGGAAACCTACGCCGAATGCCGTCTGACCCGCCAGGGCAACCGCGTTGCCAACGTGATGGTCAGCGCCTGGCAGAAATCCCGCTCGCAACCCATTGCGACTGCCAGGGCGCACTTCCTCCTCGAAGACTGATCTTGCCTATACTCCGGGGCTTGAAATGCCCCGGTGTGCCCCCACTTTTTGCTCAGACTGAGATTTTTGTGCAGGAGCGAGCACGGAGGCCGTTCCGAAACACGCTGTGAATACGTCCATGTACGCTCGGCTCCGCCATCCATGGCTCCGCACGGTTTCGGAACGGCCTCCGCGCTCACTCTCAAAACTATGAGGTAACTCGGGCACAACGCCGTGCCTGTTTATTCGTTTCAGGAGACTAAAACGCCATGACGGTTGAAGCCAATAAAGAAACGCTTGGATTCCAGACCGAAGTGAAGCAACTGCTTCACCTGATGATTCACTCGTTGTATTCCAACAAGGAAATCTTCCTTCGTGAGCTGATTTCCAACGCTTCAGATGCCGAAGACAAACTGCGTTTCGCAGCGCTGAAGGACGACAGCCTGTATGAAAGCGATCCTGAGCTGAAGATTCGCCTGGATTTTGACGAAGAGGCGAATACCGTCACGCTCACCGACAACGGTATCGGTATGACCCGTGACGATGTTATCCAGAATCTTGGCACCATTGCCCGTTCCGGTACGGCTGAATTCCTCCAGCAGTTGTCCGGCGATGAGAAGAAGGACAGCAAGCTGATCGGTCAGTTCGGTGTTGGGTTCTATTCGGCGTTTATTGTGGCCGACAAGGTGGATGTATTCACTCGTCGTGCGGGTGCGCCTGCAGAAGAGGGTGTGCATTGGGAATCCAAGGGCGACGGTGAGTTTTCCATCGAGCAGGTCAATCTGGATAACCGCGGCACCCAGATCGTCCTGCATCTGAAGCCAGACGCCAAGGAATTCGCCAACGGCTGGAAACTGCGCAGTCTGGTGAAGAAGTACTCGGATCATATTTCCTTCCCGGTTGTCATGAAGGCCGAATCCGACGAAGGTGAGAAGAAGGACGAGTACGAAACCGTTAACGATGCGACAGCGCTCTGGACACTCCCCCGTACCGAGATCAAGGACGAGGAGTACAAGGAGTTCTACAAGCACATCGCCCACGATTTTGAAGACCCGCTCACCTGGTCCCACAACAAGGTGGAAGGCAAGCTGGATTACACCAGCCTGCTGTATATCCCGGCCCGTGCACCGTTTGATCTGTACAATCGTGAAGCGCCCCGTGGCCTGAAACTGTACGTGCAACGCGTGTTCATCATGGACGACGCCGAACAGTTCCTGCCGCTGTACCTGCGGTTTGCCAAGGGTGTGATTGATTCCAACGATCTGTCCCTCAACGTGTCACGGGAGATCCTGCAGAACGACAGCACCGTGGAAAGCATTCGCACCGCGCTCACCAAGCGGGTCCTGGATATGCTGTCCAAGCTGGCCAAGAAGGATTCCGAGCAGTATCAGAAGTTCTGGGGTGAGTTTGGCACGGTATTGAAGGAAGGCCCGGCGGAAGATTTCAGCAACCGCGAGAAAATTGCCGGCCTGCTGCGCTTCGCCTCTACCCACACCGGGGAAAGCACACAGAACGTGTCGCTGGATGACTACATCGGCCGGATGAAGGAAGGGCAGAAAAAGCTTTACTACATCACCGCCGACAACTTCACAGCTGCCAAAAGCAGCCCGCATCTGGAAGTGTTCCGCAAGAAGGGTATTGAGGTGCTGATCCTTACAGATCGCATCGACGAGTGGATGATGGGTTACCTCAGCGAATACGACGGCAAGCAGTTGCAGGATGTTGCCCGTGGCGACCTGGACCTGGGCGAGGTCGAGACCGAGGAAGACAAGAAGCACAAGGAAGAGGCGGCTGAAGAGCACAAGGATCTGCTTGAGCGGATCAAGAATGCCCTGAGCGACCGGGTGCAGGAAGTGCGTGTGACCAATCGCCTGACCGATTCACCGGCCTGCCTGGTTGTGGGTGATTTCGACATGGGCGCACAGATGAAGAAGATCATGGAAGCGGCCGGCCAGAAAGTGCCGGACAGCAAACCGATCTTCGAGATCAATGTTGATCATCCGCTGGTCCAGCGACTGGAAAGCGAGAAAGGCGAAGAGCGGTTCAACGAGCTCTCTGCCGTTATCCTGGACCAGGCCACCCTGGCCAGCGGTGAGCAACTCCCGGACCCCGGTGCCTATGTCACCCGTCTGAACCGCCTGCTGCTTGAACTGGCGAACTGATCGCCAATGCAGCAGATTATTGTGGATATCAGCATCAGCCCTGATGAGTGGATCAAGCTCTATCAGGGCGTTGCCACAGATGTTCACACAACGGCCCGGGACGGACGCTCTGTCCGATTCCCGGCCCGTATCCTCTCCCGTTTTTATCTTCGCGATGGCATTCGCGGCAGTTTCCGCATCGTCTTTGACGACGCCGGCAAGTTTTCATCCATTGAGCGGCTCTGACCGACCAGAGCTTCATCCATAAATAAAAACTCTCACAAATTTATTTTTAATTAATTGTATTACGCCATCGGTCCCGCGCTACGGTGGAGCTGTTCTCGTTCGGCAGGAGCAGATCCATGTCCAATGTAATGTCACTCAGTCGTTCAATCGCATGGCCGGACTTTTTAGACATTCTGGCGAGATATTCAAGTGATTACGCTTGTGCCCAGTAAGGCAGAGAACCCGCAAACATTGCGGGAAATCCTATAGGCGCACGCTATCCGGGACATAAGAAATACTCAGAGCAGATTATTGGGTGTGTCCTATAGTTAGAAGTGCCTGAATCAAAGCAGTGTCGTTTTGCCAACCCCAATGAGGAGAGAAAAATGACAGACAACAACAGTGCGGGCGGAAAGTGTCCCGTAATGCACGGTTCAAACACTCAGGAAAAAGCCGATGTAGCCGGCTGGTGGCCTGAGAACCTCAATCTCGACATCCTTCATCAGCACGACCGCAAAACCAATCCTCTCGGTGAAGACTTCGACTACCGGGAAGAAGTCAAAAAGCTTGATCACGAAGCCCTCGAAAAAGACATGCACGAGCTGATGACCAACAGTCAGGAATGGTGGCCTGCCGATTGGGGGCATTACGGCGGCCTGATGATTCGACTGGCGTGGCATGCCGCTGGTACCTATCGCCTGGCCGACGGTCGTGGTGGTGCCGGCACCGGTAACCAGCGGTTCGCTCCGCTGAACTCCTGGCCCGACAACGGCAACCTCGACAAGGCACGCCGCCTTCTGTGGCCGCTTAAGAAAAAATACGGCAACAAGGTGAGCTGGGCCGACCTGTTTATCCTGGCCGGTAATGTTGCCTATGAGTCGTTTGGCCTGAAGACCTTCGGTTTCTCTTATGGCCGCGAGGACATCTGGCATCCGGAAAAAGACATCTACTGGGGTGCGGAAAAAGAGTGGTTGGCGCCGTCTGACAGCCGTTATGAAGACGTCGACAAGCCCGACACCATGGAGAACCCGCTCGCTGCAGTGCAGATGGGCCTGATTTATGTGAATCCTGAGGGCGTGAACGGTGTGCCGGATCCGCAGAAGACTGCGGAGCAGGTGAGAACGACCTTTGCCCGCATGGCGATGAACGATGAAGAAACCGCAGCGCTGACCGCCGGCGGCCATACGGTGGGCAAGGCTCACGGTAATGGCGACGCCGATGCCCTCGGCCCGGAGCCGGAAGGGGCTGACGTTGAAACCCAGGGCTTTGGCTGGATGAACCCGAACCTCGACGGCAAGGCGACCAACGCGGTTACCTCTGGCATCGAAGGTGCCTGGACCTCGAATCCGACCAAGTTCGACATGGGCTACTTTGATCTGCTGTTTGGCTACGAGTGGCAGCTGACCAAGAGCCCGGCTGGTGCAAACCAGTGGGAGCCGATCGACATCAAAGAAGAGCACATGCCGGTTGATCCGACTGATCCGTCCGTCCGTCGCAAGCCGATGATGACCGATGCCGACATGGCAATGAAAGTCGATCCGAAGTACCGCGCAATCTGCGAGAAGTTCATGGCAGATCCCGAGTACTTCAAGGACTGCTTCGCCCGTGCCTGGTTCAAGCTGACCCACCGCGACATGGGGCCCAAGTCCCGCTATATCGGACCGGGTGTGCCTGATGAAGATCTGATCTGGCAGGATCCTGTTCCCCAGGGCGAGACCAATTACATTGAGGAAGTGGTCAAGCAGAAGATTGCCGGGGCCGGATTGAGCCTGAACGAGCTGATCTGCACCGCCTGGGACAGTGCCCGTACTTTCCGCGGCTCAGACATGCGTGGTGGTGCAAACGGTGCGCGGATTCGCCTGGCGCCCCAGAAGGACTGGGAGGGTAACGAGCCCGATCGTCTGGATAAGGTGCTGAAGGTTTACGAGCAGATTTCGGCTGACACTGGCGCCAGCGTTGCTGACGTGATCGTGCTTGGCGGTAACCTTGGCATCGAGATGGCAGCCAAAGCAGCCGGCCACGAGGTTCACGTTCCCTTCCTGAAAGGTCGTGGTGACGCTACCGACGAGATGACGGACGCCGAATCCTTCGATCCGATGGAGCCGCTGGCTGATGGCTTCCGCAACTGGCAGAAGAAGGACTACGTGGTCAAACCGGAAGAAATGCTTCTGGATCGTGCCCAGTTGATGGGACTGACTGCGCCTGAAATGACCGTCCTGCTGGGTGGCATGCGGGTGCTCGGTACCAACTACGGCGGCACCAAGCACGGGGTCTTCACCGATCGCGTTGGCCAATTGACCAATGATTTCTTCGTCAATCTGACTGATATGTCGAATCGTTGGGAGCCGACTGGCAAGAACTCGTACAACATCGTGGATCGCAACAGTGGCAATACCAAGTTCACTGCGACCCGTGTTGATCTCGTGTTCGGTTCCAACTCGATCCTGCGTGCCTACGCAGAAGTGTATGCCCAGGACGACAACGAAGAGAAGTTCGTGAAAGACTTCGTTGCAGCCTGGACCAAGGTCATGAACGCCGACCGGTTCGACGTCGAATAAGACCTGTAAGCAAGCGATTGGACACCCCGGTTTCGGGGTGTCCGTCTATCAACTTCCCGCCAAATTCCTTACAATCCGCTCTGTCTGATTTTTGATCAGTCTCACCTCGAACAGACCCTGTAATTGCTGGAGCACTCATGCGCATCATTCTCGCCCCAATGGAAGGGCTGGTTGACGCACCCATCCGTGAAACCCTGACCGGGGTAGGCGGCATCGACCGTTGCGTAACGGAATTCGTTCGTGTCACCCATGGCATGCTGCCACCGAGAGTGTTCTACAAATACGCCCCCGAATTGTACAACCGGTCGCTCACTCAAGTGGGCACCCCCGTTGCCGTTCAGCTGCTGGGTTCAGACCCTCACCAGATGGCGCGCCACGGCGTGCGTGCGGCAGAACTCGGTGCCACCCAGGTGGATATCAACTTTGGTTGCCCGGCCAAAACGGTCAACAAGCACAAGGGTGGCTGTGTGTTGATGCGCGAGCCGGAGCTCATGCATGAGATCGTCGCCGCTGTCCGTCAGGCTGTACCAGCGCATGTGCCAGTCACAGCCAAGATGCGGCTGGGGTATGACGACCGATCCATGGGTGTGGCTTGTGCCCAGGCGTTGGAAGCGGCAGGCGCGGCGGAGATTGTCATTCATGCCCGTAGTAAAGTAGACGGATATAAGCCGCCGGCCTATTGGGAGGAAATCGCCCGGGCCCGGGAAGCTGTCAAAGCCCACGTAATTGCCAATGGCGAAATCTGGAGTGTCGCGGACTACTGGCGTTGCCGTGAGGTGTCCGGCTGCGATGACGTGATGATTGGGCGTGGCTTGATCGCCCGACCAGACCTCGCCCGGCAGATCAAGGCCAGCCAGCAGGGCGAAACGGTGCCGGATATGACCTGGCCGGAAGCTGTCGCCCTGGTTCGTGAGTACGCTACGGTTCTGCAGGGATGGCTTGAGGACCGCTATGTGACCGGTCGAATCAAACAATGGCTTAACTTTCTCCGCCAGGGTTTCGCCGAGGCAGAGGCGCTCTGGCCCGAGGCCCGCAAAATCCGTCAGGTGGCGCCCATGCTGGCATGCCTGGAACAGCGGGTTATCCTGACGGACTCCCGCGCTGCCTGATCCTTATTCAAGCGCACCCATTCAATCCCCACGCGTTGACCTTCCCGCCGCCTAAACTGGTATCAAAGGGCTTGTCGTTCGTATCAATACCGGTACCAATAAAAAACGAGTGGGAGGACGAACAACATGTTCAGAGCAGGTTTGCGCAACACGATGGCCTTTGCCGGAGTGTCTGTCTGTATGCTATTCGGCGCCGCTATGCCGGCTGCCGCCGACGACCACGTGGTGAAAGTCACACCCCTGGGTAGCCACGATGGAGAGTTCTGTGGCCGGGACCGGGCGCTGGTCTTTGAAGATCCTAATGGCACCCGAATTCTCTATGACGCCGGCAGAACGGTCGCCGGTCCGGATGATCCCCGACTGGGCAAAATTGATGTTGTTCTGGTTTCCCACATGCATGGGGACCATGTGGGTGATCAGCGTATCAGCAAGACCAATCAGGGCACGTGCGGATCTCCGGACACCGGCGTTTCAACATTGCCACAATCCAACACTGTTGATATTGCGGTAAAACACGGTTCAAAAATTGTTACGGGTAGCGAAATGCCCGCCTTCTTTGCTGCCAAGCTGAAAGATGCCGGCGGTGATCCTGCAAACTCGCTGTTGGTTCGGTTCGGTGGCGAGCGTGAGGTTGGCGGAGTGGCAATTACGACCGTGCCGGCTGTGCACAGCAATGGCGTATCGCCCTCGTTCCTCACCGGGCCACTGGCAGAGTATCTGGCTGCCGCGGGTGTTGGCGCCAGTGTCGGACCACCCACGGGCTACGTGCTCAGGTTCTCCAACGGCCTGGTGGTCTACCTGTCCGGTGACACTGGCATTACTGCCGAGCAAAGACTGGTCGTGAAGGATCACTACGGTGCGGGGCTTGTGGTGATGAACATCGGTGATACGTTCACCACCGGACCGAAACAGGCCGCCTACGTAATCAATGATCTTGTGCAACCGAAGGCGGTTATCGCCTCCCACGCCAACGAACCTGCGACCTCCGGTGGCATGGTGCAGGAAGGAACGCGCACGGCTCTGTTCCGGGATTCAGTGACAGTGCCGGTTCATGTGCCCCTCAGTGGCCGCACCATGGCGTTCAATGGCATGGCGAGCTGCGTCTCCGGCTGCAACTAGGAGAACACGGGCACACAGGGCTGTTGCCGGTCAGTCTTCCATCTCCGGTCGGTAATGGCCCGCGCGAGCGGCACCGTTCAGGCGGGCCCGCTTCAGCATTGCTGCCTGAGCCTCCGGACCATTGTCCAGATTGCCGGCCCAGGCCTTCTGTGCCGGTTCCTGCAAAGCCCGTCCGTAAGAGAAGCTCAACTCCCAGGGCTGCGCGCCCATGCTGTTCATGGCGTTCAGATTGAGAGTGGCTTCTTCCGGTGTCTGGCCGCCCGAGAGGAAAAAAATGCCGGGTACCGCAGCCGGTACCGCCCTGCGAAAAACATCGAGAGTCGCTGTCGCCACGGCTTCCGGGGATGCCTTCGGGCTTTCCTTGCCCGGCGTCACCATGCTGGGTTTGAGGATCATGTATTCCAGTGCCACCTTGTGTCGGTACAGGGCGTGGAACACCTCTCGAATCACCGCCTCGCTGACTTCCGCGCAGCGCTCGATGGAATGGTTGCCATCAATCAGCACTTCCGGCTCAACGATCGGCACGATACCCAGGGACTGGCAGATCGCCGCATAGCGGGCGAGAACCTCGGCATTCGCCTCGATCGCCTGCCGTGAGGGCAGGGTGTCCGATATATGGAACACATCCCGCCACTTGGCGAACCGGGCCCCCTGGTTTTTGTAGATTTCCAGGCGGTCCTCCAGACCATCCAGGCCAAAGGTGATTTCATCACCGGGGGCATTCACAAGAGGGCCTTTGCCCTTGTCTACCTTGATGCCCGGCACAATGCCTTTGCTGGCCAGCAGCTTTGGCATGGGAACATTATCCAGGCTCTGCTGGCCGAGAGTCTCTTCAAACAGAATGACCCCGCTGATGAATTCTCCGAGCCCGGAAGCCGAGAAAATAAGGCTTCGGTACTCCCGGCGCATATCTTCGCTCGACTCCACGCCAACGGCCTTGAAACGCTTGGCAATGGTCGGGTGGCTTTCATCCGCCGCGAGAATTCCCTTGCCGGGCTGAACCAGTTCCCGGACGGTAGAGTTGAGTTCTTCCTGAATGGTCATGGTGAGCTCCTGGTTGATCCTTGAAAGTCTGTTGGTCGTTCGGCCCGCCACTCTATTGTAGACGTTGAATAGCGGTCTGGAATTTGATCTGCGCTAAGGCAGAAACCGATCTCCTGAATTAGGCTGTAGATGATAACAACAGGAAAACGGGAAGACCTGAATATGAAAACCGTTGTCAGCGTCAGCCAGGGATCTGGTGAGTACGATTATGATATCGAGACGTCGTTTCTTGGGCAGCCTTTCCGGATTATCCGGATCGGTACGGACGGCGATCTTTCCCGGGCCGAGGCGGTTCTGGAGTCCGTGCATCCGCAGGCAGATGCCATCGGTCTGAGCATGGTACACGATCATTACGAGGTGGGCCGGGAGCAGCTTGAACACCCGGATACTGCCCGCCTTGAGGCCTGTGTGCCGGATAAGCCGGTAACCACCGGTGCCGGGTTGCGGGCTATCCTGCAGGAATGGGCTGTGCGTCATACCCAGTCTGAGCTCGGGCATTTCTTCGACAATGCCCGGGTGCTCTTCTTGAATGGGCAGGCCGGTTACCGGATTGCCAGGGCCCTTTCCGAACATACCGAGAATCTCTTCTTTGCCGATCCTTACACGGATTTCGGAGTGCCCAGGCTGCTGACTTCCCTGAAACAGCTGGAAACCTATACCTCGCTTACTGCACCCATCATGTTCAGGCCTGCGGCGGTGAAAGCGGTTGAAACCATTCTCCGAACACCGCTGTATCGCTTGGGTGAGAACCTGGTGAAAGGTTCGCTCCATCACGCGGTCTCCGAGGCTCATGTCATCGTGGCTTCGATAGGCGACCTGGAGAACTTCACGGCGAAAGAGCTGGATGGAAAAACCGTGATTACCTCGCGGGTAACGGACGCGGCCATGGACTGGATGCGTTCGCGCAAGGTTGCCATGGTAGTGGATTACAGTCCCTGGTTGGAGGGCCGCCCCGTTGGCGTGAATGTGATGGAGGCGATGATCAGTGCGGCGCTTTCCAGGACGCCGGACCAGTTGGGCCCCGATGACTATCTGGATGTTATTCAGAGCCTGGAGATTGAGCCGCGAATCCTTTACCCGAACGGTTATCGCCGGGTTAACCGGTTTGCGTTTGTCATTCATCCCCTGTCGCAGCAATACCTCACCAAAACACCGCCCCTGGACTGGGTTGCCAACGTATCACCGCCTGTGGTGATGAACCTGGTGGAAAAGGCCATCGCGTATTCGCCACCGTTCATCTACTCCAAGGTATCCGGAATCCGGTCACCCAATGGCGATGAGGTGGAGGGCTGGCTCATTACCGTTGGTGGCACCCCTCGGGAAATCATGGCCCACGGGCCGGAATTTACCTACGCCCGGTTGCTGCAGGCGGCCAAACTGGCCAAGAAACTCGGCGCCCAGATCATGGGCCTGGGTGCGTTTACCAAGGTCGTGGGTGATGCCGGTATAACGGTGGCCAAGCGGGCGCCGCTGCCGATCACGACCGGCAACAGCTACAGCGCATCCGGTGCCCTGTGGGCGGCCCATGACGCCATGAAGAAAATAGGGCGGGTGAGTATTGGGCCCAGTGGCAAAGCGGCCGGCAAGGCCATGGTGGTGGGCGCTACGGGTGCTATCGGGTCTGTCTGCGCCAGATTGCTGGCCAAGGCAGTGGACGAGATTTATCTGGCGGCACCGGAGCCGGCCAAACTGCTGGCTCTCAAGGAAAGCATCGAACAGGAAACGCCGGGTGCCATCGTACATGTTGCCGGCTCTGCCGAACGCGATCTGGCCGACATGGACATGATCGTGACCGCCACCTCCGGGGCCGGCAAACGTATCCTGGATATCATGAAAGTGAAGCCGGGCTGCGTCATAACCGACGTCGCCCGCCCACTGGATATCCCGGCGGAGGATGTCGCCAAGCGGCCGGATGTGCTGGTGATCGAATCTGGCGAGATTCAGCTACCGGGTGAGGTGCATATGAAAGACATCGGGCTTCCGAAAGGCATTGCCTATGCCTGCCTGGCGGAAACCATCGTGCTTGCTCTGGAAGCGCGTTTCGAGAACTTCACTCTCGGGCGGAATATCGAGTGGGAAAAAGTGCGGGAGATTTACAAGCTGGGGCTGAAGCATGGCATGAAGCTGGCCGCCATTTCCGGGGTGAACGGTGTGTTCACCGAGGAGGACTTCGAACGGGTTCGAGTCCTGGCGGCCAGCGAAGAAGCACCTCAGGCAGAAGGATCAAGCACACCGGCGTAGCGAACGCCGCTGAGCAGGGCCATCTCCCGATGCCAGGTGGACAGGTCATCTATGTTCAGTTTGCTCAGGCTGTCGTGGCCACAGGCTCGTGCCATCACCTGCATCAGTGAGACAGAGGCCTCAAGGAAGTTCTGCAGCTGTTTGGCAGACTGGTCGACGTTCAACCGTTGGCGCAGGTCCTTGTTCTGGGTCGCAATGCCTGCAGGGCAATTGTTGGTGTTACAGATACGGGCTGCAACACAGCCGATGGACTGCATGGCACTGTTGGCAACGGCAATACCGTCAGCGCCCAGCGCCATGGCCTTCACAAAATCGATAGGAACCCGCAGGCCACCGGTAACGATCAATGTGACCCGTCCGCTTGCACCGCGGTCATCCAGATAGCGCCGCGCACGCGCCAGGGCAGGAATGGTGGGCACACTGATGTGATCACGGAAGATCTCGGGAGCAGCACCGGTGCCGCCGCCACGACCGTCGAGAATGATGTAGTCGGCGCCGGCATCCAGGGCGAATTGCACATCCCGCTCGATGTGATTGGCGCTCAGCTTGAAGCCCACGGGAATACCTCCGGTCACTTCCCGAACATGGCTGGCGAAGCGCTGGAAATCCTCAACTGAGCGCAAATCGTCGAAAGTGGGTGGGGAGTTCGCCGGTTCGCCCTCAGGAATATTGCGAACCTCTGAGATCTTGCCGGTGTTCTTGTTGCCCGGCAAATGGCCACCGGTGCCGGTCTTGGCGCCCTGGCCACCCTTGAAGTGAAACGCCTGCACTTTCTTGAGCAATTCTTCCTTGTAACCGAACTTGGCGCTGGCCAGCTCGTAGAAGTATCGGGAATTTTCCTGTTGCTCCTCAGGCAGCATGCCGCCCTCGCCAGAGCAGATGCCGGTGCCCGCAAGCTCGGCGCCACGAGCGAGAGCAATCTTGGCCTCCTCCGACAGTGCCCCGAAGCTCATGTCGGAAACGAATAGCGGCATGCTCAGTGTCAGTGGCATGCGGGCTTCAGGCCCGATTACCAGTTCGGTCGAGACGTCGGCGTCGTCTGCCAGCGGTTTACTGGCCATCTGCGCCACCATCAGTTGGAGGTCGTCCCAGTGGGGCAGGGTGTGGCGGGGCACGCCCATGGCAGTTGTCGGACCATGGTGGCCCATACTGCTCAGCCCCTCACGGGCCAACTGATGAATAAATTCAACGGTGGGTTCTTCTTTGGTGGATTTGGCCTTCGGCGCATCACCGGATTCCTCGTCGCCATCATCGTCTGACTCCGGCGCCTCCTTGCCAACCTGGTCATCGCTGAACTGCTGGTGAGTGCCGTCACAATAAGGCGCGCTTCCGGTCTGTTTACACTGGCACAGAACCGCCTCTTCGTCTTTTTCGGCCTTGAAGACCTTGGGCTTGAACCCCGTATCTCCGTGGGAACCGTCGCAGAACGGCTGGTTGTTGGAACGGCCACAAACGCAGAAGGCGTATTCCTCGCCTTTTTTCAGGCTGACTTTCTTGGGCTTGTTATCAGCGATCACCGGATTGCTCATTGCAAGGCTCCTTGTTTGGCGTATGCCACAAATGTACAAGGGTGTACGGGCATTAAACGCAAATAGGCTACTTGTAATGATCAAGTGTGGATCAGGACTGACCGCGCCGCCAATGCGGCGCGGCTCGCTCGGCGTCCGATTACTGCTGCAGGCCCGCCCTGGCTGCACGCGCCGCGTGCAGCTTCCGGTAGCTCTCGATCAACCGCTGATGCTTCTCCAGCCCATCCAGTTGCATGTTCGTGGTTTCCAGGCCGTGGAAACGAACGCTGCCATCCACTGAGCCAACAACAGCTTCCATGGTTTCCTTGCCGAACATGCGGGTGAAGTTGGTTATGTAGTCGCCCAGCTCCATTTCGTCGTCAAGGGTGACTTCGAGAACCGCATACATCGCTCGGTAGAAAAGGCCGCGCTCAACGGTGTTGTCGTTGAACTGAAGGAACATGTCGACGAATTCCAGGGCTTCTTCATGCCACTGCAGGGCAAGGCAGATCAGGATCTTCAGCTCAAGGATCGTGAGTTGGCCCCAGATGGTGTTTTCATCGAACTCCACGCCGATCAGGGTGATGATCGTCATGTAGTTGTCCAGCTGGCTGGCTTCCAGGCGCTCCACCAGATCGGCCAATTGCTCATCGTCCAGGCGGTGCAGGTTGAGGATGTCTTCCCGATAGTCCAAAGCCATGTTGGTGTTGTCCATTATCAGGTCTTCCACCGGATACACCTCGGAATAGCCTGGAACCAGGATTCGGCAGACCGGCGCGCCCAGTTCCTCATAGACGGCGACATAGACTTCCTTGCCCAGCTCCTCGAGGATACCGAACAGACACTCGGCTTCCTCGGCGTTGGTGCCGGAAAAATCCCATTCAACAAAATCATAATCGGACCTGGCGCTGAAGAACCGCCAGGACACCACGCCTGTGGAATCGATAAAGTGCTCCACAAAGTTGTTTGGCTCGGTCACTGCCAGGCTGTTGAAGGTGGGCGCCGGCACATCGTTGAGGCCCTCGAAGCTGCGGCCCTGCAGGAGTTCCGTCAGGCTTCGCTCAAGGGCCACTTCAAAGCTCGGGTGAGCGCCGAAAGAGGCGAACACGCCGCCCGTTCGCGGGTTCATCAGGGTAACGCACATTACCGGGAACTGGCCGCCGAGGGAGGCGTCCTTTACCAGAGTCGGGAAACCCTGGGCTTCCAGGGCTTCAATGCCTTCCAGGATGTTCGGGTATTTTTCCAGTACCTCCCGGGGCACGTCCGGAAGTGCAATCTCCTCTTCGATAATCTGCTTCTTTACCGCCCGTTCGAAAATCTCCGACAGACACTGAACCTGTGCTTCGTTCAGGGTATTGCCCGCACTCATGCCGTTGCTGAGAAACAGGTTCTCAATCAGGTTGGAGGGGAAATACACCACCTCGCCATCCGATTTTCGCACGTAGGGCAGGGAGACAATGCCCCGGTCGGCTCTGCCGGAGTTGGTATCAATCAGGTTGGAGCCGCCAAGCTCGCCGTCCGGGTTGTAGATGGCGAGGCAGTGGTCATCCAGAATACCTTCCGGCAGCTCGTCGTTGGGGCCCGGCTTGAACCACTTTTCGTTCGGGTAGTGGACGAAGTCGCTGTTGGCGATGTCCTCACCAAAGAACTGATCGTTGTAGAAAAAGTTGCAGCTGAGCCGCTCGATAAATTCGCCCAGGGCAGAGCACAGGGCGCTTTCCTTGGTAGCTCCCTTGCCATTGGTGAAGCACATGGGTGAGGCAGCATCGCGAATGTGCAGGGACCACACGTGCGGCACAATGTTCCGCCAGGAGGCAATCTCGATCTTCATGCCTAAGTCTTCAAGGATGCCAGTCATGTTGGCGATGGTCTGCTCCAGGGGCAGGTCCTTGCCTTCGATAAAGGTCTGGGTGCCGCCTTCCGGCTGGGTCATCAGCAGTGCCTGGGCGTCCGCGTCCAGGTTCTCGACGGTTTCAATCTCGAAGGTCGGGCCGGTCTGGACCACTTTTTTCACGGTGCAGCGGTCGATCGAGCGCAGGATGCCCTGGCGGTCTTTCTCCGAAATGTCCTCGGGCAGTTCCACGGAGATCTTGAAGATCTGGTTGTATCGGTTTTCCGGGTCCACGATGTTGTTCTGGGACAGGCGGATATTCTCGGTGGGAATGTCCCGTGCCAGGCAGTAGACCCGGACAAAGTAGGCTGCACACAGGGCAGAGGAGGCCAGGAAGTAGTCGAACGGGCTGGGCGCCGAGCCGTCGCCCTTGTAGCGAATCGGCTGGTCCGTTACGACGGTGAAATCGTCAAACTTGGCTTCAAGTCTGAGGTTCTCGAGAAAGTTGACGTTGATTTCCATTGCAAAGAGTCCTGGATCGGAGAATTTGGCGCGCCATGGCTTCTAATGGCGGCCATTATCCAGTTTTTGCAGGTGTTCGTCTTGGTCGGTCTTCTACGGATGATGTAACGCCAGCTCCACGGCTCGGGCGGCGTGAATCTCCGTGGTGTCGTAAAGTGGAACCTCAGTGTCGGCCTGGCTGATCAGCAATCCGATCTCGGTGCAGCCGAGAATGACCGCCTGGGCCCCGCGCCCCGAAAGCGACGAAACGATATCCAGGTAGGTGTGGCGCGAGTCAGGCTTGATCTCGCCCTGGCAAAGCTCTTCGTAGATAACACGGTGCACCTCATCCCGCTGGCTTTCATCCGGGGTGAGAACGTCGATACCGGCCGCCTCCAGTCGTTCCCTGTAGAACGCCTGCTCCATCGTAAAGCGGGTGCCCAGCAGGCCTGCTCGGGTCACACCCTCTTTCTTCAGTAACTGCGCGGTGGCATCCGCGATGTGTAGCAATGGAATCCCGATCGCCTGTTCGATCTCCGGAGCAACCTTGTGCATGGTGTTGGTACCGATCACCAGGAAATCCGCGCCGGCCTTCTGAACTGACAGAGCGGCCCCGGTAAGAATGTCGGCAGTGGCCGGCCAGTCGCCTTTGTGTTGTAGCGCTTCAATCTCGGCGAAATCCACGCTGAAGAGCACCAGTTTGGCTGAATGCAGCCCGCCCAGGCGGTTTTTAACGCCCTCGTTGATAAGCCGGTAATAGGTTTGCGTGGATTCCCAGCTCATGCCGCCGAGAAGGCCAATGGTTTTCATATATGAAATCCCAGAACAGAGTTTCCAACGACTCTAGCACAGTCTAGTGCGGTCGAATGCGCGTTACCGTCCATCTCTATTTATGCCGGCTTGTCGTCCATACCAACCGTTTATCTCACGCTTCCTTGGAGATTCTCCATCCGTGTGAAAGTCCGTGCTTCCGGGTATTCCACCCCTGAATTCATTCACTTGGAGATCATTGAAATGAACCCGTTAGCGACTCACCTTGCCCTCCGGTCAAGGCTCACTTTTACAGCACTTGTCTTGTGTATTCTTGCAGGCCCTGTCAGCGCCTCCGACTGGGACGCAAGCCTTGGCCTTTCGGGCGGCTCTATCCAGCGCCATGTAAAGGGGGAGAATGATCAGCATGTCGTCGTACCTTATGCCGATCTGCGGTGGGGGATGATGATGGCAAACCCGGAAGGTATCGGGCTTGTTACCTCGCCCACGTCTTCTAGCAAGCTCAAGGTGATGGTGCAGTTACGCCAGTCTGTGTTCGACCCGGATGATAACAAGGTGCTGGCAGCACTGGACGACCGGGATGACACCGGTGAGTTACTGATCAAATGGGGGCAGGCGACCCCCTGGGTTGATCTTGCCATTTTTGCGTCGGCCGATGTGTTGGACCGGCATGGCGGCCATGAATGGGGTATTGCAGTATCGCGCGAATTGCCCGCATGGGGGGGTGCGCTGGTGCCAAGCATTGACGTGCGTCAGCAATCGCGAAGGCTGGTTGATTACTACTACGGCGTTAGCCAGCAAGAGGCGTCTGCAAACATTGCGGCATACGAAGGAGAGAAATCGGTCGTAATGCGGACGTCGGTCTCTCACGTCCAGAAACTGGGTAGCGATTGGCATTCGGTGTTCGCGTTTGGTTATGAACATCTTGGCGACGGAGCTGGCGAAAGTTCAATCGTGGAGCGCAAGGGCTTCTGGTCTGGTGGTGTTGCAATCTTTTATCAGTTCTAGGAGCAAACGACATGAAGCTGTGTTTCTCATCTCGTGAACGAACGGGAGGGCTTGCCGGTATCCTTGCCGGATTAACGTTTCTGTTCGGGATGGTCTTTTACCTCGCGCTCTTGACGGAAGTTCAGTTCGGGAATCTATCGGCAGACATCACTTCCCAGCTCATTTACCTGCAGGGGCACAGCGGTTTTCTGTATACATGGTATTTTGTTATTTACCTCGTGTTCGGCTTTGCGCTGCTCAACATGCAGTTCGGATTGTCGGCGTTGTTGCCGAGAACAACCCTGAGCCAAGCTGCATCGCTCGCGGCGTACCTGTGGGCAGGTCTCGTGATTTCAGCGGGGCTGGTGGCGACCGTAGGGCATAATATGGTGATCACTCTTGCACAAGCCCATCCGGAACTCGCGCCGGGGGCCTTTGTGTCGCTCCATATAGTCGTCAACGGCCTAGGAGGCGGGAACGAACTCGTAGGTGGCGTATGGCTGATTCTGGTTTTTTTTGCCTCACGGCAGAAACAGTCGTTGCCAGAGGCTATTCAGTGGAGCGCACTGTTGGTCGGTTTTGCCGGCACGGCTACTGCACTGCCGCAACTGGCAGGGTTCTGCGGTGCGGTATTCGGGCTTGGCGGCATTCTCTGGTTCGTGGCCACGGGTATGCATCTGGCTTTTAATGGAGCAGGGCAGACATCATGATTACTGAGATTCAACGTCTCTGGCAGCGCCATGACCTGCTCCGAGATACCTTTCAGACGCTTGCAATCTGCTACGCGATTTCGATGGTAATCTGGCTAACGGACGCGGGCGAGTTCTGGCTGACACTGCAGGTTGCTCTCGTATTCGGGGTGTCTTGCCTGTGTGCGATACGGGTCAGTGTTCATTATCTTGAAAACCGGACTTCCATATTGGTGGCCACGGTCATTGGCTACCTGGTGGGAGTCGTTATTGGCATCGTCCACTTGTTTTATCAGCTTTATGGCTCCTTCGAAGAAGTGCGGGAGGCGCCGGCTTCTGATCTTATACTCAAGATCCTGTTCAGTTTGTTGGTGACCTACGTTTTCTACAACTCACATCGTTTGACCCGTAAACGTAGAGAACTACAGGCTCAACGAATGCGAACGCTTGAGCAGGAAAACAGCTGGCGGAATCCAACTATCAGGTGTTGCAATCAAGAATTGAGCCGCACTTCCTATTCAACACACTCGCCAATATACGTGTACTCATTGACGTGCGACCGGAGACGGCGAAAACAGTTCTGGATGACCTTACAGGGTTGCTCAGAGGTTCCATGACCAAGGCTGAGCGTCAGCTCATTCCTCTGTCTGAAGAGTTGGAGTTTGTGAAAGCTTACCTTTCGATACAGCGCACTAGAATGGGAGACAGATTGACCTTTGAAGTTGTCGTGCAGGATGACATCGCTGGAGTGAGCTGCCCGCCATTTACGCTGCAGCCGCTTGTTGAAAATTCGGTTATCCATGGCATTGAACCTAAACTTGAAGGCGGTCATATCCGGGTGCTGGTAGATGTTGGACCTGAGCGGTGCTGCGTTACCATCCGTGATACGGGGCTGGGATTGCGAAAGGATTCTCGTAAGAACAATGGCGTCGGGCATGGAATCGCCGTTGACAACATTCATCAGCGTTTGTCGCTGCTCTATGGAAAGAATGCATCGCTGATACTGGCCAACCATACTGATGAAAAGGGCTCAGTAACCGGTTGCGTTGCTACGGTTCGGTGGCCGATTAATCCCGGGGACTCGCCATGAACGTTATGGTTGTTGACGATGAACCCTTACTCAGATTTCACCTTCAGAAACTGCTCACGGATCTCTGGGATGAAGCAGAGCAGGTGATCTGTGTGGGGTCGGGCGTGGAAGCGGTCGAACGAATCAATGAAGTTGATGTGCATACCGTGTTTTTGGACATCAAGATGCCCGGTATGAGCGGCGTTGAGACAGCGGGTGTCCTGCGTGATATGGGATTTTCCGGGAACCTCGTATTTGTTACAGCCTACGATCAACATGCCTTGGAGGCATTTGAACATGAAGCGGTGGACTATCTGCTTAAACCCGTGCACGGAGACCGCTTGTATCAGTGCATTGAAAGACTGAGAAAGCGTGATGAAAGAACAGTGAAGTATGAGCTGGATGCTGCGCAGCTGAAACGCCTAATGCCGGTTGCAGGCTCCAGCGAACTTCGCTGGATTAACGCCACCCGCGGCCAGCAGGTTCATGTTATACGGTTGGACGATGTCTGTTGCTTTATCGCCGAGGACAAGTACACAACAGTGGTGACCGAGAACGGGGAGTTCCTCATTCGCAAAACCATCAAAGAATTAACGGAAACCCTCGATGTTGATCAGTTTTGGCGTATTCATCGTGCGATCATAGTTCAGGTTGGCCGTATTTCCAGGGTGGAACGAGATGAAGAAGGACACTATGAGGTGTTTATGGATGGCATTGGCAGAAGACTGCCGGTCAGTCGCAGCAATGCCCATCTCTTCAAGCAGATGTGAAGCTTAGGGAGCGATGCATGAGCAATCTGATGAATTCTGTCGAACAGAGCTGTGATTCGGCCGATGCGCCGTGCAGCGCCATTGAAGTCATTTTAAGCCCAAGGGTTGCTGATCTGGGCGGCTTTTCTGTGCGTCGCCTGTTGCCAACGGCAAAACGGAAAATGGTCGGCCCCTGGATTTTCTTTGATGAGATGGGTCCGGCGGCATTTCCGGCCGGCGAGGGCATCAACGTATTGCCGCATCCGCACATTGGCATTGCCACCGTAACCTACCTGTTTGAAGGCGAAATATTGCACCGGGATTCGGTGGGCAGCTACCAGCCCATCCAGCCGGGAGATATCAACTTGATGGTGGCCGGTAGTGGCATCGCCCATTCCGAGCGGGAGCGTCCTGAAATCACGGCCAAGGATCATCGTCTGCATGGGCTCCAGCTCTGGCTCGCCTTGCCGGAATCCCACGAGGAAACCGACCCCGCCTTTCATCATTATCCGGGCGATCAGATACCAGCCATCGACATTGACGGTGTCCCGGTCCGGGTAATGATCGGCAGTGCCTATGGCGTGAGCTCACTGGTGCGCCAATTCAGCGACACGCTGTATCTTGAAGCTACCCTGAAAGCCGGTCAGACCCTGGAGTTGCCGGAGGCGACCGAACGGGCCGTCTATGTCGCCAGTGGTGCGTTGCGAGCTCACGGCTCCGAACTGCCTGCCCATAGCATGACGGTTTTTTCCCGAGGCTCCGGCGTTGAGGTCACTGCTACTGAAGAAACGCGTATCGCTGTGATCGGTGGTGAGCCCCTTGGTAAGCGGTTTATTGAGTGGAACTTTGTTTCTTCCACCAGAGCCAGAATCGAAAAGGCCAAAGAGGACTGGAGGGCCGGGCGGTTTGCCAAAGTCGTGGGTGATGAGGAAGCGTTTATTCCCTACTAGGAGCTTGTCTCGGTTTTCCACTGGTGCCACGCCTTGTATCCAGGTGTCGACGTCTACAGTGTTAAGTAGAGCCACTTCTCAAAGAAGGAGGGGAGCCAGTATCCATGGAGCCCGTCACCAAGAAACCCTGTATCGACGTCTGCGAGTTCAACAAGAAGGCCATCTGCAAAGCCTGCGGCCGAACCCGTCAGGAGAAGAAAGAGTGGAAACAGCTGTCACCGGAACAGAAGCAGGCGATCTGGACACGTATTCTGGAGTCTCACGGCTCGGGTAAAGGAAAGAATCCCAAGGCATTGCGCGAGTTGTACGAGAAGGCCAAAAACAAGAAAAAGAAGAAAAAGAAGAGCTGATCGCCGCGGAAATATTCGGGTTGCGGCGATCAGAGACCTCAGGGTGAAGTGTTAGAAACGATACTTGGCGTTTGCATTCACAGTGCGCCGCTCGCCGTATCCGCAGTCTGCACCCTCGGAGCGACACCAGGTGATGTACTCTTCATCGGCCAGGTTCTTGGCATCGACGGTGAAGTCCCAGTTTTGCCAGGTGTAGCCAATCATGGCGTCGTAAAGGGTAACGGAAGGCACGACGGGCCCGCCGCCAGAACCAACGTTGTCTCCCACATATCGAACTCCGGCACCGAACCGCCAGTTGCTGGCGATATAGAGCTGGTTCCACCAGGAAGCCTGACGCTCGGCTACATAGGGAAGACGGTTGCCGGTGCCATCGTCTTTGGCACTGATGTCGGTATACGCCAACTGGGTTTCGAAACGCTGCCAGCGTTTGTTCACCTGCAGCTCCCAGCCGTCGATCACGGCGCCGGTCTGCTCGACACCTCCTGGCGTATTGCCATCACTGACGCGGTTCTCCTGGGTAATATCGAAATACGCGGCGCTTATGCCGAGGGACTGGTCCGGTGAAACATACTTCACGCCAGCTTCCTGCTGGTCGCCGGTTGTCGGTTTCAGGGTATTAGCCTCGGGAGTGCCGTCGGTACCGAGGTTCATGCTGAAGGCTTCAGCGTAGCTGATGTACGGAGAAATCCCGTTTTCAAACCGGTACATCAGACCCGCGCGACCGGTAGTGGCTTCTTCATCACTGACGGTGTCTGATCCGGAGACGGCCAGGCTGCGGTTCTCGGCCCAGTCGTGGCGAAGGCCGGCGGAAACGACAACAGGGCCGATTTCAATGTGGTCGGCAACGTAGAGGCCAATCTGCTCAATCTCGTTGTCTGGCCGGTCGGATGGGTTGATGATGCTGTCATTCAGGTTGCCGTACTGTGGGTCGTAAACATCGAATGTTCCGCCCAGACCATAGCCGTAGAAGTAGTTGTCCTGTTCCCAGAGGGCATCCTGGCGGTCGGCTCCGATAATAAGACGGTGGCGGGTCATGCCCAGATCAACATCGCCCTCGAGACGAGCGTCCATGTTGAAGATACGGGTTTCAGTGTCTGCCGTGTAAATGGTTCGTGATACCTCACCGTTGGCGTCAGGAACGCTTGGAATAGTGATCCAATGCTCACGAGTTTCTGCGCTGGAATCGGTATAACGGGCCGTAGCGGAAACCGCCCAGTTGGAATTCAGCTGATGATCGACAAACAGGGTAGCCTCGGTCTTCTCCCGGTCGTAACGATCCCAACCCGGTTCGCCAACAAACCGCTCGGAACCGATGAAACCCTGAGAACCCGGCTCCAGGGTGCCGGCCTGTGGCAGGAACTGGGCAGACACCTGGCCTTTGTTCTCCTGACGGTTCAGAAGCAGGGTGATGCTTGTATCATCGGTGGCGCGCCAGGTCAGTGAAGGGGCGAGTACGTAGCCATCGTCTTCCACATAATCCACCTGTGTGTCGCTGTCGCGTCCCAGTGCGATCAGACGGTACAACAAATCACCACTCTCGTTGACGGGGCCGGTTACATCCACGGCCAGTTGCTTGTGATTAAAGGTGCCATACTGGGCCCAGATCTCGCCGCCCTGTTCCTTTTCCGGGAGCTTGGATACCCCATTGATGATGCCGCCCAGGTCGCTCTGGCCATAAAGCATGGAGGAGGGGCCCTTGAGCACTTCGATGCTCTCGAGGGCGTACACATTGGTGCGGACGGTGTTGTAGGAACCGTAGATCTGACGCAAGCCATCCAGGTAGCGGCCGGCGTCTACTCCACGCACTTTTGCGGAATCGATTCGGGTGTCAAAACCGAAGTTGCCCGCGTTAACCCCTGGGGTGTAGAGCAGGGCGTCCTGGATGTTCTTGGCGCCGGAATCTTCGATGAAGCTGCGATCGACGATTGAGACCGAATAGGGTTGCTCTTCAACCGGAACGTTCAGTTTTCCAACGGCCGGCGTTTTTTCCAGAGGCATATAGTCCGGAGCGGTAATCGCATCAGAAACCACATCGAGAGCTTCGAGTGTGGTCGCGTCGTTGGTTTGCGATTGCGCCATGGCCAGAGAGCTTGCGCCGAGGAGTGAAACCAGTGCTGCAGAGCTGCAGCGTCGGGAGCGAATGACTTTCATACAAAAATACGCCTTCATTGTTAATGCGGAGGCGAATGATAACAATTATCATTAAATAAACAAGAGGTAATGAAATCGCGTGACAAGGTCAGTCGATAGTAAACGAGAGGATTCTCGAGATGTGGCTGTAGGGCAGGCCACTCTCCTCATGCCAGAGATTAAACGCTTCCTGCGCTTGCATCAGCCCTTTCCTGCTGGTGGGTGAAGCATCCAAAACCTCTTCCCTATGCAGCGCGGCAATAACATCCCGTGAAAGGATAAAGCCGTCCCAACCCACTCGCCGCAAAAAGTACTGGGCGCTGTTGCCACCGAGCCTCGCTCCGTTGCGTTTAAGCCACATCAGCAGGCCGGCCTGGTCACTGCTGGGCCAATTGGCGAGGAACTTGCCAAAGCTGCCGTGTTCCCGGGAGGCATCGACAATCATCCGCGCATTTTCGGGAACGGTCTGAATTTTCTGCGCGTTCCTGACGATGCGTTCGTCGCCCGCCAAACGCTCAAGCACTTCGGGAGGAACCTGCTGCCAGTAAAGCGGTACAAAGCCTTCGAAGGCCTCTTCAAACTTCGGCCATTTGTTTTCGATCACCCGCCAGACGAAACCGGCCTTGAAGATGCACCGGGTGATTTCCGAAAGGTATCGATCGTCACCAAGAGCCTCAAGCTCGCCGGGTGCCGCCACTCTCGGCAGCCGTGCGAGAACCTCGCTCTCGCCGCCTTTCTGGAGAACGGCCTGTTCGTAGATGCGGGAAAAGGACATAGCGGTCTTTGAATCAGTCCAGTGTGTTAAGTGATTTTTTCCGGCCAACGTGCGACAGGCCAATAATCAGGGTTCCGAGTAACCCGAGGGCAGGGCGCACAATCAACCGGAATACCCAACTGCCGATGTACAACACCGGCAGTAGTATCAGCATCCACCCGAGAAACTGCACCAGCTTTACCGGGTAGCCCATTACTTCCGCTACCTCTGCCAGGACGTCGTTGATGATACCGGGGTGTGTGACCACCAGATACCCCACGCCAATCACGGCGGGCCATTTTGCGTAGCGGGCGGTCGTCATCAGCATGCGCCCGCTAGTCGTGAGGCGAGCGGCCAGTGCTGCGGACCGGGTACCCCTTGCAGCGCCTCTGGATGAAACAGCGACAGCCCGTCCTACCCGAAGTACCTTCAACGCGCTGGCAAAAACCAGAACATCCACCGACGCCCAGCCGATATCAGAGGCGGTCACGTCGTCACCGGTGCGGTGCTGAATCTCAAGGTTGCGTATACCACTTGCGAAGAACTGGTTGATGTTCTCCAGCACCCGTTCGGTTCGAACCCAGATGACGTCGCCCTGCTCGTTCAATACGAACTGGCCCAGGAAATCGTGCCCTTCTTCCTGAATAAAGCGCACGGCGTACCACCCGCGCTCTTCCGGAGTCAGCTTTTCCTTTCGGGACGTGCTTTGTTGGCCGGCGGTACTGTTACCGGTGTCTTCGCCTCCGGTAAAGAACTCCACGGCCGCCTGATATTTTTTCGCCAGATCGTTCATCAGCTCGATAGAGCCAACAGGTTTGCTCAGGAAATAGTGAATCGGCGGAAGAATGTTTTCGCCATAGAGCCGAAGAATTTCCCGGAATTCCGGTTCGGGACCATATAGGGGAAATACTTCGCGTGTCATCGCCGGGTATCGCAAATACGCTGCCCGGGCCTTCAGTAGCAGCAGTTCGTCGTCTGCCATATCCAGCAAGGCTGCCTGCACTTCCAGTGGCTCTTTCTCGATCCGAGGGAATTCCCGGAGAGTATCTTCCGCCTGAATCTGGATCAGCCGCTCTTCAATCAGCATGGGCCGGGATGTGACCGTCGACAACAATGCAACGATCACCGAGATCCCCAGAATCAACAGGAGTTTTCTCATCGAAACTTACCCCGGGCAGGAATGAGTAAAAGAACCGTGTAGGGGTTGCCGCTTTTGTAGCTCGATCAACCAGCGACTACGCTTTGGAGAGTAGCGCAAATGTATACGCCCCGAAAATGCAGATCATTCCGGGATTGGGCTGGCATGCTTTTGGCGAAGGTCGAACGGGAGTTGCAAGTGGCGGTAAATCAAGCAAAGCGTGGATTTGTCATCAGAGAGGCCCGGGAAGAGGATTTGCCCGAGATGGTGGGCTTCCTCGCCAAACTGGCCCTGCATGTTTCGGGTGCGCCTCCCCATGACTTGAAGGAAAGCGAGTACAAGCGGCTTCTGCGAACCCTGCACTCCGCGCTGGACGATCCCAACAGACGACTCGTTGTGGCCGAAAGCAAAAGCGCCGGGCTCGTGGGTATGGGTTATGTTTATATCTGGAGAAGCCAGGGCATCTGGGAGCAGTCGGAAGCGGCAGAATTCAAGTCCGGCGTTATTGATGATATCTGGGTAGAGCCGGACTTCCGGGGGCTTGGTATCCTGAAGGCACTGTTGCGGGATCTTGTGACTTTCGCGGAGGAGCATCACGCCTCGGAGCTGATCCTCGAATACTCTGCTTCAAACAAGGAAGCCAAGGCTGCCTGGACCAAGCTGGGTTTCAAACCGACCGGGGTTCGCGCGGCGGCATTCACCTCGGTGGTTAAGCAGGCGCTGGCGGAATCACAAGGATAAGAAAAGGAAACAGGCCATGATCGGCGATCGCAGTGTGAATGTGTTTTACGATGAGATCATGCTCGGGCATAACCCCGAGGTGGATCTTCCGTTCATGCCCAGCCGGGTGGAAAAGCGGGTGCGATCCATTCTTCAGGGCTTGGATTTCAAATGGAGCTATCCGGAGCACCCTGGGCGGATCAGCGCCATCAAGGAGTATCTGGATGAAAACCCTGTGGCAGGTACTCAATTCAAATCGGGTGCGGCTGCCGCAACATACGATCAGCTGGCACGGGTACACACCACCTCCTACCTTGACCACATCTTCTCACTGGACGGGAAACGGGCGTGGCTTGATAAAGATACTACGGCGGTGTCACCCGACAGCATCAAAGCCGCCACGGCTGCGGCCGGCAACGCCATTGCCGCCGTTGAAAGCGTTGTGAAAGGGGAGTGTAACAGCGCGTTTGCCCTGATCCGCCCGCCCGGCCATCATGCGGAACCGGTTCGGGCACGGGGATTCTGCCTGCTCAATAATGTGGCCATTGCTGCGGCCCATGCCCAGGCCAAACTCGGCTGTGAGAAGATTCTGATCATCGACTGGGATGCCCATCATGGCAACGGTACCCAGGACATTTTCTGGGCAGACCCCGATGTCCTGTTTTTCGATACCCACTGCGCGGCGCCATTCTATCCCGGATCCGGTCACCTGGAAGAGATCGGTGATGGGCTGGGGGAGGGCTACACCATCAACGTGCCACTGCCGGAAACGGCTGGCGACGTTGCCTTTGAGAAAGTGTTCCGGGAGATCCTGATGCCGGCGGCGGATTACTTCCAGCCGGATCTGGTGCTGGTCTCTGCCGGCTTTGATCCGCACAGAAACGACATGGCCCTGAACCTCACCTACGATGGTTTCAAAGTAATCACAGGTATTGTTCAGGCGATTGCCGACAAACACTGTGAGGGACGGTTAGCGCTGGTTCTGGAAGGTGGCTACAGCCTGAGTTCGCTGTCCAAGGGGGTGCACGCCGTGCTCGAAGTGCTGGCCGGAGGGGAGGTACCGGAAGTGCATGAAATCGGTGTACCGGAGGCCGAGGAGGCAGCGGAATTCCATCGGTCTGCTTTCAGTGACGATCAGGAGTGATCAAGCCGCCTCAGAGTTGAAATTTGGCAATCACCTCCGAAAATGGCATCGGTCGGGCGATCAGGTAGCCCTGAGCCTGATCACATTCTCGCTCGCGCAGCATTGCAAGTTGCTCTTCAGTCTCAACTCCTTCAGCAATTACCTTGAGGTTCAGGCTGTGAGCCATGGCAATGATCGTGTTCGCAATCACTTCACTGCCTGGATCGGTAGTGACCTCGTTTATGAAGGATTTATCGATTTTTAAAGTATCGATAGGGAAGCGCTTCAGGTAGCTCAGGCTTGAGTAGCCAGTGCCGAAATCGTCGAGCGAGATGCTGACGCCAAGACTGCTTAGCTGAGACATGGTGTCTATTGCCGCCTCAACCTCATAAATCAGGGCGCTCTCTGTGATTTCCAGCTCCAGGTAGGCCGGCGGCATGCCGGTTTTGTCCAGAACTTCTTGTACAACAGTCACGAGATTCTCTTGATGGAACTGTCTGGCAGAAAGGTTTACTGCGACTCTCAGTCCCGGAATTGCCGCTGCCTGACGACAAGCTTCGTAGAGTACCCACTTTCCGATAGGTATGATCAAGCCCGTCTTTTCTGCCAGGGGGATGAAATGGTCTGGTGGGACCAGTCCTTCGGTAGGGTGCTGCCAGCGCAAGAGAGCCTCGAGGCCTACAAGCTGACGAGAAGCGATATCGATCTGCGGCTGATAATACAATTCGAGCTGGCGTTCCTCCAGCGCATGCCTGAGCGAAGTTTCCAGTGCAAGCGCGTCGCTCAGGGTGCCGTGATCCGAGGCAATGAAATGCCGGTAGTCGTTACCACCTTGCTCCTTTATCGTGGCCATTGCAGTTCTGGCACGATTGATCAACACATCCACGTCTATGCCAGTTCCGTCACATTCAGCGATTCCCATGCTGCAGGACACGAATAATTCTCGTCCGTTTTCCAACGAAATTACTGAGTGCAATTGGCCGTTGATGCAGGTAGCAATTTCAGAGGCGTCGGCTCCGCTCCGGTCAGGAAGCAACACGATAAACTCGTCACCACCCCAACGCGCAACCGTATCGGCTTCGGCAACACAGGCAAGTATACGTTCAGCGACTTTGCATAGAACGTAGTCCCCTACCGTGTGCCCCAGGCTGTCATTCACCTGTCGAAAGCGATCTATGTCGACATAGAGAATGCTGAACACGTTTTTTCGCCATTCGGCTTGAAGAATCGCCTGCTGCAGCCGGTCGGTAAACAACAGCCGGTTCGGCAGTTCGGTAACACTGTCAAAGTGAGTGAGGTACTCCAGCTGGTGGCTTTTTGCCAGGTTGGCGATCGCGAAAGAGATGTCACCGGCAACCTCGTTTAAAAGTCGCATTTCGGCTTGGTCAAAAGAGAATGCATCTTCTCGGTATAGCAGCAGGGCCACTTGTAGTTCCTGATCGCGATGCGTTAACGGGAATGCTACCAATGCCCCTACGCCAAGATTGATCAGGTCATTGAAGCCCCTATTGTAATCTGGCTTACGGAGCTCATTTTTTATGACGATGCGATGATTTTGGAGGCACTCGCCTACGATGGCCGTCTCTGCCTTGGATAACGGTCTGTTGCTAAATTTGTTGTTGGCAGCATGCTGGTTCAAGACGGTTCCTTGGCCCGAGTCGTGGTTGTACTCGACGATCATGGCTGCGAGTAATTCGCCTTCCTCGACCGTAAGCCGGGTAGCTTCCTCAAAGAGAGCTTTCCGGGTCTGTACCCTGACTATCAGGGTATTAATGCCACTCAACACCTTGTGGATACGGTTGAGTCTCAGAATCTTTTCCTCGGCCTTAAGGCGCTCAGTAATGTCCATTACCGACGCCATGATGTAGCGACCCTCCACCGTATGCACCGGGTTCAGGGCTATTTCTGCAGGGAATTCGGAATCATCATGGCGCAGGGCGAAAAGTTCGCGCCCCTCACCCATCATTCTCTGTTGGGGAGCATTCATGAACCCGCGCACGAAAACACTGTGCTCCTCGCGGAAGCGAAGAGGTAGCAGGCTTTCCAGGGGCTTACCGACCAGGTGATTTCGAGGGTAAAGAAACAGGGAATGGGCTAACTGGTTGGCCATTTGAATAATGCCGGCCTGATCAACCATTACGGTGGCGACGGGCGAGGAATCTATGGTTGAGCGAAACCGTTCCTCTTCACGGTTCAGCGCATCAGCGCCGAACCAACCGACAAAGCTCAGCACAAGAATGCTGGATACGGCGCTGATTGCAAACCCGAACGCCTCGCTATAGTAGCCTGCCTGAAGGCCTTTAAGGCTAAGCCAGCACATTAAAATTGGCGTGACTATTATAAACGGCAGAAGCTTTCGTACAGACCGACCACCGACGTAAGGGCTTGTGGCAGAGGCCATGATCCCCTCGTTCGGTCTAACCAGAAGCATGGCTGTACTGCAGAGCACGAAAAGGAGGGATGTGTGGAGGGCCATGGTTGAGAAAATCGTTAACTCAAACTGCTGAATTCCGAAAACGTAACCGGTCAGAGCTGACCCGCTGATAGTGAAAACCGTTAGAGCGAGGACCTGCAGTGCAATAGTCGAGTGGCGAACAGGTAATACGGTGGCCATCCATGCAGCGCCGATAAGGCCGAAACAGAGGGCCGTTCCGATGGACATTCGACCGGGCCAATCGCTCGGGGGAGTTGCTGTATCTTGGACGAACGGGTTGTCGATCCCCAGCTGCCATCCGCTAAAGTATTCAAGGAGCGTAAGACCCGGGATAATCAATAGGAACGCTGCGATTGTGAGCGTAACCGGACAATCTGAGCAAGGCCTGTAAATCAGAGCCTTGTAGCGGAGTATGAGGCCGCACGCGAGAAAGCACATCGCTGTGTTGAATTTCATCGACTGGAAGCCGGGAAGGATGCGCTTTCCGGCTTCGATGTCAAAAAACCAAGACAATAAAACCAGTGTGGCAATAGCGATTGTGAGCCAGCCGATCTGGTGCACAATGCGCCTGTAGATCCCAGAGGGTCTCGTAGCAGAGTGGGTATTGAATCTCAGGGCTTTATCGCTTGTCACCGTCTGAACTCCTCCTTGAGCGGGCGCAGAAACTGCCTTGCTTGAGACGCTAGCTCGGACTCCCGGATCGCATCCTTCAGCCTCTCACCAACAGCATAGCTACGGGTCGAAAAATTGCTACACGTGTAGGTTCGATATACGTTTAAACCTACCATCTGGACGTTATTGCCGTGCAGTCTGTGCTTATAAATCCCGCCGTTTCCGAAGAGTGATCAGTGTGTATGCAGCGTTTAAAAAATGTTAGTGGCGGCTATGGCTGCGATGCCTGAATCACACATCGCCTGGATTTCTTCGGCGGAATACCCACACTCTGCCAGCAGTTCGCCGGTTTGCTCGCCAAGGCGCGGAGCTCCCTGCCAGTGCTGCTCCGGTGCGGCCGAGAATCGCGACGGCGCCCTGGCCTGGCGGAGTCGGCCGGCCTGGGGGTGGTCGTAGTGGGAGAGCAGATCGTTGGCCAGTACCTGGGGATGGTCGAGTACCTGAGTGCGGGTCAACACCGGGGCGCAGGGCACTTGCTCGGCCTCGAGCCTTGCCAACCAGTGTTCGGCCGTATCGGTTTTGATGACCGACTGGATCAGCTCCAGCCTCGCATCAATATTCTCCTGGCGCAGCCGGGCAGTCAGGAACCTTGGATCCTCCGCCCACTCCGGGCGGTCCACAGCACGAATAAGGGCTTGCCACTCTCGATCGCTCTGAACCGCAATGGTGATGTAGCCGGTTGTGGTCTCATAGATGAGATCCTGAAGGCTCGCAGCCTCCTGCTGCGGCACCTCACTGTGAACAAAGGTCTGGCTGCCCATGTCGGAGCTCCAGAGAAACGCGATGATCGCGTCCAGCATGGACAGCCGGACATGTTGGCTTTCCCCGGTGCGTTCGCGGGCAAACAGAGCCGCGGTAATCGCCTGGGCTGCGGTTACACCGGTGAGCTTGTCGGGCAAAATGGTTCTCACCAGTTGCGGTCGAAGTTCATCGGCGCCCGCCTGCACGGTGGCCAATCCGGAGAGGCCCTGAATCAGCGGGTCGTATACCGGTCGCTGGGAATAGGGGCCGGTGTCACCGAAGCCACTGATTGATACCATCACGAGATTCGGGGCCACCTTGCGCAGCTGCTCTTCGCCGAGCCCCATCCGCTCAATGACGCCCGGCCGGAAGTTCTGCACAAAGACATCGGCCGACGCTACCAGTCGAAGCAGCGCGTCGCGTCCTGCCTTTTTTTTCAGGTTCAGCGCCACTGATTTCTTGTTGCGGTTGTTGTTGAGGTACAGCGCCGACATATCGCCCTGCCGATTGGCCGCGGAGCGCGTAAAGTCGCCACCCGCCGGATTCTCGATCTTGATAACCTCGGCACCCTGATCCGCCAGTATCATGGTCGCGAGAGGCCCGGAAATCATGGCTGTCAGATCGATAATGCGGATGCCATCGAGTGGTCCGGTCATGGTCAGGACTCCTGTTTTTCCGTGAAGGCGCCAAAAAACGTGAGTGCGCCACTCTTAAAAAGGGTTCGTACTCTAAACTTTATGCGGATGCCGATCATTTACCAGTACGCAACAGAGCAGGAAATTCATCAAACCAGAGGAGCGCCAGTGTCCACCAGCGTTGAAATGACCGACATTTTTCTCGAGTACCCCACAGAGTCCGGCAAGGTCGCCGTACTCAAAAATGCCTCCCTCATGGTGCCCCCGGGAGAAACACTGGCAATCACAGGCCCCTCTGGCAGCGGGAAAACGTCCCTGCTTTTGTTGCTTTCCGGCCTGCAGCGACCGACCAGTGGTGAAATTCTGGTCGGCGATCAACGTCTGGGCGACATGGACGCCAATGCTCTGGCCGACTGGCGAAGTGAGCACCTTGGCATCATTTTCCAGTCCTTTCACCTGCTGCCTGGCCTCACGGCCCTGGGAAACGTGAGTCTGCCGCTTGAGATTGCCGGCGAGGCCAGGCCGCGGGAACGAGCTCTCGCCATGTTGGAGGCCGTTGGTCTCAGCCATCGGCTGCAGCACTACCCGGGGCAGCTCTCTGGCGGCGAGCAGCAACGGGTTGCGATCGCTCGGGCACTGGTTCACCAGCCAAGCCTGTTGTTGGGAGATGAGCCCACAGGCAATCTGGACCATGAAACCGGTGAGAAAGTGCTCTCCCTGCTGTTCGACTTGCACAAGGACAGCAAATCCACGCTGGTACTGGTGACCCATGACGAGCGCGTTGCCGAGCGTTGTCAGCACAGGGTCCGGATGGACGGTGGGCGTCTCTATGCCTCCTGAACGCTCCACAAACCCGCTCTGGATGCTCCGATTCGCGATCACCGACCTGCGGTCACGTATCTCTGCGTTGAAGATTTTCCTGGCCTGCCTGATTCTCGGCGTTACCCTTGTGGCTGCGACAGCCAGCCTCTACCGGGTGATCGAGCAAAGCTTGCTGGCGGATACCCGCGCGCTGCTCGGTGGCGATGTGGAGCTGGATACCAGCGAGCCGCTGCCCGATGATGCGCTCGAATGGATTCGTGCTACCGGCAAAATTTCACTGGTTCGGGAATTCGATACCATCGTCAGCGGAAGCGGCGGCGACGGCTTCTTCCGGGCGGAGATACTGGTTCCGGATGCTCTCTATCCCCTCTACGGCGAGCTGGAGCTAATGCCGGATGAGCCTCTGGGGGCGCTTACAGGCCAGAAGGAAGGGCAGTGGGGCGCTATCATCGATCCTTTGCTGGCAGAACGCCTGGGCCAGTCGATTGGTGACCAGATTGAGATTGGCGCCGCCACCTTTCGAATCAGCGGCCTTATCGAGAAGCAACCGGATCGGAGCCTGAACGCCAATTGGCGAGGTCTGCCGATCATGATTTCCGAGCAGGCCGTGGAGGCAACCGGGTTGATTCGCCCGGGTAGCCGCGTGGATTACGAATACCGGGTACAAACCGAACAGAATCTCGACACCTGGCTTGAGGAATTCGAGCAGGCATTCCCGGATGCGCGATGGGAAATCACTACGTTTGCCGAGCGCAGCGAACGGATTTCCGAGCGTCTGGACCAGATTGCCACAGCACTCATCCTTATCGCTTTCACTACATTGTTCATCGGTGGCCTCGGCGTTGCCAACAGCATCCACGCCTACCTCGATGAAAAGCTGGGCACAATTGCCACCTTGCAAACACTTGGCCTGCGTCGCAAACCGCTTGTCGGCATATACCTCCTGCAGATTGGTGTATTGGGCAGCCTTGCAGGGCTTATTGGCGGTAGTATCGGGCTGGGGCTTTCCGCCCTGGCGATCAGCCTGGCGGGCGATGCCTTTGCTCTGGCGGGGCCCGATGGGGCCGGCGGCTGGTTGTCCTTGTGGTTGGTTCCTTTGCTGCTGAGCTGGCTGTTCGCTGTTCTGACTGCTTACGTGTTCGCACTGCCGGCACTCGCTCGAGCCCTCGCTGCTGCGCCGGCCGGGCTTTTCCGGGGGCAGGTCGAGGCGGCTCCCAACGAGCCTCGAAGCTGGCGGATTGCCAGCTATCTACTGCTGGCTGTCTACATCGGCGCTACCCTGTTCTGGCTCCCATCGCCTCATCTGGGCTTTCTGTTCCTGCTGGCGGTTACGCTGCTCTGGGGTCTCCTGGAAGGTTTGATCAAGGGGTTACGCCGCGGTGCCAAGGCTCTGGAAAACGGCGGTTTTGCCGACCGCAGGTTTGCCCGGCGGTTGGCCCTGGCCAATCTGCACCGGCCGGATTCGCCGCTCCGGGCAACGCTGCTGTCACTGGGCACCGCACTGACGCTTGTGGTGGCCTGCACGTTGATGGTTACCACGCTCCTGAGGGCGCTTGAAACCACCATACCGGAACAGTCGCCGGCGCTAATCCTCTATGAAGTGTTCCCGGACCAGATGGAACCGCTGCAAAACGGCCTGGAAGCGGTGGATGCCTCCAGCCGCGTCGAGTTGCTTCCGATGGTCCGTTCCCGTCTGGACACTATTAACCAGAAGCCGATTGCGGAGGTTCTGGCTGATAATGCCGAAGCTCGGCGAGAAGCCATGGGCGATGAATACAAACTGAGTTATCTCTCGGGAAACCCCGAAGCACTGGAACTGGTGGAAGGCAGCTGGTGGGAATCGCCGGCCCCCGAGGGGGAGCCTGCGTACATGGCCATGGAGGATCGGGAGGCCTACCAGCTTGGACTGGGGGTGGGCGACCAGCTCACCTTTACTGCACAGGATAAGAGCATCGACGTCGAAATCCGTGCAATTTACCGGCAAAAAGGGCTGCAGACCCGATTCTGGTTCGAGGGCATATTGCAGCAAGACGCACTGGACGACTTGATCAGCCTTTACGTCGGTGCGGTCTACCAAAGCGATGAGGCGGCCAGGGAATCCCAGCAATGGCTGGCACAGAACATCCCCAATGTAATCACGCTGCGCACCGCTGACTGGCTGGAAACCGCCGGCGATCTGCTGAATAAGGCAGCCGCGGGCCTGGCGGCTGTGGCATCGGTCAGTCTTCTCGCCAGCCTGCTTGTGCTTTCCAGCGTGGTCAGTGTCAGCCGCAGGCGGCAGCTTTACGAGGCCAACCTGTTGCACTGCCTTGGCGCCCGTCACGGAGCGATCCGCCAATCCATGCTGCTGGAAACCGGTTTGCTGACCTTCCTGGCAACGGTTTTCGCGACGGCGCTTGGTGCGCTAATTGCTTTACCTGTGGCTGACCTCGCCTTGAAGCTGCCGGCCGGCGATTTATGGTGGATTGGGGCGCTGGTTGCCGGAGGTGTCAGTTCGCTGGCGCTGCTGGGTGGATTACTGCCCACGCTCAGGGCAATGCGGTTAAACCCCGCTGTGTTGCTCAGAGACCGTTAAAATGGCCTGCTATAGTAATAAATTCGTCTTTTTGATTAAGGAGGTGTAAACATCAGTTAAATCATAGACCTAAGAACATGAAAAATGACTGTTTGTTCGTTTTTTGGCCGCTATCACGAGTTGCAGGCTCAAAAAATCCGGTTATATTGAGGAAATTAAGGAAAATTGCCTACCAAATGGCAAATTTCAAAAATTTTCACTAAATAATCTACGGTAGTATTTTTACGTATGCTTTTTGCACATAACTCGTGTTGTGTAGGCATAACGGACACACACTTTTCGCCCACGAAAGAAAAAGAGAGAATAACTATGATTCGCAAACTAGCACCGCTTGTATTCGCTTGTGCTGCGGTAACCTCCGTAAGCGCGACAGCCGATCAGCTGGACACCGTGATTCAACGTGGCACTCTGAACTGTGGCGTGGTTCTGGATTTCCCACCAATGGGATATTTTGACGAGAACAACGAGCCTGCAGGCTTCGACGTCGATTACTGTAACGACCTGGGCGAGGCGCTCGGCGTAGACGTCAATGTTCTCAACCTGACCTGGGGCGAGCGGATTCCCTCCCTGGTGTCCGGCAAGACTGATGTGGTTATCGGTTCTACCTCCGATACACTGGAGCGCGCCAAGACCGTTGGCTTCACCTACCCGTATTTCGTCTTCAAATTCCAGGTTATCGCTAACGAGGACAAGAACATTGAATCCTTCGACGACCTGAAAAACCTGAAAGTCGGTGCAGCACTCGGCACCACCTATGAAACCGAATACCTCGCGTATGCCGAGCAGCAGGGCTGGGGCAAGGACAACTACACCTCCTTCAAATCCGAGAACGATGCCTACCTGGGTCTTTACCAGGGCAAGGTCGACGCAATCATCTCTACCAACACCAACATCGCGACCAAACTGCGTAGCGAAGAGTTCGCAGACTTTGAAGCAGGCCCCTACGTTCCCAACTACGACGACGTTGTGGGCATCATCGCCAAGCGTGATGAGGTTGCCTGGATCAACTACCTGAACCTGTTCCTGGTACGCCAGATTCGCGACGGCAACATGAACGAAGCTTACAACAAGCACTTCGGTACCGATGCGCCGGCCGATCTGATCAAGTCCCTCCGGGACAACAAGTAAGCGCCGAACCGACGGCCGCCAAACAGGCGGCCGTCATTGCATTGGTTCCCGGGTCGGGCTCTCACCCAACGGTGTCCTGACCCAAAATTCTGATCACAGCCCTGGTTAAAGGGCCGTGGTCGAGTTTCCTACCATTCATAAAATGGCCAAGGTATGGACTACGAATTTCACTGGAACGTTGTGTTCCAGAACATGCCCCAGCTGCTGAACGGTGCCTTCGTTACCCTGCACGTATCCGTTCTGGCGATGCTTCTGGGCGTTGTGATCGCAATACTGTTGGCGATCGCCAAAATGAACAACACAAAGTTCTTCAGCCAGGTTGCTACGGTCTGGGTCGAGATCGCCCGGAATACGCCGGCCCTGTTCCAGATCTACATGGCCTATTTTGGCCTTGGAGCATTTGGTATCCACCTCAGTCCCTACGTGGCGGTATTGAGCGCACTGGTCTTTATCAACGCGGGCTACCTGACGGAGACGTTCCGGGGTGGTTTCCAGTCGATTCCGAGCACCCAGTACAGCGCCTCCAAGTCGCTGGGCATGACCAGTATCCAGACGTATCGATACATCATCCTTCCGCAGATGCTGAGACGCATCTACCACCCGATGACCAACCAGTTTGTCTGGTCCATCCTGATGAGCTCTCTGGGCATTCTGGTGGGTATGAGCGAGCTTTCTGGCACGACTCAGCGTCTGCAGTCACTGTCGTTCAGAACGCTGGAGTTCTTCATTGTGGCGGCCGTGATGTACTTCGTGATCACCAAACTCGTGTTGTTCGGGTCATCACTGCTTGCTCGTAGACTTTTCAAGGGGGAAATCTGATGAATTCTTTATTCACACCCCTGTCCTGGAGCGATAGCGGTCTGATCCTGACCGGTGTCTGGAATACCATCATCATCTCCGTTGTCGCCATCGTGGTGGGCACTATTCTGGGATTGATCGTCGGCTTTCTCCGTGCCGAGAGCAACAAGGCCGTCAACGTCCTTTTCGGTAGCGTGCTCGACGTGCTGAGAAGTGTTCCCCTGATCATCCAGCTTATTTTGTTCTCCACTTTTGTCGGTGCGATGGGGAATCCACTGGCGCCGTTTGTTGCGGGCTCCATTGTGCTCTCGCTGTATACCATGGCCTTCATGAGCGAGGTATTTCGCAGTGGCTTTGAGAGTGTCAGTCCCTCAATGCAGACGGCAGCGCGCTCACTGGGTATGACCAAATGGCAAACCATCTACCACATTCGGTTGCCGATTGGTTTGCGTGCTGTGTTCCCCTCGTGGCTGGGTGTTGCACTCAGTGTCATCAAGGACTCGGCCCTGGTCTCGGTCATCGGTTACATGGAATTGCTGCGCACGTCGGAGCAACTGATTTCAAGAACCCAGCAACCGCTCGAGATTCTGATCGGTGTTGGTATCTTTTACTTCATTATTTCGTACCCGCTGTCCCACTACGGCCGGTATGTTGAGAGGAAAATGGCAATATGATCAGCGTACAGAATGTCCATAAATCCTTCGGCGATCTTGAAGTACTGAAAGGCGTCAGCCTGGATGTAAAGAAAGGCGAGGTCGTGAGCGTTATCGGGGGCTCCGGCAGTGGCAAGTCGACTCTCCTGTATTGCATCAATGCCATTGAGCCCATCAACAAGGGCAAGATCCTCGTTGATGATGTGGATGTCCATGCCAAAGAGACCAACAAGGACAAGCTGCGCCAGAAACTGGGCATGGTCTTTCAGCAATGGAATTCCTTTCCTCATATGACTGTACTGGAGAACGCCGCACTGGCGCCCAGAATCGTCAAGAAAATGAGCAAGGAAGAGGCAATCGAAATTGCCAAGAAAGAGTTGGAGCACGTCGGCCTGGGCGACAAGTTCGACGTCTATCCCACGAAAATGTCGGGCGGCCAGCAGCAACGCCTGGCGATTGCCCGTGCTCTGGCCATGAAGCCTGACTATATGCTGCTTGACGAGGTGACCTCCGCGCTCGACCCGGAGCTGGTCGGCGAGGTTCTGGATACCCTGCGCCTGTTGGCAGAAGAGGGGATGACCATGATCTGTGTGACCCACGAAATGGGGTTCGCACGGGATGTCTCTGACCGGGTGGCTTACTTCCACGAGGGTGTGATCGCAGAGATCGGTGAAGCACGCCAGGTGATTACCGATCCGCAAAACCCGCTCACCCAGAAGTTCCTTTCAAAAGTGCGCTAGAAAGTCGCCACAACCGTGGCGCTGGCTGGGGGAGTTCTTGGACCCGCTTTCCCAGCCATTTTTCCAGCCCGCCCAGAATCCGGTGGCTTCAGTTCCGGTTCTTCAGCACCTCATAAATCTTCCTGACCGCTTCCTCCTGCTTTTGTTTCTCAACCATATCTTCCAGCAGCTCCAGTACCCGTTTCTCGTCGTTGCTCCGAAGACCCGGCCAGTACACATAGGGCACCAGATCCGGATTGCTGATAAAGAACAAGGCGGTTTGTTCCGGATCGTTGGCGATGTCTCCGCGCAGGCCTACGGAAAACTGGCGGCCCTCGCCACCCCGTAGCGTTAACAGGAGGGATTGGTCCTGCTCGATGAATCGGGTTTCCTCCACGGTAATGGGCTCTGCCAGATCCGGCACGGAGGTGATGTAGTATTGAAAGCCAAGGAACCCCAGCAGAACAGCAATCAACGCTGCCAGGGCAAAGGATTTGTTCATTCTGAAGATTCCAAGCTGCTTACATTGCTCTGGCAAATAATCCAAAGGGAAGGGATTTGATCACTTAGCTCAGCGGCGTCCATGGCCACCAGGGCACATAGGCCCGGCGCTTCTCCGATTCGATGGCCTTCACCAGAGCCTTCACTCCGGTTTCCAGATCCACCCGGAAGGGGGCATTTTTCGTATCGCGGTTAATATCGGTGAGAATGTAGCCCGGCATGATGTTGCTGACGTTAATGGGCTTGCCCCTGGTATCCAGTTGCAGGCCTTCCGCCAGAGAGGCTACGGCGGCCTTGGTGGCAGCGTATACGTTCAGTGGCCCACGGAAACCGCGAACACCACTGACTGACGACATCAACACCAGGTGACCGCTGTTTTGCTCGCGGAAGATCTCCATGGCCGCCTCGCTCTGGGCAATAGCGGCGATGAAGTTGGTCTCGGCGGTGTGACGGTTGGCGGCGAAATGCCCACGGCCGATGGGCTGTGAGCTGCCAATGCCTGCGTTAACCACCACCCGATCAAGACTACCGAGCTCATCCCGGAAGCCCCGGAACACTTCGAACACCTGATCGTAATCGCAGACATCAAGGCCTCGGACGAGTACCCGGATATCCGGATGAGCCTGCTGCAATTCCCGCTGGAGAGCTTCCAGCTTGTCTGCCCGGCGCGCACAGAGCGCCAGATTACAGCCTTTGGCCGCCCATTCGCGAGCCATGCCTTCCCCGAGACCGGTGCTGGCACCGGTAATCAGAATGTTCTTTCGCATCAGCTATCCCCTGGATTCGTTCGGATTATTTGCGCTCACAGTAGCATGATCGAACGCCCAGGGGATTGACTGAAATGCAACTCTGCACTGGCCATTCCGTTCAGGGTAGAACGTTACTCCACCATTACTGTGATCTTCTCGGAAACCACTGGCGGGTTGTGCGGCACATGCATGTGATCACCGACCAAAAGCTGCAGCGTGTGTTTACCCGGTGATAGCGTGATCTCGGTTTCGGTTTGCCCGCCACCAAAGTGTCTGATTTGATCCGTTGCCGGGAGGGATTTGCTCAGATCGGACGGTACGTCGGTATCGATCAGCAGGTGGTGGTGTCCGGTGCCTGCTTTTTCCACGCCAGCAGGTGCCACGCCCATGTTCCGCAGACCAAAGACGACTTTGAAGGTTTCGTCTACGGTTGCGCCGTCAGTTGGTTGCACGAAATACACGCCAGCGTTGGCCGGCGCCTCAGACTTCATGCTCTCTGCAATCGCTGCTACTGGCGCGATCAACAGAGCTGAAAACAGTGTAATTGCGATCCTGTTCATTTCGTTTCCTCCTTGGTGTTCGCCACCAGTGAATATAGTTGAGGAAACTTATGCGTGACGGCCGCTTCAGTTTTCCACGGCAGGAATTATGTGCTCCTCAATTAACTGGAACTGGCGGCGCAAAAAGGCTGAACCCGGCGAGGGAGGGGTAGGGTCAGAGGTCATCACCACGGTCAGTTTGCGAGCGGGCATCACATACAGTACCTGGCCTCCGTACCCACGCCCGTAATACCCCATTTCGCCGGCGAGCGGCTGCTGGAACCAGCCATAGCCATAGGGATCATCTGTGTAGGCGGACCTTCCGCGTTCAATCCAGGACTCCCGCACCCAGTTTTCCGGAAACAGGCGCCGATCACCAAGGCGGCCTTCATTGCGATAGAGCTCGCCGATTTTTGCCAGGTCCCTTGGCGAAAGAGCCATATTATTGCCACCAAAATAGATCCCCTGGGGGTCCCGACCCCAGGCAGGAATAGTTATATTCAGTGGCTCGCCCAACCATTCCCGCGCCAGGTCGAGCGTGCTGCGCCCGGCGCTTTCAGTGAGCGCCGCCGAGAGCAGGTGGCTGCTGCCGGTAGAGTAGAGCATGCGACCGCCCGGCTCATCCACGAACGGCCGGGTAAGCACATGGTGCACCCAGTTATCGCTGTTCACCCAGGGGCCATAGTAACGGCCAGATGTCCGCTGCAACCCGGCCTGCAAAGACAGCAGGTGGCCCAGAGTTATCCGGTCTACGCCCTCGGTGGCGGAGGCGGGTACGCGGTCACCGAGCGTTTCAACAACCGGTTGATTGGTTCCCTCGAACACACCTTTTTCGATGCCGATACCCACCAGCGCGGCGAGTACTGTCTTGGAGAGAGATTTGATGTTGGTTGGCGTGTCGAGCCCGGCACTCTTCAAATCCAATGCCAGAACTTCCTGGCCCTCATGGACAACAATCAAGGAGTGAAGGCGCTCAAGGTTTGCAGCCTCTCTGGACACCTCTGTTTGCCAGTCGGCTGTCTCTGAGTGGCTTGGCGGGGTCACCAGGAGCAGCAGTGCGAAAAGCCAATATGAAAAGCGTTGCATAGTGTAAGGAGGCGCTGGCGTCTTCGTTTTGGTAATTGGAACGTCGATCATATGACTACTGTACGTCAGCGCGCCGAGAGGAGGTCACGGGTTATTCAGATCTGTGGTGATTATCGGGTACGCGATGCAGATTTATGCGCCTCTAGGCGCAAACATGATAATCGCCATGCCGAGCAGTGCTACGCCGGATCCCACCAGATCCCAAACGGTCGGCCGGATACCATCAATAGCCCAAAGCCAGAGAATGGCCATAAAGATATACACACCGCCGTAGGCCGCATAAACCCGCCCGGCGGCAGTGGGATGCAGGGAAAGTAACCAGGCAAATGCCGCCAGGCTTAGGGCCCCGGGTACCAGAAGCCAGATGCTCTTTCCCTCGCGAAGCCAGAGATAGGGTAGGTAGCAGCCAACGATTTCAGCCAGCGCGGTAACGAGAAACAGACCGATGGTTTTCAGTTCAGGCACGGGGATTTTCCTGTAAAGCTTCCTGTAAAGATTCAAGGCTCTCGGGCCCTGCCTCCAGGCGGACGCAATCCCCGGAGTCACGCTCCCAGGAGGCAGCTGAGCCCATGTGAAGATGCACGTTCACGGCCACGGCCGTTTCAAATGACTCCTCCAGGAGTCCTGCAGGAACCCAAACCAACTCCATTCCCCTCAGTTGATTCGGTACTGGACTACCGCATACCGAGCAGAAATCACTGCGATAGCCTGTTGGCTTCTGGAAAGAAGAGATTTTGTCCTGACCAGACAGCCAGCGAAAATCCTTCTGCGTAACCAAAGTTGCCGCATTTGCCGACGATCCCGTTACCTTCCGGCAGAGGGAACAGTGGCATTGGTAGAGGTTGGGAAGATAGCCCTTGATTTCAAACTTCACCTCGCCACACAGGCATTCGCCGTTCATTTTTCATTCCTTAGATTGGTCTGGAATCAGCGCCAGAAGATCTGTCACCCCAATATCCACCCCGGCTTGTGAGAGCAGCGTAGAAACCTGCCCGCGATGATGGGTCTGGTGATTGAAAAAGTGTTGAAGAAGACTGGAGAACCGACGGTTCGCTGGAACCCCCTTCGTGTTTTGATAACGGATAACCACGTTCAGGTCGTCATCCGACAACGTGCCAACCCAACCGATAATATGGTTGTCGAGCCAGGCCCTCCGCTCCGACAGCGCGGCGAAGTCCTCAAACAGGATATCGTTCAGTTTGTTGGGTGAGGGCAGATCTACGACTTCCTTCAGTGCAATGCTAAAGGTTGGGTGCATGGCGAACCGTTTTAGCCAAATGGTGTCGCCAACAACAATGTGGTTGAGCGTTCCGAGAATGGAGCCGAAGAACGCGCCACGATCCTTGGCCAACTCGGTTTGTTCAAGGCCCCTTGCCGCTCCATAGATCTTTTCATTCATCCACTGATTGTAGGCGGCCATCAATTCGAAATTTGTTCTCAGACTCATTGTCTTGACCCTGTTCGAACTCTTTGGGTTTCATACGGGGATTGGTAGGAAATTACAAAGGACTCCTAAACCATAGGCCTGAAATTCGGTAATGCCGCAACCCGATCCAGCCATGCGCGAATCGCAGGGTAGGCTTCCAGCTCAAAACCACCCTCATCGGCGACGTGGGTGTATGCATAGAGTGAGATATCTGCAGTAGTGACCTTCTCACCCGCCAGGAATGGCGTTTGTGCCAGCTGCTGCTCCATCACCTGCAAGGCCTTGTGACCGCCGGTTTGCTTGGCGGCATACTCGTCGGCTTTGTCTGCCGGCAGTCCCAGGTACTTGTTGATAAAGCGCGCAACGGCGATAAACGGCTCATGGCTGTATTGTTCGAAGAACTGCCATTGCAGAACGCGGGCCTGGGCGAGGCGGTCATTCGGGTACAGATCAGAGCCGAACGCGAGGTAGTTGATGATGGCGTTGGACTCTGACAGCGTCTCGCCACTATCCAGCTCCAGCAGAGGAATCTTGCCATTCGGGTTCTTTTTCAAAAAATCATCGGATTTTGTGTCGCCCGCCAGAATGTCGACATCAATCCACTGATGGTCGATGTTCAGCAGTTGGCAAACGAGCTGAACCTTGTAGCAGTTGCCGGATTGGGTATCGCCATAGATTTTCATGCAGTTTCCTTTGCTGGGAGCGCGCCGTTTTTCAGGCCGGGGCGTTCAGGGCTCCGATCCGGGCTGCTTGAGGTCTTTGGTGTAGACATGCGTTGTTTTGGATTGCGTATAACCAACCGCCGGATAAAAGCCATGAGACTCAAGGCGCGTTACATTAGAGCGTACCACCACCCGCGGGAGTCCCATAGAGCTGGACCAGTCTTCAGCAGACTGGACCAATAGCTGGCCGATACCAGCCCTCCGTGCGCGGGAGCCTACAACCAGGCCTGTAATTTCCGCGACAAACAGCTCGCTGAGGAACAGGCGCTTTTCCACAGCTATCCATCCAACGACCGAACCTCCGGAAAGGGCGACGAAAAGCTGATGGTCGGGAGAGTTAGCGATTGCCTCGAGCCATGCTTTCGTGCGGAGCCTGCTGGCTGTGTAACCCCATTCGAGGACCAGAGCGTGAATGCCATCAAGATGATCAGCCCGCCCCGGTTCGATTGAAATGTCCATATTCAAACGCTAGTCCGGGAGGGTGTGCTATGGCGATTCATTCTTGGGATTTGCCTTTGACCCACCTGTCGCCCTCCTTGTGATATTCCTCTTTAACCGCCGCCCAGGCTACTTTGTGGGCCGTCTCTATCGCAGCTGGCTGTCCTTGCTGCCCCTGCGATTGATGCCGCCAGACTGGCTGTGCTCCTTTTCATGGGCCGACTGGCAGTCAATGCACAAACGAACACCGGGAATGGCCTTGCGCCGGGCCTCTGGAATTGGTGCTCCGCACTCATCACATTCCTCGGCACTTTCGCCTTTGGCCAACTGGCTGCGTGCGCGCTGGATTTCATCCTCAACGCTTGCGTCGATCTGTTCCTGAACCGCACCATCACGAGACCATCCGCCTGCCATGGGGCCCTCCGAAGTCTGGCTGACTGAAACCACTCAACGTTAGCATTGTAGCTCGGGTGCTCAAAGATGGCCGACGCTGATTTGGCTGATGCGAAGAGTCAAAGCCTACCAGTTTCAGTCTCGGGCCCACCTCGAAGAACCAGATACAACAAGGGCCCTGCGGAGACAAACACTGCTGTCAGAACGAAAAACGGAACTAGGTAACCCAATCCTTTGCCTCGACGTTTGGCATCCTGGTACATCCAGATGCAAGCCAATACCGCGAGAATGTAGAGATCAATAACAACCTGTGCGGTATCGGGGCTCGACATCAACTGGGCCCCGAATGCCAGGAGCGATTGCTCGGCGCCGGCCATCACCCAGAAGGTGAAGCCCATAAACAGGCAGAGAACGACGAGGGGGAGGGGGGATAGTCTCATAATCTTCCTTGATTTATTTGTTGCTGGAATTAAATGTCTTCAGCGATGCGCTTGAGGGATTCGCCATCAAGAAAATCGGAGTCAATCTTTAGCAGCTTTGCATCTTTGCCGATCACAAAGAGGAAGGCTTTGTTCCCGTGGTCGGAGTAGGCGAGTGAATAGGAATCCTGCGTCCAAGTGGCGACATCTCTGCCGCTGACAAAATTCTCGTGCACGGCCCCGATCAACGTCTGGTCACAATCGGCTGCAGCTGTCTCAAAGAAAACAGCCTCGAAGAAAGTGCCCGCTGGGCAGCCGTATTCCAACGTTTCATCGTGGGTCATGTCTGCGAATGCCAGGAATCGTTTACCTAGCTCGTCGCCGTATCGGAAGATCAACATGTTCTGGCTGTCGCCAATATCGCCAACAGCGGCGAAACCTGCCGGAATGTTGAATCTCAAGTCCGAGTACAAAAGCTCGATTCGGTTACCGGCATGAACAGCAACGGACAAACTTAAAGCAACAGCGATCAATCCAATCTTGAACATCTCAAATTCCCTTTAGTGCCATGTGGATTTCAGAGCGGAAATTCTGGCTGACTTGCAGCTTGCAAATGTAATAAGTCTGACTGTTACCGGAAGCGATGTTTTTACCGATGCCAGCCACTTGCTTCACGATATAGGAGATTCCTGGCTTGCCGCCGCTCGGTCTGGGAACCAGGTCCATGGAAGCTGAGCACGATTGCGACTCGGTTACTGCGGTATAGACGACCTCAGCGGATCGTTCATTGACGGATTCAGGTGAGGCCGTGCCATCGCCCCAGAAAAAATTGATGGCAGCGGAGACATACTCACGGTCACTGTGATCCATGATCCAATTCCTTTTGTTTACTGAGAGATAACGTCCTCCTGGACGCTTTGCACGTTAGCAAATGATCATTGCGAGAGCGAGTAAATCTACTGCGACCAAGTCACGTTCAAATTCGAAAAAATAGATCTGCTTCAGTTATTTGCGCCGGACTCATTTTTTATGCAGTGCCTTGTAGCGTTCCTCCAGTTCGGCACGAATGGCCCGGCGCTCCTTGCCGTTGGCAAATCGCCGTATCTGATCATCGGTGCTCGGGACCAACTGCGGCACGGCGACGGCTTTGCCGTTGTCATCAACCGCCACCATGGTAAAAAAGCAGCTGTTGCTATGGCGAACCAACTTGTCGCGGATGTTCTCGGTAACCACCTTGATGCCGATCTCCATGGAGGTACGGCCGGTATAGTTCACGCTGGCCAGAAAGGTCACCAGCTCGCCAATCTGGATGGGCTGGAGGAACATCACCTGATCGACGGACAGGGTAACAACATAGGTCCCCGCGTAGCGGCTGGCGCAGGCATAAGCGACCTCATCCAGGTACTTCAGCAGGGTGCCGCCGTGCACATTGCCGGAGAAATTGGCTTTGTCCGGCGTCATCAGAACGGTCATGCTCAGGCTTGTTGAATTGTTTTCCATGGCGCTTCTCTGTTGGTTTTGCTGTCCAGTATAGGCGCCAGGCTGCCAGCGGTGGCAGTAGTTATTCGTCGGCCTCGAAGGTCACCAGATCCACATCCGCTGCCTGGTTGCGTAACGGCACCAATGCCTGATAGGCAGGAGAGTCGTGCCAATTGGCGACGGAATCCGCATTGGGAAAGCGGATAACCACCGTATCGGTGTGCCGGTATTGCCCGCTCAGCACCTTTGCCTGTGTACCCCGAAGTACCAGTTCCGCACCCCAGGGAGCCAGCGTTGCCGGAACAAGGCTGCGGTATTCTGCCCATTTGTCGGGGTCTTTTACGGTGATGTTACCGATCACGTAGGCGGTCATTGGCGTTCTCCGGTTTTTATTGGGCTGATGTCCATGAAAAATGAAAGTGACTGCATGTATTACTGGTTCAGGATATCTTCGATCCAATTCAGGAATTTGGCCGCACTCCTCGTTTCGAAGCTATCCCTACCCGGAACGTAATAGCACAAATCTGATGTTACCGATTGAGTGTCGAAATGCTGCAGAACGTTGGCCTTTAACAGCCTTTCGACGAGCGTTGTAGAGCAGAACACCAGCCCATTGCCCGCCATAGCCTGTTGGATCCCGAAAAGCTCCTGATCAAACGTTTTGAGTTGGATATTTGCCCCCTGCAGTCCATTTTTTTCTAACCAATCGGTGAGGGGAGGGGCCGGTAACGCTTTGTTTTTCCACTCCGTGGTAAAAAGGGTTAAAGGGGCATTTTCCCAGGAGGGAGGCGTCATTCCATAGGCACCAAATACATTGAATGACTCAAATCGAATGACATCAGAATGCTCAGCAACTGAGACATCCCCGAATCGAATGGGAATGATGTAGGATTGGCTGTCGACCGACTCGCCGGTCGATATTTCCACAGAAATCTCGGGGTTGGCTTGTTCGAAATCGTGCTGGGAAGGGATCAGCACCATCGCTGCCAAGGATGATGTCGTCGTCACCCTGACCGTATTGCCTGCCTTCACCACCTCTTCCAAAGCGCTGTCGATTTTGCGAAACCCTTCCGCGGTCGCTTTGGCTAATCGGATACCCGTTCCCGTCAAGGATATCCGTCTTCCCTGCCGATGAAACAGGCTCACATTCAATCGGCTTTCCAGGTTGCCAATATGGTGTGAGATGGCTGTCGGCGTTAGCGAAAGTTCTTCTGCCGCCAACTTGAAACTACCCCGGCGGGCAGCCGACTCAAAGGCTTTCAGCGCCTGTAATGACACCTGCAATGTGAATCTCCAGGTCAATCACGAGTTCATGAACGTTTAGATGAGTTTAATTCATCTGCAAGTGTAATTTTTCCGTTTGTGCAAGTCCATCCAGCGCCACAAACTAGCTCCTGTCATCAATCAGCCAAGGAAATGAACATGAGCACACTATTACACATTGATTCAAGCGTTAGAGCCGCGACAAACCCGAACCCGGATCACGATTCCATATCGAAAAATGTCGCCCGCCGATTCATTGATACCTGGAAACAGAACCGGCCTGAGGATGAATATATCTATCGTGACGTTGGGGTGAATCCACCTGCTTTCATTACCCAGGATTGGATTGGTGCGGTGTTTACCCCTGAGGAAAACAGGACCCCGGCACAGCAAGAGACATTGGCACTCTCTGACACCCTGATCGCTGAGGTCTCAGCAGCCGACGTTATTGTGATTTCCTCACCCATGTACAACTACGGTATGCCGGCCCAGCTAAAAGCCTGGTTCGATCAGATCGTTCGCATTGGCAAAACGTTTGATTTCGATCTCGAACGAGGGGACTTCCCGCTGCAGCCCCTGCTATCCGGTAAGACATTGATCATCGTGACCTCCAGCGGAGAGTTTGGCTTTGAAAAAGGCGGAATAAGAGAAGAGTCTGGCCACCTGGTGCCGCACCTCAGAACGTTGAGCAAATACCTCGGTGTGGACACCATTTATGAGGTCGCCGCTGAATATCAGGAATTTGGCGACGAGAGGCACCGAGTGTCAGTAGCCAACGCCAAAGCTCGAGCCGAGAGCCTTGCTTCAGAGCTGAGCCTTTCCGCCCAGGCTCCATCGTCAGTACGTGAGGTCACCGATGTGGGACGAAATTGATGAAGAGCGTCTAGCAACCTGTGGCGAAAGCGCGATTGATCTGGCTATTAGCAATGTAAAAGCCGGTGGTTTGCCGTTTTCCGCTGTGATCGTCAATCAAAATGGAGACGTTGTCGGCAAGGGGGTAAATCAGGTTGCCGAGCATCTGGATTGTACCGCACACGCAGAAATACAGGCGATAAGGGACGCTTCACGTAATGAAAATAGCGTCTCTTTAAAAGGGACGACGTTGATTGCCTCAGGAGAGCCTTGCGCTCTCTGTTACATGGCGATCCGTATGGCCGGCATTGGGCATGTCCGTATCTTGTTGGATCGCTATGAGGCTGCAGAAAACGGGTTCGATTATCGGTGGACTTACAGGTATTTGAACCCCGGCCTCGTTAATGAGCTAGATGTTGTGACTTTGGCTAACGAAAGGAAGTTACTCCCATTCCAGATGGCCAAAATGGGGCTGAATGATTGAGAGGAGGGGGGTAATAGCGTGGCGGCTAAAATTAAGCCGTCACCATTCTAAAGACTTCCTCCGTGTCGAACTGAGCCCGTTCAGGCTGTTCTTTCTGTCGCTGTTTCAGCTGTTTTAAACAAACTTCATCGTCTACCGACAAATAGTACAGCTCATGAGGAATGCCGTGTTGCGAGTAGACGTCTTTGAACCAGGCTCTCTGCTTACGGGTGTTGCCGGGAAAGTTCAGGACTACAGAGGTACCAGCCAAGAGCACTTGCTCAACGTGTGATTTCAGCACTGGCTTGAGCCGAGATGAGTAACGAATGTAAGCATTGAAATCATTGATCTCGCCGGGGAACAAAGCGGCCAGCCACTCATCCTCTGAGATAAGCACGGCTCCCCGTTCACGAGCGATTTTGCCAGACAGAGTGCTTTTGCCAGCTCCCATTTTCCCGCAGAAGAATATCAACGTTCCGTAGGAATTCATTGCTTAATCCTTGGGCATAACGTCGCCAACAGCGGCCGAGCATAGCGAGGTCCAGCCCCGAAGGGCGATGCTGCTTGGCCTTGTTAGGCTTATTAATATATTGTGTTTTCTGTCATGCTTTTCCAAAGCAGCTTTCGATCTAGTTCTTTTCCTTCGTGAAAAACTCTTCCAAAGGTGTCATCTACTACCCTGCGACCTTTTTCATATACGTGCACATGGATGCCTTTTTCTTGAGGTCTATCTGCAGTCCAGAGAACAGCGGGAGTTGATGACCATAATTCAAAATCAAGTCCTTTGTAGTCATCCAAATCTAGCACTCTGTCCGGTATAATATATTCGTTACTCCGGTGAAACTGATCATGCAAGGGCTTTAAGGGTGTGGATACAATTTTGCCCTTGCTCCACACGCTATCATTCCCACAATTTCCACAAAAATGCTTTGCATGTGGAGTATTTGCAAAGCTTCCTAAATCTAGGTGAGGATAACCACATTTCTTGCAAGTAATGCAGCCCATCTCTCGTCCTTCTTCGATAGATTTTACAAACTCAAATGCGGCTGGAGGCGTGATTTGTATCTGTGTAATTTCATTGCTTTCGAACAAATCTAGGTGCTGTTTATATGAACAAACTATCGCATCGAAATCACGGTCGAGCTTTTTCTTGTCTTGACCTGTGAAGCGCTTGTGCACATGAATCTTTGGAGGTCTAGGAGTAGTTTCCTTCGAGGACATTGCCGGAGGCAAAGAACACCAAACTCCTATTTCCTCAAAATCACTGAAATCAATAACAAGGGGGTCGACAACATAACTCATAGCCATCAAATGATTGCTACAAGTTACCTCGCCAGACTCTGAGACAGCTGCCAGATCAGCCTTTGTTCCCCAATGTATTTGGTGGGTTTTACAATACCATCTATCTGCTCCATTTCTGAACTTTCCACATGGAACGATATGACAGGGAAGGATTGCATTGCCCCCCGACTTATTAGTAAAGCTACCAAAAACTTCTTCTGAACTTACTGCTATATTTCCAATTGTCCTTCCAGGAGCCCAACATATTGCTGTAGCCGCGCTATGATTTTCAGCCTCATCCTCCATTTCCCCTTCATTACAATGTTTTCGAAGAAAGATTTTCTTGGCCATTCCTGTGCCTGGGTCAGACCATTTGCATTCCCAAACTTCGACTTGACCAGTTTCAGGATTTAATTTTCTCGAATAAAACATTCTTTATATATCTCTAGTTGCACTATTCTCGCGGAACTTGGCTGCCTAACGCCTTGAATAAGCCGCCGTTTGGAGCGCTAGCGCAAAACGGTCGGCTTGATTCACTGGTTATAGGCTCCACAGGCCTAAGGACATTGAGGGCATTTTGCACCTCTAGGGTACTGGACATTGTGTATTGGACACAGAGAATAAGTACTCTCTTTTAAGACAGTGTCTTTCTTACTGGTTTTATCTTCGTTTCCTTGACTGCCTTTTTGATTTTTTTTGTCAGCGCTCATTTCGGTCTCCTTTTGAATGCGCTCAGATAGCTGTTGCGCGCCTTAATGTTCATGGAAAAAATCGTCAGCCAAAAAAGAAAGAAAAACAACAGGCAAGTTAACTTTATAGCCGGATCGATTTCTGTACTGTATATCGCGCTCAATAACGATAGCAACAACGCTAACTTTCCAGTATCTGACATTGCATCAACAACATCAACTTGCCATCGATAATATTTGAACGCCTCAAAACTGAAGGAACCATAAAACATTAAAAAACTGATTAGCATCAGTAATATCGAAGCCCCTAGTAACTGAACATTAGATTCCGATGATGTTGTCGCCAGAACTAGCGCAAAAAGTGCTGAAAATGAAAATCCAGCCAAAGTCAAAAACATACCTCTGTGCTCAGTTGTATTGCGCTCTTCCTCATCGATCTGTACAAATGTCGCATCGTGGTATTTAAAAATAATAACCAATCGCAAAGTAACAGGCACCAAGAAAATGAAAGCCCAATGAAAAGACTCAAACAGATCGAGAAGCTCTCTTTCAAGCTGCGTCAACATAATAGACACCAGTAGTAATGAAAGGGATACCTTTAATATTATTGTTGTATATATTTTTTCTCTTTCCCCAGGAAACATCTTATCCATTACTCGTATAACGCCAGCGTAACGGGCCGGTTTGTGTAGCGCAGCGAAATAAACCGGTCCTGTTGACGCACTAGTTAGGCATCCTGCAAATAGGCACCAGAATCTGTCTCATTCTGAGGCCTTCCGGAGTCGGTATGCGTGTTCAAAAGAGTGAGCCCGATTTCTACTCACAAACTGGAACTCTAATGACCCGGAAGTCTTTCTGGCCGTCCAATAGTTTCCAACCATTTGCTCAGGCGACCTTGGAGAACCCTCTACGGCCAGCCGGGTGGCGCCGTAGTGCATCCGGCTTCGGGTCTGCTGTAATTCGATGTCTGGTTCGTTGATAAATACAGTTGCGAGAATAAATTTGTCGCCTGGCTCCGCCGTAACTGATGCCGCGACAGTCGTTGATGATGACTCTTTTGTATACTGGCGAACATTAAGTTCATCTGCTGATTGAGTAACCACCAGCACGGCATCAATTGGTCCTCGTGGCGCCGTTTCGCCCTCGTGAATATAGTCAGATTTAAGCGTGCCGATCCAAGTCCCAGATAGGTGAGGAGTTTTAGTTAGTAAATGAACTACAGGCCAATGCCATGTCCAATGTTTAAATATAAATCCCGCAGCTGTAAGCACGCCGACCGCCAATGAAAAAGGCCCCAAGTAACTCCAGGTTAGGGTTTTACCTTGTATTAACAAATAGGCAGCCCACGTCGCTACCACAAGCCCTACGATGATGGTTGCGAAGGCTCTATTCATCTGCTGAACCCCACATGCTGCCAGGCTTTCAAAAGGAAGCTATGGGCTGAAGCTTTGGTCCATGGTTGCTCGCCACCAAAAAGCCATTTTAGGCCGCTTACTTCCACATAGACGAAATCATCCGTTTCTGCCTTAGTACCGTTCCACAGGGTGGTGATCACAGCTTTCAAATCGTCGTACAGGTCGCCCTGCTGGTAGCAGCCATCTGATGCATTGAAAGCCAAGCATTCCAATAAAAATGATGGCACGTCGGCGGCTTGACGAATCGATTGCTCTTCACTCCTTTTCATGTCGTCACGGAGACATTTTAGGACTCTTGCAATACGCTTGTATCGGCGACCAGTGCGATTATTTTTGTCAACACCATTTCTATAGTGGTCTTGGTGCCAGTTAATTATTCTTGAGCCATCCTTGCCTCGCATTTCGACACCTTCTAAGTAATGCCATGACCCGTCCGTGTTTCTCTTTCCGGTGTACCGATGGTGCTCCAAGAAAACAGCAACGTCAGCGTCCAGGCGAGAAGTATTGGAGTGAACATCGAATGCCTTTGACCCAGCGGTAACTCCATCATGGCCAAACTTCGCTTTCAAAGCTCGCCCGACATCCTCATGGAATGCATCTAATCCGTATTTCACTCCACCTGTATGACCCAAGTCTTCTGGTTGAGGCGGCTTGCCATTCGGGTATTTTGAAAAGAAACAGTCATGCAGTACCACTGCAATATCGATGTCACTCTCGTTTCGAGTGTTCGTATTATTTTTGTAGGAACCCGCTCCATAGACACTTATGCTCTTGCTATCCAAAGGAGCATAATTCGAGATGGCTTCATTTATCATCCTTGCTGCCCGGTCCGCCTTAGCCTCTTCACTATCACTCGGTGGTCGAGACCATGTAGCGAAACGGTCGCGCCAATACTGGGTCATAATCTCTCCGATTATTAGTCAATAAAGCGTTGTTGACTTTGGAATTCATTGCCTAACATTTGTATAGTCGTCGCGATGGTCATATTCCCCGTCCAAATATCCTGTCTGACCACTTCCAAACCTAACCAAAAGCGCTTCACATTCAATGCCCTGAATTCCAAACCTTTCCCAGAGCTTCGATAAAAACGATCATCACGACCGCTTTTCCTAATATCACCGACTTTTCGATCAAACCAATCACTTTTCCGGCCCGCCAAACAAAAAGGCCCGAAGTTTTCACTCCAGGCCTTCTCGTCATTCAATGCAGTCAATCATCTCAACCGCACTTGCTATCGCCGCAGGAGAGGCAGGTAGCACAACCGTCCATTACGATCACCGCCTTGGTGCTGCACTTGCCGCACATGGTGGCGTTCGGCGGGAAGTCGCTGGCCTTTTCATCGTTCGTGGCCGTGCTGTGGCTGGCTTCGAACTCGGCGCGCTTTTCGGCGAGGATGCGCTTGGTGGTTTCGCTCATTTCCTCGCTTTCCAGCAGGCCGATGGCTTTCAGGTGCTTCTCGATCACGGCGCCGATTTCAGCGACCAGGGAAGGCATGAACACGCCGCCTTTCTTGAAGTAGCCGCCGTTGGGGTCGTACACGCTGCGCAGCTCTTCCACCAGGAAGGTTACGTCGCCACCCTTGCGGAATACCGCAGAGATTACGCGGGTGAGGGCGATTACCCACTGGAAGTGTTCCATCGACTTGGAGTTGATGAACACTTCGTACGGCTGCCGGCTCTCGTGGTCGGTGCCTTCGTTGAGCAGGATGTCGTTGATGGTGATGTACATCGCGTGCTCGGCCACCGGCGGCTTGATCTTGTAGGTGGTGCCCAGCAGGAAGTCCGGCCGTTCGATGTATTCGTTCATCTGAACGGGCTTGGTTTCTGCGTGCACCGGTGCCTGGTGTTCGGCGGCTGCTTCTGGGTCGGCCTTCTTTACGCGGTAGCCGACGATTTTGTTGCTGATTTTAACTGTCATGTTCGTTGTCCTGTGTCGGTTCCCGGATCAGTATTTGCCGTAGGTGCCTTCTTTAAGCGCGTCAAACAGGTTGGCGGCGTTGTGGATTTCGCCGTCGTACTCTACCTGCTCGTTGCCCTTGAGGGTGACCTTGCTGCCATCGTCCAGGGTGAACTCGTACATTGTGTTCTCGAGGTCTTTTTCCTTAACCAGTACGCCCTGGAAGGCTTCCGGGTTGAAGCGGAAGGTGGTGCAACCCTTCAGGCCCTTATCGTAGGCGTAGAGGTAAATGTCCTTGAAGTCCTGGTAAGCGAAGTCTGTCGGAACGTTCGCGGTCTTGGAAATCGAGGAATCTACCCACTTCTGGGCGGCGGCCTGGATGTCCACGTGCTGCGACGGTGTTACGTCGTCGGAGGTGGTGAAGTAGGCCGGCAGCTTCTTGTCTTCATCCTCGGAGAACGGCATGGCGCCCGGGTTTACCATATGGCGGTATGCCAGCAGCTCGAAGGAGAATACGTCGACTTTCTCTTTCGTCTTCCGGCCTTCGCGGATGATGTTACGCGCGTAGTGGTGCGAGAAGCTCGGCTCAATGCCGTTGCTGGCGTTGTTGGCCAGTGACAGGCTGATGGTGCCGGTCGGCGCGATGGACGTGTGGTGGGTAAAGCGACCACCTTTCTCGGCCAGTTCTTCCACCAGCTTCGGCTCTACCTTGGCAATCTCCTGCATGTACTTGCTGTACTTGGCGTGCAGGATGCGGCCTTTCACCTTGTCGCCCAGTTTGTAGCCGTCTTCAGACAGCTGCGGGCACTTGGTGAGCATTTTCGGGGTAATCTCGAACTCATCGTCCATGATCGGCGCAACGCCTTTTTCCTCGGCCAGGGCGAGGGACTGGCGCCAGCCTTCAACGGCCATTTCACGCACGACTTCTTCGGTGAACTGCACAGACTCTTCAGAACCATAGGGCATGCGCAGCATGGCGAGGGTGGAGCCCAGGCCGAGGATGCCCATACCGTGGCGGCGCTTGTAGGTGATTTCGTGGCGCTGCTCAGCCAGCGGCAGGCCGTTGATCTCAACCACGTTGTCCAGCATGCGGGTGAAGATGGCCACAACCTTACGGTACTTCTCGTAGTTAAAGCTGGCCTTGTCGGTGAACGGGTAGTCCACGAACATGGTCAGGTTTACAGAACCAAGCAGGCAGCTGCCGTACGGGGGCAGGGGCTGCTCACCGCAGGGGTTGGTGGCACGGATGTCTTCGCAGAACCAGTTGTTGTTCATCTGGTTGACCTTGTCGATCAGGATGAAACCGGGCTCGGCGTAGTCGTAGGTGCTGGTCATGATGGTGTCCCAGATGAACTGGGCTTTCAGGGTGCGGTAGATGCGGCAGGCAACCTTGCCTTCACCGTTCACCACGTAGCCTTTCTGTTCCGGGAAATCACGGTATACAAACTGGCTTTCGTCGCTCAGGTCCAGCTTCTCGTCTTCCACTTCCTTCTTGGTAACGGGGAAGGAGAGGTGCCAGTCGGCGTCGTTGCGCACGGCTTCGATGAAGTCTTCAGTGATCAGCAGCGAGAGGTTGAACTGGCGCAGGCGACCGTCTTCGCGCTTGGCCTGGATGAAGTCGATCACGTCCGGATGGTGCACATCGAACGTGGCCATCTGGGCGCCGCGGCGGCCACCGGCAGAGGACACGGTGAAGCACATGCGATCGAAGATATCCATGAAAGACAGCGGGCCGGAGGTGGTTGCGCCGGCGCCAGCTACGTACGCGCCTTTCGGGCGCAGGGTGGAGAATTCATAACCGATACCACAGCCTGCCTTGAGGGTAAGGCCGGCTTCGTGGTTCTTTTCCAGGATGTCGTTCATGGAATCCTGAACGGTGCCTGAAACGGTGCAGTTGATGGTGGACGTTGCCGGCTTGTGCGCTTCGGCACCGGCGTTTGAGGTAATCCGGCCGGCAGGGATGGCGCCGTTCTGCAGGGCCCAGATGAAGTTCTTCATGTGCTGGGTACGCACGGATTTGTTTTCCACCTCGGCAAGGGCTTTGGCAACGCGTTCGTAGGTAGCGTTGATGTCCTTGTCCACGGGCTCGCCGGTCTTGGTCTTCAGCTGATATTTGCTGTGCCAGATGTCGATCGAGGCTTCCTGCATCGGAATTGTTGTTACCACTGCCTGTGCCTTAGCGTTCATTTCCACCCTCTGTCTTCCGGTATGTCTTCTTTTTGTGGCGCCGGTCCTTGTACCGGCGGCGCCACTCCCCTTGAGAATCGTGTCTTTGGCCTTGGGCCTGTTTTCTTTTTAACCACTATATATGGGCTGAATCTGAAACGAGTATAACAGGATATAGTGTTCTGTGAATAAGAACGCAACTATTGATAGGCGCTTCGGGGCAAAGAAAATCAATCAAAACCGGCTTGAATCCGGGAAATTTTTTCTAAAACAGCGGTTTGGGGCTAAAGGTTCAAAACCACTACATGTTGTGGTTTAAAAATTGATCAGGCCCTAGGCCGATCCGTGAGTCACATGAATTGTGACCCCTGCACGTACCCGGTTTGAACGTGTCGCTAAAGTATGGACGTGGTGTCGAAAACTGCAGTGGCCCACAGGATGTGAAAGAGACCAAAAACAAGGAAATAATAATGAAAGGCCTGAAACCTACCTTGCTAGCGCTCTGCGTTGCGGGTGTTCCACCTGCAGCCGTAGCCGAGATCCAGATGCTGGATGACTCGGCGATGGGCATGATCACCGGCCAGGCCGGTGTGACCATTGAGCTGGAAACCAAACTGAACATTGATCGCTTCATCTATACGGATGAGGGTTCAATGGAAATTAACGATATCTTCGTGGGTGGTACCAATCGGAGTGATATGTTTTCGGAGCTGGGTGTAAACCTGATGGGTGGCGCAGCTCAGGAAACAGACCTTCTGGATAACGTTCGAATCGAAATTGATATCCTCAGCGATGGGGATGCCATCATCAACGTCTTGCCTCAAACGTTCGGAGCGGTAGACCTGAGAGTTTCCACAGGAGCATGGAATCTTACAGGGACTGGCGGCAGTACCACCATTCTGGATAACTTTAATGCTGATATCCTGATGGGCGGTGCCAACATCGAGATTGATGCCGATACCGATGTCATGAACCTGAGAACGGACATCGCCGTTGATGACATGGATTTCGACATGCCCTTCCTGGCATTGGGCATCCGAGATTTCCGGCTGACAGGCAACACCTATGATCCGGTTCGCAACAAGAACATTCCTGATCTGTTTGCCAAAGTTGACCTGGATATCTACAAACGGGCCAATAGCCTTGGTGTTGATAGCCTGGCTATTGATCTGAACTCGTTCAATGCCGACATCACAATGGGAGGGGTTCTGGTTGGTGGAACATCCATCGGCACTGTGTTTGTGGATGACCTGGCGATCACCAATACCCAGCTACTGGTCTACGGCCACTGATATTGGGTGTAAAACCAAAACGGGGGCCAGTCTGGCCCCCGTTTTTTATCAGCCCAGCAACAGGCTGTCGTCGTCCACTTCCAGCCCACGTTGCTTTTCAAACAGCCCGAGCAGATCCTTCACTTCCAGACCTTCCCGATCTTTGCCTGCGATATCGAAAACCACCTGGCCCTGGTGCAGCATTACCGTGCGGCTGCCGACTTCCAGTGCCTGCTTCATGCTGTGGGTTACCATCAGTGCGGTGAGCTTCTGCTCTTCGATGATCTTGGTGGTGAGTTCCAGCACGAATGCAGCGGTTTTCGGGTCCAGCGCGGCCGTGTGTTCGTCCAGCAGCAGGATGCTCGAGGGCGTGAGGCTCGCCATTAGCAGGCTTACGGCCTGGCGTTGACCCCCGGAGAGCAGGCCCATCTTGTCTCCAAGACGTTTTTCCAGGCCCAGATTCAGGGACGAAAGGCTGTCCCTGAATTTTTCCATGTACAGCTTCTTCACGGCGCTGGTGAGGCCGCGGCGTTGGCCACGTTTGATGGCCAGGGCGAGGTTTTCCTCGATGCTGAGGCCCTCGCAGGTACCGGCCAGTGGGTCCTGGAATACCCGGGCAACACGGCCGGCCCGCTTGTGGGTCGGCAGTTTGGTGACGTCCAGGTTGTCCACGATGATCTGGCCGCTGTCTACCAGCACTTCGCCGGCGAGGGCATTCAGAAAGGTGGATTTGCCGGCGCCGTTGCTGCCTATCACGGTGACGAACTCACCCTGGTTAACGGTCAGGCTCATACCCCGAAGGGCCGGGTTTTCCAGCGGTGTGCCCTTGCCAAAGGTAAGCCGGAGATCGGTTGCACTGATCATGTCGCCTCCTCAGGCCTTGCTACGGGAAAGTTTGCCGGCAATGGATGAACGTACGCCGGGCAAAACGATGGCCAGGGTAACCAGAACCGCGGTAATCAGGTTCAGATCCTGGGCCTGCAGTCCCAGGAAATCCGCATTCAGAGCGAAGGCAATGGCCAGTCGGTAGATGATTGCGCCCACCACGCACGCAATGAGCGCGCGTACCACGGTAGAGGGAGTCACCACTGCTTCACCGCCAATCAGGGAGGCAAGGCCAATGACGATCACGCCTACGCCCATGGTGACATCGGCTGCACCCTGGCTCTGGGCAAAGAGCGCACCGGCAAGTCCGACAAGGCCGTTGGAAACGGCAACGCCGAGAACAATCATGGCGCCGGTGGCGATGCCCTGTGCCCGGGCCATTCTGGCGTTGGCGCCAGTGGCTCGCATGGCCAGGCCGGTTTCGGATTTCATGAAACGCCACAGGAGGATAAGGGCAACAAAGACCACAATAACGAACAGAAGCACCGGTACCTGGTGGTAGGCCAGATCCAGGTCGTACCAGGGCGTCAGCACGGTTTCTTCGGTCAGCAGGGCCACGTTGGGGCGGCCCATGATGCGCAGGTTGACTGAATAGAGCGCAATCATGGTCAGGATCGAGGCCAGCAGATTCAGAATGTTGAGTTTCACATTCAGCAGCGCCGTTACCGCGCCTGCGGCCATGCCGGCCATGACGGCACAGCCTGTGGCTAGCCACGGGTTCCAGCCTTCAATGATCAGTACGGCGGCAACGGCAGCACCGAGAGGAAAGCTGCCATCTACAGTGAGATCCGGGAAATCCAGCACCCGGAAGGAGAGGTAGATGCCGAAGGCGACCAGGCCGTAGATCAGTCCGGTCTCAATGGCACCATAAAGAGCGATGTTACTCAGCATGGTCGGGTATCACCAATGATAAAACGGGCAGCCCCTCGTGAGGGCCGCCCGTTGGGTTCAGGGGGATTACTTGGCGCTGTCGATCACTTTCTTCGCGTCTGCGATTACATCATCTGACAGGGTGATGCCCATGCGCTCTGCGGCGGCCGGGTTCACGAACAGGTCCAGCTTCTCCATGGTTTCAACCGCCATTTCGCCGGGTTTCTCGCCATTCAATACCCGGGCAACCATCACGCCGGTCTGGCGGCCATGGTCGTAGTAATCAAACCCGAGTGCTGCAACGGCACCGCGCTCAACGGTAGCGGTGTCTGCCGCGAATACCGGAATGCTGGCGCGCTCACCAACAGAGATAACGGCTTCGGCAGCACTGATCACGGTATTGTCTGTGGTCAGGTAGATGGCGTCTGCTTTACCCACCAGGGAGCGGGCCGCGCCCAGAACCTCGGAAGTTTTGGTGGCAGCACCTTTTACCAGTTCAAGGCCACGCGCCGAGAGGCGCTCTTCGAGCAGTTCTACCAGGGAGACGGCATTGGCTTCGCCCGGGTTGTAGACCGTGCCAATGCGTTTGGCATCGGGCATTACGCGCTGCAGCATGTCCAGGTGTTTGTCGATGGGCAGCATGTCGCTCACGCCGGTAATGTTGGCGCCAGGCGCCTCCAGATTACTTACCAGCTTGGCGCCAAGCGGGTCGGTTACAGCGGAGAAAATCACCGGTGTATTGCGGGCCGCAGCGGCAACGGTTTGCGCGGAGGGCGTTGCAATCGCCACGATCACGTCGGGACTTTCACCAACGAATTTGCGGGCAATCTGGGAAGCAATGGCAGAGTTGCCCTGGGCGCTTTCGTGCATCACTTCGAGGTTGTCGCCTTCTTTGAAGCCGCGCTCGGCGAGTTCATCTTTTATGCCCTGGTAGACGGCGTCCAGTGCCGGGTGTTCCACAATCTGTGTGATGGCTACAACGCGGGGTTCCTGTGCTTGAACAAGTGTTGCCAGCGCCAGCAGGGTGGCACCGAACAGGGTGCGCAGGGTTGTCTTGGCCATATGCCCATCTCCGGGTAGGTAAACTGATATGTTGCGAATCTGAAGGAGCGGAAGTTTACCACAGGCAAGGGGTTCAAGGGGTAGGGGATGTTGCCGGTGGCGGCGTTTTGGTTGCAATAGATGCAGTTGGAAATTATTTTGCTTGTGTCACGTTTTGACCGCTCATACTATGTTGAAATACCCTACGAAAGTCTAATAATAAGTCATCTATAACTCGAATAACGAACTGCAAGGAAGGTCCATGGACACAACAAACAAGCTTCCCCTGGATATGGTTTATCACTGGGAGAAGGCCAAGGCGAACTCCGTATACATGACCCAGCCCATTGGCGACGGCAAAACCGTCGACTACACCTGGGGTCGGGCGGTGGATGAGGCGCGGCGCATGGCGTCTTACCTCAAATCGCTGAACCTCCCTGAGAAGAGCCGCATCGGCCTGATCTCCAAGAACTGCGCCCACTGGATCATGACCGACTGGGCCATCTGGATGGCCGGTCACATTTCCGTTCCGCTGTATCCCACCCTGAATGCCGACACCGTTAATTACATCCTGAACCACGCCGAGTGCGAGGTGGTGTTTGTCGGCAAGCTGGACGACTGGGACATGATGAAACCGGGCGTGCCGGAATCCGTGCGTTGCATCTCCTTCCCGCTGAGCCCTCCCAATGATTTCGAAACCTGGGACGATATCGTCGCCAAGTATCCGCCTCTGGAAGAAAACGTTCAGCGTGATGCCGACGAACTGGCCACCATCGTTTACACCTCCGGCAGCACCGGTAAACCCAAGGGCGTCATGCTCAGCTTTTACAACATGGCCTATGCGGCAGAGGGCGGCATGGAGGTACTCGGTGTGAGCTCCGAGGAGCGCATGTTGTCGTACCTGCCGCTGGCTCACGTGTTCGAGCGTACCTTTGTTGAGCTGGCGTCGCTCTATGCGGGTTTCCACCTGTATTTTGCAGAATCTCTGGATACCTTCGTGCAGGATTTGCAGCGTGCCCAGCCAACGCTGTTCCTCTCGGTACCGCGCCTGTGGGTGAAATTCCAGCACGGTGTGCTCCAGAAGCTGCCGAAGAAGAAGCTGGACCGGCTGCTGAAGATTCCGGTGGTCAACAAACTGATCAAGAAGAAAATCCTGAAGGGCCTTGGCTTGGACAAGGTCAAGCTGGCAGGCAGTGGCTCGGCCCCCCTGGCGAGCGACGTTCTGGACTGGTACCGCAACCTTGGCCTCGAGTTGCTTGAGGGCTATGGCATGTCTGAAAACTTTGCCTACTCCCACATGAGCAAGCCGGGGCGCTCAAGAACCGGTTACGTTGGTGAGTCCGCGCCGGGGGTTGAAACCCGTATCAGCCCGGAGGGAGAGATTCAGATCAAGAGCCCGGCCACCATGATGGGCTACTACAAAGACGAAGAGAAAACCCGGGAGACCTTCACCGAGGATGGCTTCCTGAAGACTGGCGACAAGGGTGAAATTGATGAGATGGGCCGGCTCAAGATCACCGGTCGCATCAAGGAAATCTTCAAGACCAGCAAGGGCAAATATATTGCGCCTGCACCCATTGAGAACCGTCTGATGTCCCACGATGCCATCGAGATGGTGTGTGTCTCCGGTGCCAATCAGACCCAGCCCCACGCGCTGGTGATGCTGGCCGAGGAGTCCCGGCCGAAAATGGCGGATGAAGCCTTCCGTAAGGAAATCGAAGAGAGCTTCAAGAAGCTGATTGCCGATGTGAACAAGACCGTGGATCCCCACGAACAGTTGGCGTTTATCACCGTAATGAGCGACGAGTGGTCGATCGAGAACAGCTTCCTCACGCCGACCATGAAGCTCAAGCGCAATGTGGTTGAGGATGCGTATCAGGAGCAAGTGGAGAACTGGTATGCGCAGCGTCAGCCGGTTATCTGGCAGTAAAACGCCCGATTCAAAATGAAGATGTTATAGCCCGGCTCAGCCGGGCTTTTTTGTGCCGGAGAAAAACCGACGTAAGTCGCATAGGGAAAAGGAGGAAGCGGGCCTAAACTGGATGAATATCAGGAGGATGTTATGAGCCAGTTGTCCCTTTTCCAGAAGCGTATCCAGGACGAAATTCCCCTTTCCCGGGCGTTGGGGATTCAATTGCATTCCTGGGATGGTCATTCGCTGCTGCTTAGTGCGCCGCTGGAACCCAACAAGAACCACCAGGGTACGGGTTTTGGAGGCAGCGTGTACTCTGCGGCGGTTACTGCGGCCTGGGGCCTGACTGAATTGGCACTATGGGATCTTGGCTTGAAGGGCAATGTGGTAGTGCAGAGCGGGAATATCGATTACCTCGAGCCCGTGTCTTCCGATTTCTACGTGATCTGCCGACTGCCCGGTGAGGAGGTGCCGGAACGTTTTCGCAAAAGTCTGGCCCGGCATGGCAAGGGACGACTGGATCTGACGGCTGAGGTTTTTTGCGGCGAACCAAACACAATGCCTGAGGGGGATCCTGTGGCGGTTTTCCAGGGGCGGTTCGTGGTTCAGGATGTGAAAAGCCGGGTGACGTTCTGAGCTTGTCAGGCAATTGACCGGCTGTTGGAGATTGAGCGGCTCATCAGAATAATCGGAATGATGCCGGCCAGAACGATAATCAGGGCGGGTAGGGCGCTGTGGTACAGGCGCTCGTCAGAGGCGAACTGGTAGACGTAGGTCGCCAGTGTCTCGAAGTTGAACGGCCTGAGTATCAGGGTGGCCGGCAATTCCTTCATGCAATCCACGAAAACCACCAGGGCCGCTGTTACCAATGTGCCTCGCAACATTGGCAAGTGAACCCTGACCAGGGTGTTGCCCGGGGTGTGGCCCAGAGAGCGGGACGCCATGTCCATGCTCGGGGTAATCTTCTGCAACGCACTCTCCACGCTACCGGCCGAAACGGCAAGGAATCGCACGGTGTAGGCGAACACCAGGGCGAAGGCCGAGCCACTCAGTAACAGGCCCGTGCTGATTCCGAATACGTCCCGCATCAGGCTATCCAGCCAGTTGTCAAAACCTGCCAGGGGTACAATCACACCCACAGCCAGCACGGCGCCGGGCATGGCATAGCCCAGGCTGGAAAGGCGCATCAGTACCTGCATTTTGCGAGTGTTGTGCAGTCGGCGGCTGTAGGCGAGCGTGACACCAATCAGCAGAGTAGTGAGGGCTGCCGCGCCCGAGAGGAAAAGGCTGTTGAAGGTGTTTCGGACAAAATCCGGGTTCCAGCTTTCACCGAAGTATTCCCACGCATAGAGCCCGAGGGTTGCACCGGGAATCACGAAACCGAACAGAACCGGCAAAGCGCAAACCGCTACGCAAATCATCTGGCGCGGGAAGGACATGGTGAAGCGCTGGATCGGCTCACGGTTGTCCCGCGCTGCGAACTGTTGCTGGCGTCTTCGGGAATACCGTTCCAGGGTAACCAGGATCACCACGAAGATCAGCATTGTGGTGGCTATTTGAGCGGCCCCACCGAGGTTGCCGAGGTTCATCCAGGTATCAAACAGGCCAGCGGTCAGGGTCTGGACGGCAAAGAAGTCCACGGTGCCAAAATCGTTCAGGGTTTCCATCAACACCAGCGAAAGGCCGACGGCTACCGCCGGCCGGGCGATGGGCAGAACCACCCTGAAGAATGTGCTCAGCGCGGAGTGGCCGAGACTGCGGCTGACCGCGAACAGAGAAGGGGACTGTTCCAGAAAGGCGGCGCGGGCCAGAAGGTAAACGTAGGGATACAACACCAGCCCGATCATCAGCGTGGCGCCTTCGAGGCTGCGAATTTCCGGGAACCAGTAGTCTGCGGCACTGCTCCAGCCGAACAGGTCTCTCAAGGCACCCTGAACGGGGCCAGCGTAGTCCAGGAGGCTTGTGTACACATAGGCAATTACGTAGGCGGGCACTGCGAATGGTAGCAGCATCGCCCACTCAAAGAATTTGCGGCCAGGAAACTCGCACATGGTGACCGCCCAGGCCGACGCCAGGCCTATAACCAGAGTAAGGGCGCCCACCCCAATCATCAGTTTGAGCGTGGTTGTCAGGTACCGGGGAAGGGTGGTTTCGATCAGGTGTGGCCAGATGTTCTCTTCGGGAAAAAACGCCAGAAAAATAACGGAGAGAACCGGAAGGGCGACGATGGCGGTGGTCAGTAGTGCGCTGATCATCCATTTTGGAGAGGTACGCTTAGCCAGCAGGGGCTGGGATAGCCCTGGATTAACGCTGGTTGCGGCCTCGCTCATAGTGTCCCTGCGCCTGGATGTGGAGTCTGTCCAATTGAAGGCTGCAGATTGTAGTCACCTGACCTGATGCCTGCAACGGCTGGTGTCATACCGGAAGAGGGAAGCGCCCGGTAAAGGGCATGTGAGGGTGGTCAAACCACCCTCACTGCTGGCGATTACTCGCCGTCGTAATCGACGCGGTCAACCAGTTTGACTGCGGCGTTGCGGTTATCTGCAATCTCCTGCAGTGACAGGTTGTCGGGATTGATCTCACCCCACTCGGCAACCAGTCCGGAAGGCTTGACTTCCGGGTTTGCCGGGTATTCCGTGTTTGCCTCGGCGTAGATACGCTGGGCTTTCGGTGAAGACAGGAATTCCATCAGCTTGATGGCGTTCTCTCGGTTCGGCGCGCTCTTGGTCAGTGAAATACCACTGATATTTACGTGAGTGCCCCGGCCTTCGGCGTTCGGAAATACAAGCCGTACCTGCTCGGCAATCGGCCGCTGGTTCTCATCCTGCAGCATGTTGCCATAGTAGTAGCTGTTGCCAATGGAGACGTCGCATACGCCCTCGGCAATAGCCTTGATCTGGTCGCGGTCGCCACCCTGGGGTTTGCGGGCCAGATTGTCTTTCAAGCCTTCCAGCCACTTCTCGGTTTCGGCTTCACCATGGTGTGCGATCATGGAGGAGAACAGGGCGATGTTGTAGGGGTGCTTGCCGCTGCGAGTGCAGATACGGTTGTTCCACTTATCGTCTGCCAGTTGCTCGTAGGTGGTGATCTCACCTTCTTCCACGCGGTCCTTGGAAACGAAGATCAGGCGCCCGCGGGTGGTCAGGGCAAACCACTTGCCCTCGGGATGGCGCAGGTTTTCCGGAATGTTCTCTTCCAGAGTCTCGTTGTCGACGTTCTGAACGAGATCACGTTCTACCAGCTCGTTGAGGCGGGAAATATCAACGGTCATTACCAAATCTGCCGGGCTGTTGCGACCCTCGCGCTCCAGTCGCTCGGCCAGACCCTGTTTGGCAAAGACCACGTTGCTCTGGATGCCGGTTTCCTGTTCAAAAGCGTTCAGCAGGGGTTCGAGCAGATATGCCTGACGGTATGAGTAGATATTGACCTCGCCATCTGCGGAGGCGGCCATGGGCATGGCAGAGAGGGCGATTGCTGCGGTAGCAGCCAGTTTCATTCGCATATTCCCATCCTTTCGGGTGTTTCCGGTATTAATTTGCCTTTGCCAGGATCGGCAAGTTCTTAAAAACGCCAACCATTCTCATTTCCATTGACTCCAGAGTCAATCTCTCCGTTGGCATATTTTTCTGAAAATGGTGTTATGCTTCGGAAGACTATAAAAACTATGCAAAAAGTAGTGGAATCCTCAAATGGATGGGAACGATCGAAGAGAGCACATACGCACGGCAATGAGTGCGAAAGTAAAGGTGGTTCACGAGGAGCTGGGCGAGTTCATATTCTCGACCCGCGATATCTCCGACGGCGGTGTTTTCATCGTTGTGGACACTGAGCCATTTGCGCCAAACCTCGGCGACACAGTTACCGTGCAGGTGCAGGGGCTACCTGTTCCAGCACCGGTACTTGAAATGGTGGTCGTGCGCAAAACCAATGACGGGTACGGCCTCCAGTTTGATCAAAATGGTGACTGATAGACGGATTGAATGCCCCTGCCGTGGATAATGGCAGTGTTCAACCAACCGCTGTCAGGGATGCAACAGCCAGATGATCTTTTCAGTCTTTTCCAGAGCTTACAAGCCAATTATTGCAAGCCTTGTCCTGGTTTCCGTATCGGGTTGTGCCAGCTATTACTCACATTTTGCGATGTTTCCGGCTGAGAATTCATCCGGTGAGCCAAGACACGTGCGGCTGTCCTGGCAAAGCGCGGAGTATCCTGGTTGGTGGTTTGCCGGCGATAAAGCCACGCCCGTGAAGCTAGAAACCCAGTGCAGCGACCGTGTCTGGCGCCTCCGCGATGACGAAGAGGCGAGTGCCTGCGGCGAGGGTATTCGTGCCTGTGGCGAAGCGGGCCGGGATCGGGTGGCGCAGACGGGCCAGCCGGCAAGCGGCTCAACACGCTGCATGTCTATCAATCCGGCGGATCCGGATGCCCGTATTGCAGAAATAGAAGGGAAACTGGAGTTGCTGGTGTCCTGTACCCCTGCCGTCGTGGCAGAGGGTGAGGGTGATGACGCCCTGAACCTTGACTATCTGCGAGCATCATCAGTTCCGTACACGGTTTATGTCCGGAAGGCGCCGCGGGGTTCAATGCGGTCCCGATTGCCTGAATTTGATGAATCGGTATGTGACGCAGAGTGACACTTTCTGACGTTGATATGTGACTCCCATCACGTTGCTACATTTTGTTTCCTGTTGAACATTAGCGTTACGTTTTGTCGCGTTTGGGTTACCTGGCGATACGATATTGTAATTGTGTCTTCCGGCGGTTCGGTCAGAATGGTAGCTATCGAAAAGTTTGTTGTGTGAGGTGGCCCGTGGGTGTCCAACAGAAAAAAGTCGCAGTTCATGATCTGGAAGTGGGCATGTTCGTGTCTGATCTGGACAGGCCATGGCATCAGACTCCCTTTCCGATTCAGGGTTTCCATATCCGGTCCCAGGATGACATTCGTGCACTGGTATCCCACTGCAAATGGGTTCTGGTCGATGTGGCGGAAGCGAGGGAATCCAAAGAGGTAAAAGGCGGAAGCAAGCCGGCTTTCGGAACATTGCAAGGCAAGCGCAGGGGTGGGCGGGAGCAACTCCAGTTGCCGCCCCTGAGTATTCGCGAGCCAGTGACGTATGAAACCGTTACCAGTCTCAAGAAGGAAATGAAAACCTCAAAGCGCCTGCTTGACGATATGGAAGGCGCGCTGGATCAGCTTTTCGAGACTCTTCGTGCCGATGGCGTGCCAGATCTCCGGCCGATCGCTGCGATCACCAGCAAAATGGTGAGTAGCGTTGTTCGCCAGCCAGACGCTCTGTTGTGGCTCAGTCGCACCCGTGCTCACGACAGCTACCTGTACCGGCATGCACTGAATACCTCTGTCTGGGCCCTGGTGTGTGGGCGCCATCTCGGGTTGAACGAGGGGCTGCTGAACCATTTGGGCCTGGGTTGCCTGCTGTCCCAGGTGGGCAAGACCACGCTGCCTGCCGAGTTGCTGGCGCGGGAAGGCCAGTTGAGCTCAGAGGAGTATCTGACCTACCGGAGTTACGTTGGCCGTGGAGTCAGGATGCTTGAAAACAGCGGGCTCTCCCGTGCCGTGCTGAGTGTGGTTCAGGGGCATCGGGAACGTCACAACGGTTCCGGCTTTCCGGAGGGTGTCCGCGGCGATCGGATTCCATTGCTGGCCAAGGTTGCCGGTATCGCGGAATTTTTCGAATCGTTGATAGCGCCCCGGTCTCATGCCGAGCCGATGACACCGGCAAAAGCGGTCACGCTGCTCTATGAGATGCGCAATATCGAGTTCCAGGAGGACCTGGTCGAGAATTTCATCCAGGCGATCGGTATCTATCCCACCGGGAGTCTGGTCGAGCTGACCGATGGTCAGCGCGGTATTGTGGTTTCCCATTCCCCTGAGCGCCGTTTGTGGCCGCGGGTAATGGTAATGACCGATGCTGCCTCAAGGCCGTTGAAAACAGCCAAAATTATTGATCTGGCCAGATACAACGAAGGCAAGGAAGCGCCAGAAACCGTGCGGGTTCGCGATTGTCTGCCGCACGGTACGGAAGGCCTCGATCCTTCCTATTACGACGTGACCGGCGTGGAATCACGCTGGAGCCTCTCGCGCCTGATCAGCGGATAAGCACTCGCAGCTGTTTGCGAACCCACCGATAGGTATCCTCCGGACGGAAGCTGAGCAGCAGCTCGGACTCACCGCCGGAGGGGCCGGCGACAAAATACTCCACCTCTCCGCTCTGCCAGTCGGCTGAATTTATCTGGATATCCTGCGGGCGTGTGCTGATGGCCTCCAGCTCCGCCAGGGAAAGTCCGCCCCCGATTTTTCGAACCGCAACCTGCTTCAGGGCTGTATCAGTAGCCGGATGACTGGCAACGTCCTCATCCAGGAAATATCGGTTTGCGACGGTTGTACTGATCGCCTTGAGTTCCCGAGTGAGATAGGTCTGGGCATCCTCCGAATCAATGTCTTCCATGGTTCGCACGGCATTCTCGATTCGGTCCTTTTTGGCCTGCAGGTCTTCACTGTATTCAATGTCAGGATCGCGATCCTCATCATTCTCCGGTCGTGGCGGTGCGTTGTCGATTTCCTCCTGGGTGGGCGGCTCCTCACAGAGTTCATCGTCCTCGGGGTAAAAACAGATCGCGGCAAGCAGCTGATTGGCGGGAGACATCGGGTTGTTGGCCGTGAATTCGGATTCGCTGACACTGAAATCAATCGGCGCTGTCAGGCCCGGAAGGGCCGCGTTCAACTGCCTAATAACCCGGTCGCGGATATCGATACCGTCGCCCTCAGCAACATTCTGGCTCCAGTTCAGGAGCATCAGGAACCGGGACAGGTTCATCAGCGTTGTATTCTCCAGAACGTTTTGCTCAGTCAGCGTGTGGGTGCTCAATCCCTCATCATCCACCATTGGCGTTTGCAGCCCTGTGCGGGTGGTCTCGAAAAATTCGAGCAGGGTTACGTATTGCCTGGCCGGTACATCGCTAACCAGCGGCAGGTCTCCAACCCTGAACGTGAGGGTTTCGCCGGGGTAGTAGCGGAATTCTCCCGCTGTGTTCGTGGTGCCGGACTGACTGGCAGTCTGATAGGAAAGACCGTTAAAACCATTGAAATTGACTCGGCCGGTGCTCCTGTCGTCGCCGGAGCCTCCGCCGTCATCCAGACAGCCGGAGAGAGCAAGTGTGCCCAGCAGGGTGAACGTAAGTCGGGTGCGGTGAACGGATCTCATGGTTGAACGTACATTCCCTTCGTTTCAGCGCGCCTGCACCCGGGGTGCAGCAGCCTCTTTTGTAAATTGTTGTAACCGCATTATAGGGGCGTGATTTGCCTCATATCGGGATTCCTGTCGCAGTTTCCGTTATTGGTCCGGGCATGCCTCCGGCCGATAAGGGCCTTGAAATCAGCGACTTTGTCACAATAAATAGCAATCTAAATTCTGGCTGGCGGCGAGGGCCGTTCTTTGCCGTTTTTCACCGAATCGGGATGAGTTATGACCAATGCACTGGAAATTGAGGGCCTCACCAAAACCTATGGTGACGGCTTCAAGGCTCTCAAGGGGATTGATCTGCACGTCGCCGAGGGGGACTTCTTTGCCTTGCTGGGGCCCAATGGGGCAGGCAAATCGACCACCCTGGGTATTGTTTGCTCCCTGGTTAACAAAACAGCGGGAAAGGTGCGGGTGTTCGGATATGACACCGACACCCATCTCTCGGATGCCAAGTTGAACCTTGGTGTTGTGCCGCAGGAGTTCAACTTCAACCAGTTCGAAAAGGTCTTCGACATTGTCACCACCCAGGCCGGCTACTACGGAATTCCTCTTAAACAGGCCTCGGCGTCGGCTGAAAAGTATCTGAAAAAGCTCGGACTCTGGGAGAAGCGGGACACCCCGGCACGTATGCTCTCCGGCGGTATGAAACGTCGTCTGATGATTGCCCGGGCCCTGGTTCATGAGCCCAAACTGTTGATTCTGGACGAGCCGACTGCCGGCGTAGATATTGAACTTCGTCGGTCCATGTGGACCTTTCTGGAAGAAATGAATCGTCAGGGCACCACCATTATCCTGACGACCCATTATCTGGAGGAAGCGGAAGCCCTTTGCCGCAATATTGCCATTATCGATCATGGCAAGATTCTTAAAAACACCAGCAAAAAGGCCCTGCTGCAGCAACTGAGCCTGGAAACCTTTGTTCTGGACACCGAGAAGACCCTTGATGCCGCGCCTGAACTGAATGGTTTCCCGACTCGATTGGACGGAGAAGGTGCACTCGAGGTGGAAGTGCAGAAAGGGCAGGGGCTCAACCAGGTGTTCGTGGAGCTTGAACGGTTGGGCATAAAAGTGGTCAGCATGAGGACCAAGGCCAACCGGCTGGAGGAACTGTTTATTCGCATGGTCGAAGAGAACGCTGCGGAGTCAACTCAAACCGTGGAGGGTGCAGCATGACGCCACAAGCGCTCTTCACCGCCTTCAGTACCATCGTTGTCCGGGAGATACGCCGGTTTACCCGCATCTGGGCGCAAACCCTGTTGCCGCCCGCGGTCACCATGACCCTGTATTTCATTATTTTCGGCAACCTCATCGGTTCCCGTATCGGGGAGATGGGCGGCTTCGACTACATGTCTTTCATTGTGCCTGGGCTGATCATGATGTCGGTGATCACCAGTTCCTATGCCAATGTGGTGTCCTCATTTTTCTCCATGAAGTTCCAGCGCAGTATCGAGGAGCTTCTGGTGTCGCCGGTGCCGAACTGGGTAATCCTGGCCGGCTATGTAACCGGTGGCATGGCGCGAGGCCTCGGCATCGGGCTGATTGTCACGCTGTTGTCACTGGCGTTTACCCGCCTGTCCATCCACAACTTGCCAATGATGGTTCTGACGGTATTTCTGACTTCGGCACTGTTTGCCCTGGGTGGCTTTATCAACGCCATGTTGGCGACCAAGTTTGATGACATCTCCATTGTGCCCACGTTCGTGTTGACGCCGTTGACGTATCTGGGCGGCGTGTTCTACAGCATCGATTTACTGCCGGGGTTCTGGCAGGGCGTATCCATGGCCAACCCTATCCTCTACATGGTCAACGGCTTCCGGTACGGCATTCTGGGCGTGTCAGACGTTAATCCGTTTGTCTCTCTTGGTATGATTCTGGTTTTCATCTCCGTACTGGCATTCATTGCTCTCAGAATGCTGGAGCGTGGTAAAGGCATTCGCCACTGATTTCAGGAACCACTATGGCACTTAACGACGCCCCGCTTGGCAAGACAAGCGACTACCCGGACAGCTACGATCCTGGGCTGCTTTTCCCGGTGGCGAGAGAGGAAAATCGCCGCCGCCTTGGTCTGGAGGATGGCCGTTGGCCCTGGTTTGGCGAGGATCTGTGGCAGGCCTGGGAAATCTCCTGGCTGCGTCCAAGCGGCGTGCCGGAAGTGGCCTGGGCGGAGATTGTTTTTCCGGCGGCCTCGCCCGCAATCATTGAGTCCAAATCGCTCAAGCTGTACCTGAATTCGTTGAACCAGGCGGTCTACTCTTCTCGGGAGCAGGTCGCGGAGGTGATTACCCAGGATCTTTCCAGCGCCTGCGGCGGTGCTGTTCAGGTGAATCTGTTGAGCGTCGACGAATCCGGTGAAGCGATTGGCCGGCCGGAGGGCTTCGAGCTCATTGATGACGAGCCGGTCAGCGAAGTGGTTTTTGAATACGCGCCTGAGGCGCTTTCAGCGAGTGGGGAGGTGGTGACAGAACGGCTCTGCTCCCATCTGCTGAAGAGCAACTGCCCGGTAACCGGCCAGCCTGACTGGGCGACACTCCTCATAAGCTACACCGGACCGAAAATCGATCGGGGCGGTTTGTTGCGTTACGTGGTGAGCTTCCGGCAGAAACAGGATTTCCACGAGCATTGCGTGGAAACGGTGTTTACCGATCTGATGGGGCGATGCAACCCGGAGTCGCTTACCGTGGTTGCCCGGTATACACGGCGGGGCGGGCTGGATATCAATCCGTGGCGAAGCACGGAAACCGGCGGGGATGCCGGCCCAAGGTTGATACGTCAGTAGCAGGATTCTGTTTGAGCGCAGGGAAGCGCCTCAGGAAACATCCTCTTCCCGCCGCAGGCGATCTGCAGCATCTTCCAGAGCGGTCAGGATGGCCTGCCGCTCTTTCTCGGTGATCTTGTCCGAATCGAGATACATGGCGAAGCCGCTATGTTCGTGTTCCAGGAAGCTTCGGTTGGGGCCCATATCGCGCCGGAAGTCGACCACTTCGTAAATCGGCACCGGCTTGCCAAAGCCCTTCACGGTAATCTCGCCCTTGTCTCTGCACATGATCTTGTCCTTGATCAGCGCGAAGGTTTCGTAGGAAACGAGGATTTCGCCCGGCTCCGCCAGGGACTCAAGCCGGCTGGCCAGGTTTACTTCCTTGCCGATAATCGTGTAATCCATCCGGTTCTCGGCGCCAAAGTTACCAACCGTGGTATAACCGGTGCTAATTCCCATGCGGATTTCCAGCGGGGTCTTTATGCCCTGGCTGCGCCATTTCTGTCGCATGATTTTCATATGCTTGCGCATCTCGATGGCCATGGAGACACAGGCAAATGCGTCCTCCCTCTGGCCACGGCTGGTTGGGTCGCCAAAGAACACCATGATGGAATCACCAACGAACTTGTCGATGGTGCCGCCATACTTGAGAGCAACTTCCGACATTTCATTGAAATAGTGATTCAGCAGTTCGGTCAGTGCTTCGGGTTCCATTTCCTCAGACAACTCGGTGAAGCCTTTGATGTCAGAGAAAAACACCGCCAGTTTCTTGCGCTGGGTTTCCAGTCTCACGTCCCGCTCACCGGTGAAGATCGACTGCCAGACTTGAGGCGAGAGATATTTGGACAGTTTGTGTGAAAGCGCGATGGACTGCTCCCGCTGGTTCTGGATCTGGGTCTTTGCCAGCATCAACGCCCGTGCCTGCTGGTGGGAATAGTAAGCCGTAACGCATATATAAAGCCCGGTGGATAAAATCGACACGATGCTGGTCAGCAGGGGCGAGTGTGGTCCGTCTGCCGGGCCGACGATCGCAACCGCCCCCGCAATGGAGGCCGCCATGAAGCCGGTGCCCAGGACCCACTGACGGATACCACCAACAATCAGGCAACTGAACATCAGCATCAGTGCAACGGCGAGGGAGGGGATGACGATCAGCCCGATGCAACCAATGAAAGCGCCACCAACCACGCAATCAAATATCAGCATTTTCTGACGGATGCGTGGCGAATTCCTGAGGAAAGTGCGGCGAGTCAGGGCATGGGCGATGTGGGGCCAGGTGAGGGCCCCGGCAACCAGCCAGAGAAGCCATTGCGGAAAGGCGCCCTGGAGAACGCCGGTTACGATAATGGCGGCGGTTGAGGTGTATGCCAGTACCCGGCCATTGTAATCGGGCATCGGGGGAATGGCGATCGGGTTGCCCGCCGCCTCGGACGAGAGGGCTCTGCCAGCTGAGCTACTGGCATTACGCAGGTCTGCCGGGGCACTCATCATTTCAGAAACGGATCCTGCCAATGAGCATGTCGCGGAACATGACCCAGTCACCCATAAGGCTGTACAGTGGATATTTGAAGGTAGCGGGGCGATTTTTTTCAAACTTGAAATGACCAACCCACGCAAAGCCATAGCCTATAACCGGCAAGGCCAGAAGCCACAACAGCTTGCCTGAAGTCAGAGCCCATACGGCGACTATCAGGACCAGGAGACTTCCAGCGAAATGCAAGCGGCGACAGGTGACGTCGCTGTGCTCTTCGAGGTAGTACGGATAGAATTCGGAAAAGTTATTGAAGGATTGCTGGTTGCTCATTGTGTTGCCACTCAACGTTGTACGACCGCGTCATTTATAATTGTTGGTAGACCCGACTACGACTAAAGGTTAACAGCATTACGTAGAACCCACAATTCACAGCCATGAATTGTGTTCGTACCCATATTTCAACAGTCTTTAAACAGCGAGCAGATATGACCGCAGTTACCGATTTCCTCCTGAACCGCTCCTCTGAACCGAGGCTGGAATCACCCGCGCCGGATTCGACAACCCTCGAAAGGGCCTTTTCCTGCGCGGCGCGTGCACCGGACCATGCACTGCTCAGGCCCTGGCGCTATCTGGTGATCGAGGGTAAAGGCCTTGAAGCCCTGGGAGAGCTGTTTGCGTCCACCTGTGCCAATAACAGCGATGAGAAAGAAATCGAGAAGCTCCGGCGTGCCCCCCTTCGCGCACCCATGGTCATAGTTGGTATCGCGTCGCCCAGGACGCATCCCAAAGTACCGGAAATCGAGCAGGTCATGTCGGCAGCTGCCGGCATGAGTTTTGTTGAGCTTGCCCTTCAGGATGCCGGTTTCGGCGTGATGTGGAGAACAGGCGGCGTTGCCTACCACTCCTCGGTTCACCAGGGGTTGGGCCTGGAAGAGCATGAACAGATTGTTGGCTTTCTCTACACCGGTACGGTCTCGGCATCCAAGCCGTCTGTGCCCAGACCGGCGGTGGACGAGTTTGTGAGTCATTGGCCCTGAGACCTTGTTGAATACCCCCGGCTTCTGCCGGGGGAAGCAGCTTGCCGCTTTTTCTTGCCCTCTTCCTTTCTCCTTTCCCGTAACCGCTACTCGGATTCTCTGCAGGGCCTGCCAACACTGGGTTTCCTGACAAATTAACACCTGACCATAATTCTGGCATTCAGCTTGCTTTAGTCCTGTCAAAGAGCACAGCCGGCAAAAACAGCTCGGCATACCAGTGCAGTTTTCGGGAGGCAACATGGCAATTACGTTTGATTCGGCTCTGGGCATTCATCAACACGCGGTTGAAGCGCGTGTTAAACGCGCCGAAGTGCTGGCAAACAACCTGGCGAACGCCGACACCCCGGGTTTCAAAGCGCGGGATCTGGATTTCCAGGCAATGATGCAGAAGGCCCAGGAGCAGGTCAGCGGATTCCAGATGGCCAAAACCCATGACGCGCACATGGATACCTCGCCATCGGCGTCGGAAAGCGATTTGATGTATCGGGTTCCCCATCAGCCGTCGGTTGACGGCAATACGGTAGACGCCCAGCAGGAGCAGACCCGGTTTATGCGCAACGCCATGGATTTCCAGGCCAGCTTCCAGTTTTTGAACAGCAAGTTCAGCGGTTTGACCAAAGCCCTCAAGGGCGAATAAGCCGCAGTCACAGGATTAGCGAAGGAGAATTTTCATGTCACTGGGCAGCATTTTTGACATCGCCGGTTCCGGCATGACCGCGCAATCACTGCGGCTGAATACAACCGCGTCCAACATTGCCAATGCAGAAACGGCGAGTTCCAGCACGGGGGAAACCTATCGTGCCCGGAAGCCGGTTTTCTCGGCGATTCAGCAGTCTCTGATGAATCCCGGGCAGGGAGGCTTGCCCATGGCTGCCGATGAGGGGCCAGGTGCCGGCGTGAGGGTTGACGGTATTGTCGAGAGTGATGCGGAGCTTCAGATGCGTTACGAGCCCCATCACCCGGCGGCCAACGAAGATGGTTATGTCTTCTACCCGAATGTGAATGTGGTCGAAGAGATGGCGGACATGATGTCGTCGTCCAGAAGTTTCCAGATGAATGTGGATGTCATGAACACAGCCAAGTCCATGATGCAGCGCATTCTGACTCTTGGTCAGCAGTAACAGGGTGAGGAGCACAACATGACTGCAGTAAATGCAACAGACGCATCGGATGTTCTGAGCCAGTACCAGCTGAAGCAACAGAATGGCGGCCAGGGCACCAGTGAGCTGGGCCGGAACGAATTCATGGAATTGATGCTGGCGCAATTGAAAAACCAGAACCCGCTGGAGCCCCAGGAAAACGGCGAGTTTATCTCCCAGCTTGCACAGTTCAGCTCACTGGAGGAGATGCAAAACCTCTCCGGCACGGTTGAGGATGTGGTTGGGCAGTTCCGATCCACCCAGGCGCTACAAGCGTCGGCCATGGTGGGTAAAACCGTGCTGGCACCTTCCCAGATCGGGATCCTTGGTGCCGAAGGTGAAATTACCGGAACCATTCAAGTGCCAGCTTCGACAGGTGGGCTCCGCCTGTCTATCGAAGGGCAGAATGGCGAGCGGGTGCGGCAAATCGACATGGGCAGCAGCCAGGCAGGTGTTGTGTCCTTCCGCTGGGACGGCCAGGACGGTAACGGCAATCCCTTGCCGCCGGGGCCCTACCGCATTGTGGCAGAAGCCTCCTATCCAGATGGCCCGCAGCAGCTGGGCACTATGGTGAGCGCTAATGTGGACAGCGTATCCCTGGGCCAGGGCGGCTCGATAACCCTGAATCTTGCAGGCATGGGCTCCATCGCCTTGTCTGACGTGAAACAAATTAACTGAGACCGGTGAAACACCAAGGGGTGAACCATGGCATTTAATACAGGTTTGAGCGGCCTTCGTGCGGCATCGGTGGATCTGGACGTCACCGGCAACAATATTGCAAACGCCAGCACCGTCGGCTTCAAAGGCAGCAAGGCGCAGTTTGGCGATCTATACGCAAGCGGGTTCCTGAGCGCAGGCACCAACCCGATCGGCGACGGTGTCCGGGTTCAGGACGTTAAGCAGTCTTTTGGGCAGGGCAACATCAGCTTCACTGACAATGGCCTGGACATGGCGATTGCCGGCGATGGTTTTTTTATCCTGAACAACGGCGGCGAGATTCGTTATTCCCGCGCAGGACAGTTCGGCATTGATAAGGAAGGCTATGTAACGAACAATCAGAATATGCGGGTACAGGGATACACCGCGGACGAGGACGGCAACTTGTCTGGCATCCGGGGAGATTTGCAGATTGCAACAGACAACCTGGCTCCGAGAAGGACGACAAACCTCGACTCCGATCTGAATCTTGATTCCAGGGAGTCCGTGCTGGAAACCCGTGTTCGGGATGTCGGGCCTCTCACTCTTGCTTCCATACAGGGCGAGAGCTTTGATGTGCAGTATTCGGACGGCTCGCCTGCCTTCAATGTGAATATTGACCCTGCAGCCAGTGCCCGTGAAGCGGCCTCCACTATAAACGATGCGCCTGGATTGAGTGCTTCGGCCACGACGACAGCGACTTTCGACGGCACGCCGGCTCTTGATGACGCCTTCATCTCCGGCGCCAGTTCGTTTTCATTCAGCCTCGATATCAATGGTTCGCCGCTGACCCTGGACACGTCAAATATCAATTCCCTGCAGGATCTGGTTGATTCAATCAACAACTCCAGCGAGACCGCAATTTCCGCCTCGATTGTCACCGGAGGCGGGGGCAGCGATGTTCTGCGAGTGATTCATAACCAGGGTGAGACGCTCGACTTTACCTTTGCCGATGGCAATGGCAACGGCGATACCGGCACCGTCGAAGGTGATGTCAACGTGACTGCGGACCGGTCGGTGGCGGGAATCACATCAACCACCGCTGACAATGATTTTGAGGTTGCGTTCAACGCGTCACCAATCCGCGTCACCAATCAATTCAATCCGCTGGATCAGCGTACCTATAACCACGCTACATCCACCACGATCTACGACAGCCTGGGTAATTCCCACGAACTCACACAGTTCTTTGTGAAGAATCCGTCCCCAGGCAATGGTGTCGGGGTGAGCGAATGGTCGGTGTATGCCCAGATTGATGGCGAGTTTGTTGGTGGCACCGACGTGACCCCCTACACTGCAAGATTCGATCAGGACGGTGCTCTTCAGTCGATCGATGGCGACCCCAGTGGCGAAATCGTTATTGATGACTGGATACCCAAAGACAGCGACGGCCAGCCAAATGGGGCGGATGGCCCTCCTGCTGCCGGCGAGGTGGTAGTAACACCCATTCCTGAGCCACCGACAACATCGGCTTTTGTGATCAATCTCAGTGGCACAACGCAATATGGCGCTGCGTTTGGCGTGAACGACCAACAGCAGAATGGCTATACCACTGGCCGGCTCTCTGGACTGGACGTATCGGATCAAGGTGTTCTGTTTGCCCGATACACCAACGGCCAATCCCAGGCTCTGGGCCAGGTCGCGTTGGCCTCGTTCAATAACACCAACGGTCTGTCTCCCGTAGGCGATACGTCCTGGGTGGAAACGTTCGAATCCGGTCAGCCGATCATTGGTGCCCCGGATACCGGCACGCTGGGCTCTATCAAGGCCAGCTCGGTGGAGGAGTCCAACGTGGACTTGTCGGCGGAACTGGTTAACCTGATCATCGCCCAGCGGAACTATCAGGCCAACGCCAAGACCATTGAAACCTCCGATGCGGTCACCCAGACCATCATCAACCTCCGTTAATCCCGCATTTTAGCGAAAATGGCATGACTCCTGCAGGAAGACTGGAAACAGTCAAAATTCCGGCAGGAGTTTTCCCATGGACAAAGCCCTCTACATCGGTATGTCTGGCGCCAAGCAGAATATGCTGGCCCAGCAGGCCCATGCCAATAACCTGGCGAACGTCAGTACCACCGGCTTCAAGAAAGACTTCGCCCAGGCCCGCAGTATGCCTGTCTACGGGGAACACCACCCGACTCGTGCCTATGCCATGACAGAGAGGCCCGGCACGGACCTGTCCGCCGGGGCATTGATGGAAACAGGGCGCAAACTGGATGTGGCTGTGGAAGGTGAGGGATGGCTTGCCATTCAGAACGATCAGGGCGAGGAAGTCTTCACCCGCAGTGGCAGTCTCCAGGTGGATGTCAACGGCCTGGTGCGCCTTGCCAATGGCGAACTGGTGCTTGGCAACGGTGGGCCGGTCGCGCTGCCTCCTTTCGACAATGTCGAGATTGGCGCCGATGGCACTGTCTCAATTGTTCCTGTCGGTGGGCCACCGGACCAGCTGGTTGAAGTGGACCGGCTGAAGCTGGTCAGCCCGCCGCCGGAAGCCCTCGAGAAAGGTCTTGACGGACACATGCGCCGAAAGCCGGATCAGGCTCTGGATGGGCCCGAGCCACCGGATGCAAACCAGCGGGTTGCCTCAGGATTCCTTGAAAGCTCCAACGTAAACGCGGTGGAAGAGATGATCTCCAACCTCCAGCTGTCCCGGCAATACGAGATGCAGGTGAAGGTAATGACCACCGCGAACGAGAATTCCGAAGCAACGGCACGGCTGTTGCAGAACCTTTAAGTAACGACTGAACACATTGGCCTGGCGGGCCTGAAGCGGCAAAAAATGGCCGCCTGACAGCCCCCGGCAAGGAGTAAGCAGCATGCATCCAGCACTATGGGTCAGCAAGACCGGGTTGAGCGCTCAGGACACCAACATGTCCACCATTTCCAACAACCTGGCGAACGTCAACACCACTGGCTTCAAGCGGGACAGAGCCGTGTTTCAGGATCTTCTGTACCAGATCAACCGGCAGCCCGGTGGTCTGACAACCCAGAACTCGGAACTGCCTTCCGGCTTGCAGTTGGGCACTGGTGTGCGGGTTGTGGGTACGGCCAAGCAATTTTCCCAGGGCAACCTGCAGATTACCGAGCAGCCCCTGGATATGGCCATCAATGGCCGTGGTTTCCTGCAGGTGCAGTTGCCTGATGGCCAGATCGCCTACACCCGCGACGGCCAGTTCCAGCTCAACGCTGATGGCGATGTGGTGAACCCGGATGGCTACCCTCTGGAGCCCGCCATCAACGTGCCGGAGAACGCCACCAATATCACTATTGGTAAAGATGGCACCGTGACGGCGGTAACGGACGATCAGGCAGCACCGGTAAACCTGGGCCAGATTACGTTGGTGGATTTCATCAACCCCCAGGGCCTGCAGGCCATCGGCAACAACCTGTTCAAGGCGACCAACGCCAGTGGCGATCCTGCAGAAGGTGAACCCGGGCTGGCCGGACTCGGCAGTATCGAGCAGGGCTCCGTGGAGTCGTCCAACGTTGAGGTGGTGGAGGAGCTGGTGAACATGATTACCACCCAGCGTGCCTACGAGATGAACTCGAAGGTGGTTTCCACAACCGACCAGATGCTCCAGTTCATCACTCAGAACATCGGCTAATGCGGCCAGAGGTGAGGTCATGAAACTGATGACAACCCATAGGACAGTGCGAAGCGCCAGTACTCTGGTGATTGTGATGCTTCTGATCCTGTTGCAGGGGTGCACAGCGATGAGTCGCCCGCGGGCAGTTCCGGATGACCCGGAGTTTGCGCCGGTTCGTCCCCAGGCCATGATGCAGCGTGATAGCGCTTCGGGATCTATTTACCAGGTTTCCCGAAACTACAACTTCTACGGCGATACCGTGGCGTTGAACGTGGGTGATGTGCTGACCGTGAATCTGCAGGAATCCACCAGCGCCAGCAAAAATGCCGAGACCAGCATCACCAAGGACAATGAAACGACCTTGCCGAACCCGACCATTCTGGGCAAGGACAACTTTGGGATAAACACGTCGTTCAACCACGAGCGGGATTTCCAGGGCGCGGCAGAAGCAGATCAGAGCAACAGCCTCGCCGGCAGCATCACGGTTACGGTGACCGAAGTATTGCCGAATGGTGTTCTTCGTATTCGTGGCGAGAAATGGCTGTCGTTGACCAATGGTGATGAATACATCCGACTGACGGGTCTGGTACGCCCCCAGGATATCCAGCCTGATAACACGGTGGCATCCAATCGCATTGCGGACGCCCGGTTCGCCTATGGAGGCACTGGTGATTTTGACCAGGCAAACCAGATGGGCTGGCTGGCTCGCTTCTTTAACAGTGAGTGGTGGCCGCTATGAGCTTGCGCCGTGTCATTGTCTGGGTTCTTGCCCTGGCTGTGGTTTCTGCCCCGGTTTTGGCAGACCGCCTGAAGGATCTTTCCCGAATCAAGGGTGTCCGCAACAACCAGTTGGTGGGATATGGCCTGGTGGTTGGTCTTGATGGAACCGGTGACAAGGCGCCGTTTACCAATCAGACCTTCAGGAACATGATGAACCAGTTCGGCGTGACGCTTCCGGAAGGCGTCAACCCGAATCTTGCCAATGTCGCGGCCGTTACGGTGAGTGCGACATTGCCGCCCTTCGCCAAAGCGGGGCAGGAAATCGACATTACTGTGTCGTCCATCGGCAACGCCGACAGTCTGCGCGGCGGAACCTTGCTGATGACGTCACTGAAAGGTGCTGATGGACAGGTCTATGCCATGGCCCAGGGCAGTCTGGTGGTGGGTGGCTTCGGTGCTCAGGGACAGGACGGTTCCCGAATCACCGTGAACGTTCCCAGCGTTGGGCGGATTCCCAATGGCGCCACGATTGAGCGGGAGGTGGCTTCGCCATTCAGTCAGGGCGACACCATAACCTTTCATCTGCTGCGCCCGGATTTCACAACGGCTCGCAGGGTGGTCGAGGCCGTTAATGATCGTCTCGGCCCGGATATGGCTTATGCCCACGACGCCACGTCGATTTCCGTCCGCGCACCGCGGGACCCTTCCCAGCGGGTCAGCTTTCTGTCGATTCTCGAAAACATCGAGGTTGATCCGGCTCAGGATGCCGCGAAAGTGGTCATCAACAGCCGTACCGGCACCATCGTGGTTGGCCAGAATGTTCAGGTCAGTGCGGCAGCCGTTACTCACGGCAATCTGACGGTGACCATTCAGGAAAACCCCAACGTGGAGCAGCCGAATCCCTTTGCCGGTGGAGACACCGCCATTGAGCAGGATTCCCAGATTGCCATTACCGAGGAGCCGGCACGGATGTTCAAGTTCGGCCCCGCCGTCACCCTGAACGAGATCGTTCAGGCCGTGAACCAGGTGGGTGCGGCGCCTGGTGATGTCATGGCGGTACTTGAAGCCTTGAAACAGGCCGGTGCACTGCGCGCCGAACTGATCGTGATCTAGGTGGCGTGATGCAGGACTACAAGGTTCAACAGGCCCAGGTTTACACCGACTTCAACGGTCTTAATGCGTTGAAGGCCCAGGCTCGCACTGATAAGGAGTCCGCTCTTCGAGAGGTGGCGCGCCAGTTCGAGAGCCTGTTCCTGTCTGAAATGCTGAAGTCCATGCGTAAGGCCGGCGATGTCTTTGCTGAGGGCAACTACCTGAAGAGCAATCAGTCCGAGCTGTACCGGGATATGTTCGACAGCCAGATGAGTCTGACCATGGCTGGGGGCAAGGGCAGTGGCCTTGCGGAGGCACTGGTCCGGCAGTTGAGCAAACAGATTCCCGGCATGAACGATGAAGGAGGCAGGCTCGCTGGCCACAAGGCGAGTCTTGCGGATTACGACCGAAGCCTGCCCGCCCTGAATGCCGAGCTACCCGAGCGGGTTCGGGAGGTAACGTCTGTTGCACAGAAAGCGCCTTCAGCAGTGACGTCGACACCGTCGGACTTGCCGCATCAATTCGAATCTCCGGAGCATTTCGTGGCAGAGCTGCTGCCGGTGGCCGAACGGATTGCCCGGGACTCGGGGATAGACCCGAAACTGATGGTAGCCCAGGCGGCCCTGGAAACAGGCTGGGGCCGGCATATGATCCGTGGGGAGCAGGGCGAGCCCAGTTTTAACCTCTTCGGCATCAAGGCGGACAGCCGCTGGCAGGGTGATGCGGTCTCCATTACCACCACGGAATATCGGGAAGGGCTGCCCATGAAAGAGCAGGCCAACTTCCGGGCCTACAGGGATTACGAATCCAGCTTCCGGGATTATGTCTCTTTCCTGGAATCCAATCCCCGTTACCGGGAGGTCCTGTCGGTAGCAGACCAGCCTGAGGTTTTCGCAGAGAAGCTGCAGGAAGCCGGCTATGCAACCGACCCCAACTACGGCAACAAGATCCGCCAGATCATGAACCGTGACTCATTGATGACGCTGTCCATGGGCAGTGACGGGATGAAGGAGTAAAGCTTATGGCAGGGCTCATAGGTATTGGTCTGACCGGCATCCTCAGTCACCAGGCCGCGCTGAACACCACTGGCAACAATATAACCAACGCCAACACGCCGGGTTACAGTCGCCAGGAAGTGCTGTTTGAAACCCAGGAAGGCCAGCGAACTGGTGCCGGCACCATAGGCAGCGGCGTGAACGTGGCGGACATTCGCCGCCTGGCCAACGAATACCTGGTTCAACAGGTGCGTGAAGACAGCACCCTCTACGGAGAGCAGGAAGCCCTTAATTCGGAGCTGACCAGGCTTGATAACCTGCTCGGGGGTGAATCTACCGGCCTCAGCAATGCACTGAACAACTTTTTTGCGAGCCTTCAGAATGCCGCGGAAGATCCGACTTCCTTGCCACAGCGCCAGTTGGTCCTGAGTGAGGCACAGCAGGTTGTAAACCGTTTCCAGGCGCTGAACCAGGAATTCATCCAGCAGCGGGAATCCATCAAGACCCAGATGCAGCAGGGTGTGAAAGACGCGAATACCCTGCTGAAAAGCATTGCGGAGCTGAACCTGGCGATTTCTGAATCACCCGGCATTGCCCAGGGGCAAATGCCCAATGAATTGTTGGATAAGCGGGATGAGAAACTGCGGCAGCTGTCGGAGCTTATTAGCATAAAAGTCAGTCCGGCGGACGGTAGCCAGGTTAACGTGTCTCTGTCGAACGGTTTGTCCCTGGTGGTTGGCAGTAACGCTTCGACCCTCGGCACCCGGGAAAATGCCGAAGATCCGACACGTCTGGAGTTCACGCTGAGCAACGGTGGACGCCTCGTCAATATTGATGAACAGATCACCGGCGGCAAGCTGGGTGGTCTCCTGCGTTTCGATACCGAAGGTCTGAAACCGGCATTCGATGAGCTCGGCAGGATTGCCATTGCCCTCTCCGACACCATGAATCACCAGCATGAAATCGGGATGGATCTGGAGGGCGAACTCGGTGGGCTGTTCTTCACAGATATCAATTCGCTCGAGGCGCAACGGAGCCGCGTGGTCCCTAACGGAAATAACGCGCCCTCGACCAACGGACAGTTGGCTGTCGAGATAACCGACAGTTCGGCGCTTCCGGCAGGCCGCTGGACTCTCCAGTTCAGTGGCGATGGGCGAAGCTACGAGTTGATTGATCAGGGTACTGGAAGAACCGTCAATCAGGGCCGGTTGCCCGATCCGCCCCAGTCTGAGATTTCCATGCCCGGTTTCAACATCCGGGTGGAGGGCGGCACGTTCAATGCCGGAGACAAATATCTGATTCAACCAAGCCGGAATGCGGCGGAGAGCATCGGGCTGGTGGTCAATCGGGAGGAGGATCTGGCTTTCGCAAGTCCGGTTCGTGCTACCACCGGCGATGACAATATCGGTACCGGCAAGATTGATCAGGGCACCATGCTTAACGTCAGGAACCCCTTCACCAACTCCCTGTTGCCCGCGTTCCAATCGACCGGGCAACTGGCGAACGGGCCAATTACCGTAACATTCGACGATCCGGGAACCGGCCTGGTGTTCACGGTTACGGACGGCGGTGGAAACCCGATAGGTCCGGCAAACCGGCCCTACACGCCGGGCGTTGCCAATGAGCTGTTCAGCGACAATCCGGCGGATGGTGCCGAGTACCAGGGTTTCCAGTTCAAGATAACGGGCCAGCCGGCTGACGGTGACACCTTCGAGATCAATTACAACTCCAACGGTGTTTCGGACAACAGGAATGCGGAACTGCTGGCGGCTCTTGGCACGGCCAACACTCTGAATGGTGGCAGCCAGAACTTTTCCGAGGGCTATGCCGGGCTTGTTGAAGATATCGGTGTTAAAACACGCCAGAGCCAATTGGATGTGGATGCCGGCAAAACCCTTCTGGAACAGTCGACCAATCAGCGGGAATCTGTATCCGGCGTTAACCTGGATGAGGAAGCCGGCCGCCTGATCCAGTATCAGGCCGCCTACAATGCCTCGGCCCAGGTCATGTCGGTAGCCCAGGATTTGTTCAATACCCTGTTACAGAGTTTCCGGTAACGGTTGAGGTGATGTGACATGATCAGAATTTCATCACAGCAGATTTTTTCAGGCGGCATTAATCGGCTCCAGGAGCTCAATACCAGCCTGAATAACACCCAGCAACAGATCTCGACTGGCCAGAGGGTAAACAAACCTTCCGACGATCCGGTCGCTGCAGCGCGCATTCTGAAGCTGGATCAGGAGCTTTCGCGGGTTGAAACCTATCAGCGTAACGTCGACCTGGCGGACAACCGTCTGAAACAGGAAGAAAATGCTCTTTCAAGTTCGATCGATGTGATTCAGCGGATCCGGGAGCTGACGGTTCAGGCGGGTAATGGGTCATTGTCGGCCAACGACCGGCGGTCGATTTCTTCGGAGCTGGAGGAACGCCTGGGCCAGCTCGCCAATATTGCCAATACCCGTGATGCCTCTGGCGAATACATCTTTAGCGGATTCCAGGGCTCGGTAAAGGCTTTTGAGCAGGATCCCTCTGGCAGTTGGGTCTACCAGGGCGACGAGGGGCAGCGAGTCCTCGAAATCGATGATGGCGTCACCGTTCCGATCAGCGATAACGGCAAGGACATTTTCGTGAGGGTTCCTGCGGCCATCACCGGCGAACACAGCACGGTGAGCACGCCGGGCGCTTCTATTTCAGGCGTCAAGCTGGTTAACGAGGCAGATCTGGCTGCCGCCTACCCCAACTCATTCCCGGACGACATTACGGTTGAGGTTGATGCCGGTGGCAATATTATCGCTACGGACAGCCAGGGTGATGTGTTGACGGTGGATCCGGCAACCTATCAAAGTGGTGAGCCCTTTGAAGTTGCCGGTGTTGAAGTGACTCTGACAGATGCGGTTCCCGGTGCGGGGGATGTGTTTACGCTGAAGATCAATGAAAAACAGTCGGTGTTCGGCACCATTGAGAACCTGATTTCCGGTTTGAACAACATCGACAAGAGCAGTCCGGATGGGCAGTCCCAGTACGACGACCTGATTGCCAATTCCCTGATCAACCTCGATAACGCCCAGGAAAGCATTATCCTCAAGCAGACGGAGTTGGGAGGCCGGATGAACGCGGTGGAATCGACCAAGTCATTCCTGGAGGATTCGTCGGTCTACAGCAATGAAATACGGTCCCAGCTGCAGGATGTGGACTACGCAGAGGCCATCAGCACACTGAGTTTCCAGAGCTTCGTGTTGCAGGCGGCCCAGCAGTCGTTTGCCCAGGTTTCGCAGCTGTCACTGTTCGATCGATTGTAAAACTCTGAGCCGGCGGGCAGTTGTGTCCGCTGGCTTATTGCTTTCGCGATTTAGCTCAGTATAATCCCCAACACTCTCCGATGGCGGCGTGGTGAAATTGGTAGACACGACGGATTCAAAATCCGTTGGGGTAAAACCCGTGGCGGTTCGAGTCCGCCCGCCGCTACCATCTTCTTTTCTTCGGCGTCGTTAACAGTCCATTCCATGAATGTCTCCGATTTTCATTTTGACCTGCCGGACGAATTGATCGCCCGCTATCCACTCAAGGATCGCAGCGCGTCCAGGCTGCTTTGTCTCGACGGCCTCTCTGGCAAGCTTGACCACCGAATATTCAGTGAACTCCCTGACCTGCTTCAACCCGGCGACTTGCTGGTGTTTAACAACACCCGGGTGATTCCTGCGCGCCTTTTTGGCAAGAAGGAGACCGGTGGGCAGGTAGAAGTTCTGGTTGAGCGGGTAACCGGAGAACCTGACATCATCGCCCATGTTCGAGCCTCAAAAGCATTGAAACAGGGGCAGAAGGTGATCCTTGAGGATGGCACTTCTTTGAGAATGGCGGGGCGGGACGAAGCGCTGTTTCATCTCGTCTGTGAGTCTGAGGAGCCAGTGCTTGAGGTGCTCGAGCGGATTGGCCACATGCCACTGCCGCCCTATGTGGACCGTCCGGACGAATCCACCGATCGGGAACGCTACCAGACCGTTTACGCTCGGGAAGCAGGTGCCGTAGCAGCCCCCACGGCGGGTCTGCATTTCGATGAGAGCTTGCTGGAGAAACTGGCCGCCTGCGGCATTGAAAGTGCCTTTGTGACCCTGCACGTCGGTGCCGGCACATTCCAGCCGGTACGGGTCGATAAAATCGAGGATCACACCATGCACAGTGAGGTGGTGAACGTTCCCCAGGATGCCGTCGACGCCATCGAACGAACCCGTGCAAGGGGAGGGCGTGTGGTTGCCGTCGGTACCACGTCGGTTCGTTCCCTTGAGTCGGCCAGCCGTGGTGGTCGCCTGAGGGCGTTCACGGGCGAGACCGACATCTTCATTTACCCGGGTTACCGGTTTCAGACCGTGGACGCCCTGATCACCAACTTCCATTTGCCGGAATCCACCCTGATCATGTTGGTCAGCGCGTTTGCCGGCTATGACAACGTCATGTCGGCCTACCGGGAAGCGGTAAAGGAACGCTACCGCTTTTTCAGTTACGGTGACGCCATGTTTATCAACGGTCAGGAACCCAGCCGGGGCATGTTGCTCGGGGCGACCGTGGAATCCAATGAAGCCGGTAACGATAATGCCGGGGAGGCTTTGTGACACAAACCTGTTTCATGTCGTTCGAAAAACTGGGCGAGGATGGGCGCGCCCGCCGTGGCCGGCTGACGTTTCCCCGCGGAACCGTTGAGACCCCCGCGTTCATGCCTGTCGGCACTTACGGCACGGTCAAGGGTATGCTGCCCCGCGATATCCACGAAATCGGTGCTGAAATCATTTTGGGGAACACCTTTCACCTGATGCTTCGGCCCGGTACTGAGGTGGTCAAGGCCCATGGCGACCTTCACGATTTCACACAATGGCATGGGCCTATCCTGACCGACTCCGGCGGTTTCCAGGTGTTCAGTCTGGGTGAGATGCGCAAGATCACCGAGGACGGCGTTACCTTCCGTTCTCCGGTAGATGGTTCGCCGGTGGAGCTGTCACCGGAGATTGCGATCCAGGTGCAGCGGGATCTCGGGTCGGACATCGTTATGATATTTGACGAGTGTACGCCTTATCCGGCCACCGAGCGTCAGGCAAAAGATTCCATGGAGCTGTCGCTGCGATGGGCGCAACGAAGCAAAGATGCCCACGAGGGTAACCCTGCGGCGTTGTTCGGCATCGTTCAGGGCGGCATGTACGAAGGCCTGAGGGACCGCTCTCTGAAAGGGCTCACAGAGATCGGCTTCGATGGCTACGCCATTGGCGGTCTGTCGGTTGGCGAGCCCAAGGAAGACATGATCCGGATTCTCGACCACTTGCCGCCGAAAATGCCGGAAGACAAGCCGCGGTACCTGATGGGCGTGGGCCGGCCGGAAGATATCGTCGAGGCGGTGCGTCGCGGTGTCGACATGTTCGACTGTGTAATGCCTACCCGCAATGCCAGGAATGGCTATCTATTTACGTCAACCGGGATCGTAAAAATCCGCAATGCCCGGCACCGTCATGACACCGCGCCGCTGGACGAGCGCTGCGACTGTTATACCTGTAAGAATTTTTCGAGAAGTTATCTCCATCATCTGGATAAATGTGGAGAAATGCTTGGCTCACAACTGAATACCATCCACAACCTCCGGTTCTACCAGAACCTGATGGCTGGATTGCGTGGGGCCATTGAAGCAGGTACATTGTCGGACTTTGTAACCGACTTCTACGCTCTGCGCGGAGAGACCGTTCCGCCCCTGGGCAATGTTTGATTTATTCGCTAAACCAACGGAGATATTCAATGAAAGCTTTTAAAATGCTCGTTGCCGGCCTTTTGGCTCTGATGCCTGCTCTTGCCATGGCGCAGGACCCGGCTGCTCAGGGAATGGGTGTTATGGGCCAGGTGATCTTTTTCGCCGGCTTCATCCTGATTTTCTACTTCCTGATCTGGCGCCCACAGTCCAAGCGTGCGAAAGAGCACAAGGCTCTGATGTCCGGCCTGAATAAAGGTGATGAAGTTGTGACCTCTGGTGGTGTTGCCGGCAAAATTACCAAGGTGACTGACGATTTCATCGTTGTGGAAGTTGCTGACAACGTAGAGATCAAGGTCCAGAAAGTAGCCGTTGCTGCGGCGCTGCCGAAGGGCACGCTCAAGGACATCTGAGCGGGGGCCATTTAGCCGGCCATCCCTGGTGGCCGGTTTGAATCTTCCTGGCTGAAACACCAAGTCTGGCCGCTAGGCCGGCTACAAGGGATCCCATGCTGAACAAGTATCCGCTTTGGAAAAACCTGGTTATCCTGGTCGCGCTCGTGATCGGGTTTATCTACGCTTTGCCCAACCTCTTCCCCGACGACTACGCCATCCAGATTACCGGCGCCCGCAGTAGCACCGAAGTGAATGCCGGTGTGCTCGACAGGGCCGTTGGTGTGCTGGAAAGCCGGGGCATCGAGGTGAAAAGCAGTACTCTTCAGGATCGGGATGCTCTGATCCGTCTCACCAACTCTGAAGACCAATTGCAGGCCCGCCCCCTGGTGCAGGCTGCTCTTGGAAACGAATACCTGGTTGCACTGAACATGGCTGCCTCCACACCCGGTTGGCTAAAGAGCCTGGGTGCCGGCCCGATGAAGCTGGGTCTGGACCTTCGTGGCGGCGTCCACTTCCTGTTGGAAGTCGACATGGAAACCGCAGTCAGCCAGCGTCTGGATGCCATGTCTGGCCAGATCAAGCGAGAGCTGCGGGAAGAGCGGATCCGCTATCGTGGCGGAGATGTTCAGGATAACCGCGAGATCGTTCTCAGCTTTCGTGATGAAGCCTCCCGCACCGAAGCGTTCAACATGGTGCGTGACCAGTACAACGAATTCCTTCTCGATGAGCAGACCGAGGGTGATGAATTCCTCCTTGTCCTGACGCTCTCCGAGGCTGAGGTCACTGCGATTCAGGACTATGCTCTGGAGCAGAACCTCACAACGATCCGTAACCGGGTGAATGAGCTCGGTGTTGCTGAGCCCCTCGTTCAACAGCAGGGTGCCGACCGGATTATTGTTGAGTTGCCTGGCGTACAGGACACCGCACAGGCCAAGCGCGTACTTGGTGCAACCGCGAACCTTGAGTTCCGCATGGAGGCCCGCCAGGACGCCCCCAGCAGCGAGACCGAGGAGTTTGGTTTCCGGGATCAGCCACAGCGCACCGCGCGCCTCGAGCAGGAGGTGATCGCTACCGGTAACAACGTGGCCAATGCCCAGCAGGCGTTCGACGAAAACGGCCAACCCCAGGTTAATATCACCATGGATTCCGTCGGTGGCGACCTGATGAACCGGGCCACCCGCAATGCCATTGGCCGCAGGATGGCCGTGCTGTTCATCGAGTACCGCACGGAAACCGAAACCAGAATGGTAGACGGCGAGCCTCAGGAGGTGGAGAACCGCGTTGTGGAGAAAGGCATTATCAGCCTTGCCACAGTGCAATCCGCTCTGGGCAGCAGTTTCCGGATCACCGGGCTTGATTCTATTCCGGAAGCCGCAGAACTGGCGCTGCTCTTGCGCGCCGGTGCACTTGCCGCCCCGATGTACTTCGTTCAGGAGAGGACCATTGGTCCGAGCCTCGGCCAGAAAAATATAGACGCCGGCATGATGTCCGTTGCGCTTGGCTTCGGGCTGGTGCTGCTTTACATGCTTGTCTACTACCGTGGATTTGGCGTGGTAGCGAATATTGCGCTGACACTGAATCTGATGCTGCTCGTTGCGTGTATGTCGATCCTCTCGGCGACACTGACCCTGCCAGGCATCGCCGGTATCGTTCTGACCGTCGGTATGGCGGTGGATGCCAACGTGCTTATCTTTGAGAGGATAAAGGAAGAGCTGAAATCGGGCGTGCCGCCCCAGACGGCCATCAACTCCGGTTATTCCCGGGCCTTTGTTTCCATCTTTGATGCAAACATCACCACATTGCTGGTTGCCGTGATTCTTTTCGCGATGGGTTCCGGCCCCGTGAAAGGGTTTGCGGTGACACTCTGCATCGGGATTCTGACGTCGATGTTCTCTGGCCTGATGGTCAGCCGAAGCATCGTTAACATTGTTTACGGCGGCCGCAGGGTCGAGAAGCTGTCGATCGGAGGAAAGCTCGCTAATGTCTGAAGATCAAAAGCAACCGTTTGATTTCATGGGGTTACGGAAGATTGCTTCCATAATCTCCATTTCACTGATCGTGGTGTCCATTGCGCTGCTCGCAACACGCGGCCTGAATTTCGGGATGGACTTCACCGGCGGCACCTCCGTTGAATTTGAATACGCAGAGGCTCCGCAACTTGATGAAATCCGCTCCAGGCTGACAGAGGCCGGGTACGAGCAGTTTTCTGTTCAGAACTTCGGGGCTGACACGACGGTGTTGGTGCGGATGGCCGAGGCCGACAACGATCAGCTGGCACCGGAGGTTACCCGAACCTTGAAAGAGGGTGGTGCAGATCTTGAACTGGTCAGTTCCGAGTTCGTAGGGTCCCAGGTTGGTGAAGAGCTCAAGGAAGACAGTGGCCTTGGCTTGCTAATCGCCCTTGCCGTGGTGCTGATTTACGTGGGTATGCGCTTCCAGTTCAAATTCGGTATTGCCTCGGTGGTGCCTCTGGCTCACGACGTCATTATCGTTCTGGGTGTATTTGCGTTATTCCAGTGGACCTTCGATCTTACCGTTCTGGCTGCGTTGCTTGCGGTCATTGGTTATTCTTTGAACGATACCATCGTTGTGGCTGACCGCATCCGGGAGAACTTCCGCAAAATGCGTGTGGGTGAGCCCTGGGATATCATCAACGAATCCATTCACCAGACCATTGCGCGGACAATCAACACCTCGGGTACGACGCTCGTGGTCTTGCTTGCTCTCTACTTTCTGGGTGGTGAGGCAATCAACAACTTCGCCCTGGCTTTGATTATTGGTGTGGTCGTCGGTACCTACTCTTCCATATACGTGTCTGCGAATCTGCTGATGGTGATGGGCGTTTCTCGAGATGACCTGATCGTGCCGGCAAAGGAAGGCGCGGAAAATGCCGAAGAAGAAGAGCAGCCGCCGGAGTGGCTGAACCGGATGTAATCGTAGTTGTTCCCCGATTTCCGGGCACAAAAAAAACCGCCACATAATGTGGCGGTTTTTTTTGTGTCTCAAAGAGCCCGGGAGTTCAGCGAGGCAGACGGCCCCGGAACGGATGCAGGACCTTGAGCACTTCGCGGAACAGCTTCGGGTTTGCAACCACCAGCTGGCGGGCGTTCCCGGTGGACGGATTGCCCGAGAAATCACCGGTCAGGGCACCGGATTCCATGGCTAGTGTGACGCCAAGATCCAGTTCTGCCGCTTCTGGACGAAAGATGATGGCTGCGTCCATCAATCCGGCGGACACACGGGCGATATCCAGCACCACGCAGCCGGAGGTGCGGAACATACCGGAATCCCTGGCCAGTACAGCGGCCATTTCGCCCCAGAGCATCGGATCCTCGCTCTTTCGAGCCTGGTCCAGCAGGTTGGTAGCGATGGCGGCTTTCTCCGGCAGCTTGATTTCCGAAGCGCGCACGCGGCGGCTGTTGAGCGCCGCACCATGGCCTCGGCTGGCCGAGTATTCCTCTCCGGTAACGGGGTTAACCAGCAGCAGGTTTTCAGTTCGGTTATTCTTTTCTGGGACAGGGCCAGAGCGAACTCCGGAATGCCCCGAAGGAAATTTTCACGGCCCAGGACAGGGAAAATGTGCCAGCTCTTTTCGCTGGTTCCGGCATCCGCTTCGTTCAGGGCCGCGATGCTGTGGTCCTTGTAGGCTTTTTCGAGCTGTTCGGCAAAATTGTCATAAATAGATTGCTCAACCCGTTCCAGCTGACGACGGCGTTCTGAGTCGTCCTTGCCGGTAGGTTCCTGGCGCTCGAAATGGGCTTTCAGATAATCAGACCCCTGACGCGCGACGCGCAGGGCCATTTTAATAGCTGGTTGCATCTGAGTGTTCATTATCCGGGTGTGTGAAGGCCGGGTATCATAGCAAAAGATCACCCCGCTTGTATGTTTTTTGACTCAGCAATAGCACGGATAACCAGAGGTTACGGGTACTCCGGAGGGGCAGGGTGCCTTTGCTTTCTGCTATCATTGCCGCCCTGATCAATAACCTTGGGCCTGCTAACAATGCATAAAAGCGCACTTCCACAGGAAGGGACGGAAACATTCCAGGATCAGATCCGGATCGTTCTGGTTGAGACATCCCATTCAGGCAATATCGGCGCAGTCGCCCGTGCCATGAAAAATATGGGGCTCGGCAACCTGTGGCTGGTCAACCCGTCTTCGTTTCCGGACGAGGCTTCATACGCCCGTGCGGCGGGGGCTTCAGATGTGCTTGATAGCGCCCACGTGGTGTCTTCGCTCGATGAGGCGCTTGCCGACTGCGTTCTGGTAATGGGTACCAGTGCCCGGGGCAGAAAAGTCCCCTGGCCGGTGTGCGCCCCGCCCGAGGCTGCGGCCGCGGCCGCAGAGCACGCCGGCAGTGGCCCGGTGGCCATGGTGTTCGGCAGGGAGAACCATGGTCTCAGCAACGATGAGCTGCAGCGTTGTCATTATCATATTCATATTCCCTCCAATCCCGATTACAGCTCTCTCAACCTGGCCATGGCGGTGCAGGTCATGTGCTATGAATTGCGGATGTATTACCTCCGAAGCCTTGAAGGCGGTGAGGGAAGCCCATACTTAAAGTCGATGACCCGGCCCGGGGACGAAGGATGGGATGTGCCGCCGGCGAAAGTCCACGATGTTGAGGGCTTCTTCGGTCATCTTGAGCAGGTGCTTATCGATGTTGATTTCCATCGGCGGGAGAACCCCAGGCAGCTTATGACGCGCTTGCGGCGTCTGTTCCAGCGAGCCAGACTTGATCAGATGGAGATCAATATCCTCCGGGGCATCCTCACTGCTGTGCAGAAAGCGGCGGGCACACGGAACAACAGCAAATCAACCGAGGCCGATACTGCGGCGACGGAACAGGACAATGGCCATGTTTGAGCGTTTGCGGGAAGACATTAACAGCGTGTTCCATCGGGACCCCGCCGCCAGGAATACCTTTGAAGTGCTCACCAACTATCCCGGTTTGCACGCACTGCTTTTCCATCGGTTTTCCCATTGGTTGTGGAGTTTGGGGTTGAAATGGCTTGCGAGGACCATTTCGACGATCGCCCGTTGGCTTACCGGCATTGAGATTCATCCGGGTGCAACCATTGGTCGCCGCTTTTTCATCGACCACGGCATGGGTGTTGTTATTGGTGAGACTACGGTGATTGGCGACGACGTAACCCTCTATCAGGGGGTTACGCTGGGCGGAACCAGCTGGAACAAGGGTAAGCGGCATCCCACGATTGGCAACAGTGTGGTGGTTGGTGCCGGCGCCAAGATTCTGGGACCTTTTGAAGTAGGCGCGGGTGCCAAGATTGGTTCAAACTCGGTCGTTACCAAGGCTGTGCCAGAGGGTGCAACCGTTGTAGGTATTCCTGGCCGCGTTATTGTCAAACGCCAGGGCGAAGACGATGCCCGCCGCAAGGAGATGGAAGAGCGAATGGGCTTCGATGCATACGGCGTTACGGAAGAAATGCCGGACCCCGTAGCACGGGCCATGCGCTCTTTGCTTGATCACATGCATGCCGTGGATGACCGCATAGAGAATATGTGCAAGGCGTTGCGCAAGGTGAACAGTGAATACCAGAATGGTGAACTGCCACCGCTCCACGAGGAAGATTTCGATTGCGTGCGAGACGACGAAGAGGTGCGGCGCTGAATACTTGACTGAATTGGTTGGTCAATTCATACTCTGTTCTGCATTTTTGAGATTCAATCCCGCCATGGGGCTGACGCTATGAAGTTGACCACCAAAGGCCGCTATGCCGTTACGGCAATGCTGGATCTGGCTCTGCATGGAGACCAGGGGCCGGTGAGTCTGGCCGATATATCGGCGCGTCAGGAAATCTCACTGTCCTACCTGGAGCAGCTTTTCTCCCGTCTCCGCCGCCAGAAGCTGGTTGTCAGTATTCGCGGTCCCGGTGGTGGATACAGGCTCAGTCGTCCTGCGGCTGATCTCTACATTGCCGAAGTTGTTGATGCCGTCAGTGAATCGCTGGATACCACCCGGTGCGGCAACAAAGGCGATTGCCAGAACGGCGAGAAATGTCTGACCCATCACCTCTGGTCTGATCTCAGTGATCAGATTCATCAGTTTCTCAGCGAGATCAGTCTCGGAGACCTGATGAGGAAGCATGAAATTCGCCAGGTTGCGGATCGGCAAAATCGCCGCCAGTCCGACAGTGGCTCTGAAACCATCAATACCGAACGCCTGTCTGATCAGGCGCCGGCCTGACACCAACAAGTTTCCGGAATCCATGAAAAAGCCCGTTTATATGGACTACGCGGCCACCACGCCCGTTGATCCAGCCGTTGCTGATGAAATGATGAAATACCTCACGCTGGATGGTGTATTCGGTAATCCGGCATCCCGCACCCACGCCTATGGTTGGCAGGCAGAAGCCGCAGTGGAAGCTGCACGCAAGAAGGTCGCCAGTCTTGTCCACGCTGATCCGCGGGAGATTGTCTGGACCTCGGGGGCAACGGAATCAGACAACCTCGCCATCAAAGGGGCGGTTGCCGGCCGGCAGGGCGCTCATATCGTTACCTCCAGGATCGAGCACAAAGCGGTTGTTGATACCTGCAAGTGGCTGGAGCATCAGGGTACTGAAGTCACCTGGCTGGAGCCGGCAGCCGACGGAACCATCGGTTTTGATCAGGTGTTGGACGCGCTCAAGGAAAATACCGTGCTCGTCAGTCTGATGTTGGTGAACAACGAGCTTGGAACGATCAATGATATTGCCGCCATTGGTGCCGAATTGCGCCAAAGAGGCATTCTTTTTCACGTGGACGCCGCCCAGGCCGCCGGCAAGATGGCAATTGACGTCGGCTCCATGCCGGTGGATCTGCTGGCGCTTTCCGGCCACAAGGTTTATGGCCCGAAGGGCGTCGGCGCCCTGTACGTCAGGCGGTCGCCGGATGTTCGTATTGAGGCGCAGATTCATGGTGGTGGCCATGAGCGAGGAATGCGCTCCGGAACGCTCCCCACCCATCAGATTGTCGGAATGGGAAAGGCGTTCGAGATCGCCCAGTCCGCGCTTGAACAGGAAGTGGAGAAGCTGGAAGCCCTGCGGGAGGCGTTTCTTTCGGGGCTCCGGCCTCTCGAGGGTGTCACTCTCAACGGCAGTGAATCCCGGCGCGTCCCGGGCATAATGAATCTTTCCTTTGAAGGCGTCGATGCGGAGTCCCTCATGCTCGGCCTTCGGGATCTGGCGGTATCCTCCGGTTCGGCCTGCGCTTCAGCCACGGTAGAGCCCTCATATGTGCTTCGTGGCATCGGGTTGAGTGAACAGCAGGCCCATCGTGCGCTGCGCTTTTCCATCGGCCGCTACACCACGAACGAGGAAGTGGCGTTTGCCAGCGCGCAAATAGTTGATGTTGTTAGTCGCCTCCGCGCAGTGCGGTAGGAAGTTTGCCCCGGACTGCGTATAATCGCAGGCCAGAATTTTAACCATCCACAAACTGGAGAAATACCATGGCAACTGAGCGCACGCTCTCGATTATCAAGCCCGACGCGGTAGCAAAGAACGTGATCGGCGAAATTTACAGCCGCTTCGAGAAAGCTGGGCTGAACATCGTTGCTGCCAAGATGATGCACCTCACCCAGGAGCAGGCAGAAGGCTTTTACGCAGAGCACAAAGAGCGTCCGTTCTTTAACGACCTGGTTGCATTCATGACCTCCGGTCCGGTGGTTGTTCAGGTTCTGGAAGGTGAAGGCGCGATCCTTAAAAACCGTGACCTGATGGGCGCGACCAACCCGAAAGAAGCCGAGGCGGGCACTATCCGCGCTGATTTCGCATCGTCCATCGACGCAAACGCCGTTCACGGCTCTGATTCCGCGGCTTCTGCCGAGCGCGAAATCGCTTACTTCTTCAATGACAACGAGATCTGCCCGAGGGGCTGATTGCGTTGATCGGGGGCGATCATCCGGTCGCCTCCGAATTGATTATCTGATCGAGGTTATGAAATGACAGCGGCCGCTGAAAAAACCAATCTCCTGGGAATGCCAAAAGCAAAGCTCGAGGCCTTCTTCGAGTCCCTGGGAGAGAAGCGTTTTCGTGCCACTCAGGTTTTGCAGTGGATCCATCAGCGTGGCGCCGATGACTTCGATCAAATGACCAATATGAGCAAGGCGCTTCGGGAAAAGCTGAAGCAGGTTGCCGAGATCCGTGGTCCTGAGGTGGTGTACGACGAAACCTCCAAAGACGGCACCCGCAAGTGGGTGATGCGCATGGATAACGGCAACAGCGTGGAGACGGTACTGATTCCCGATGGCGAACGCGGCACACTCTGCGTTTCCTCACAGATTGGTTGCAGCCTGGACTGCACCTTCTGCTCCACCGGCAAGCGGGGCTTTAACCGTAATCTGACTGCGGCGGAAGTCATTGGCCAGGTGTGGGTTGCGCGCAAGGCCTTCATGCCGTTTGAGCCGGGCCCCGATCGGCCGATTACCAACGTGGTCATGATGGGCATGGGCGAGCCCCTGCTCAATTTTGACAATGTCGTGGACGCCATGAACCTCATGATGGAGGATCTGGCGTACGGGATCTCCAAGCGCCGGGTGACCCTCAGTACCTCTGGCGTGGTGCCCGCGCTGGATCGCCTGTCGGAAGTTACCGATGTTTCACTGGCCATTTCCCTGCATGCCCCGAATGATGAACTGCGTAACAAACTGGTTCCGTTGAATAAAAAGTACCCGATCTCAGAGCTGCTTGCGGCCACCAAGCGGTATTTCGCCCGTTTGCCAGACAAGCGTAAGGCTACAATCGAGTACACCGTTATCGAGGGGATGAACGATCAGCCCGAGCACGCCCGGGAACTGGCGGTGCTGTTGCGGGATCTTCCGTGCAAGATCAACCTGATTCCCTTCAATCCGTTTCCGGAGAGCGATTTCCGGAGACCGAGTATGAATGCCACGCGGCGGTTCCAGAACGTTCTTAACGAGGCTGGCTACATCACTACCATCAGAACCACGCGGGGCGATGACATTGACGCCGCCTGTGGGCAACTGGTCGGGCGGGTCGAGGACAGAACCCGGCGGAGTCAGCGGTATATTCAGGTTCAGCAGGTGAATCCCTGAACCAGATACGTCTTGCAGCCCAATCGAGGAAGGGGACACCCGTGATATCACCACCAGCAAACCGACGTTCATTCGTGTTGGCCACCCTGTTGCTGACCCTGCTGGTTACAGGTTGCGTTACCACTACCGACAGTCGGTTTTCACGGGAAGCAGATCAGCAGGAAGCGCTCGATAACTATGTGAAACTTGCCACGGCCTATATTGGGCAGGGCAATCTTGAACGTGCACGCCATCACCTCGACAGGGCATTGAAACTGGATTCAGATGACCCCGGCGCCAGGGCTGCGATGGGGCTTGTCTATAACGCCGAGGGTGAGCCAGAACTGGCTGAGCGTAATTTCAAACAGGCTATTTCCGAGGATCCAGGGTACACACGGGCGCGGGTTTATTACGGAGCTTTCCTGTTCGGCCAGAACCGGATGGAAGACGCGCGGGATCAATTCCGTGCTGCGTCCCGGGATACCGGTTATCAGGATCGCGGCTCGGTTTTCTTTAACCTGGGCATGACCCAGGAGCGCCTCGGAGAACTGGAAGCTGCGGCCACATCCTATCGCCGCGCAGTGGAGTTGACACGAGGCGATGCACGTTCCCTGCTGGCGCTCTCCCGGGTGTCCGTAGAGACTGGCGACTACGACGACGCGGCACGCTATTACTCGCGACTGATTTCATTGATGCAGCGAAATCAGCGTCTGGTCCACTCACCGGAGAGCCTTCTTACCGGAATCCGCATTGCCCGCTTCTACAGTGATGAAAACCAGGAGGCGAGCCTTGCGCTTCAACTCAGAAACAAATTTCCGGAGTCAGTCGAATACCAACAATATAAGGTGCTGATTTCTAATGGCAACTGAAGAAAACTCACAGCCAGCTACGAAGGAGCCCGTAGGGCGGCAGCTTCAAAAGGCACGGGAGAAAACCGGTCTGAGTACCGGTGATGTCGCAGCAGCGCAGCATTTGCGTCCTTCGGTAATCCAGGCGATCGAGTCGGGAGATTACAGCCAGATTGACAGTGAACTCTTTCTGAAAGGGTATGTCAGGGCTTATGCAAAACAGGTTGGGCTGGACGCAGATGCAGTGATTGCCGACCTCGACCAGGAACTGGAACCCATTCGGCAACAGCGGGAACAGGAGCAGGAAGCCAATCCGCTGGTAGACATCGAACGTCGCAGACGTCGTAAACGTCAGCTTGCCAAGGCTCTGTTTTTCCTGGTGGTGCTGGGCATTGCCGGATACCTTGCTTTCACCTTTCTGGCTCCTGCACAGGGCCCGGCGCCTTCCGAGCCGACGACAGAACCGGAATCAGTGCCGGAGGAGCCTGCTCCTGCTGAAGCCGAGGAATCGGCTGCGTTGGCCGAGCCAGAGCGCTCCGAACCTGTGCTTGTTGCCAGTGCTGAAGAGTCGGAATCGGCAGTTATGGAGGCGGAGGCGCCTACCGTGCAGCAGTCTGAAACAGAAACTGAGGCTCAAGCGCCTGAAACTGACGTTGGTGAAAATCAGGTGCCTGAAAACACACTGGCTACGGACGATGGCGCGGCTGATGCAACCGAGCCTGTTACCGATCAGATTCCTGCGGTCGTCCAGACCCCCGAGCCGGTTCTGGAAGACCCGAATGGGCTGTCGGATGCTTCGGACAACGGTCGACTCCAGATTCGCTTCAGTGACGATTGTTGGGTGCAGATCAGTGACGCAGCCGGTAACCGCCTGGTGAATTCGCTCCAGCGTAACGGGGATCTGATTGATATCGAGGGGCCGACGCCCTTGAGGGTTGTGATTGGCGCAGTCGATGCGGTTGAATCCATCCGTTTCCAGGGCGAGCCAGTGGATATCGGTGGCTACCGGGTTGTTAACAACCGGTCAGAATTCACCCTGACAATCTGAAATTTGATCAAATTTTCCATATCGGTCAGTAAGACATGAAACAGGATTCCCCGATTATCAGACGCAAATCCCGCCAGATCATGGTGGGCAATGTTCCTGTGGGTGGTGACGCGCCGATTGCGGTGCAGAGCATGACCAACACCGAAACCTGTGACGTCGAGGCCACCGTTGGCCAGATCAAGGCATTGCAGGAGGCAGGTGCGGACATAGTGCGTGTTTCCGTTCCGTCCATGGACGCCGCTGAGGCGTTCGGGAAGATTCGGGAGCAGGTTTCCCTGCCGTTGGTTGCCGACATCCACTTCGATTACAAAATCGCTCTTCGGGTAGCAGAACTGGGTGTTGACTGTCTCCGGATCAATCCGGGCAATATCGGCCGTGATGACCGCGTCAGTGCCGTAATCAGTGCGGCCCGGGACGGCAATATCCCCATTCGCATTGGTGTGAACGCAGGTTCGCTGGAGAAGTCTCTCCAGCGCAAATATGGCGAGCCGACGGCAGACGCGCTGGTGGAGTCCGCCATGCGCCACATCGATATCCTGGATCGTCATGACTTCCAGGATTTCAAGGTGAGCCTGAAAGCGTCGGAAGTGTTTATGACGGTCGATGCCTACCGTAAGATTGCCCAGCAGATTGAGCAGCCCCTGCACCTTGGCATCACCGAGGCCGGTGGTTTGAGATCTGGAACCGTGAAGTCCTCCATTGGCCTTGGCATGCTGTTGATGGACGGCATCGGTGACACCATCCGGGTATCGCTTGCAGCGGACCCCGTGCAGGAAATCAAGGTGGGCTTCGATATCCTGAAGAGCCTGCGCCTGCGCAGTCGCGGTATAAACTTCATCGCCTGTCCCAGCTGTTCCCGGCAGAATTTCGATGTCATCCAGACCATGAATGATCTGGAAGCTCGTCTGGAGGATGTAAACGATTCTCTGGATGTGGCCATCATCGGGTGCATCGTAAACGGTCCGGGTGAGGCGAAAGTGGCGGATCTCGGACTTACCGGCGGAAGCCCCAAGAACCTCTTCTACATGGCGGGAAAGCCGAACCAGAAGCTGGACAACGCGACATTGACGGATGATCTGGAGCGCCTGATTCGCGAGGAAGTGGCACGGCGCAAGGAACAGGAAGATTCGATTATTGCCCGGTCAGACAACTGATTGTTTCCAGTTCCCGGCATAACCATCCAGAAAAAGTTAAGGGTTAACATTGGCAAAGATTCAGGCAATTCGCGGGATGAACGATATCCTGCCGGAGCAGACGCCGGTTTGGCAGTTTGTGGAATCCACGGTTCGCAGGGTACTGGCCCAGTATGGCTACCAGGAAATCCGCATGCCGATTGTGGAACAGACCGATCTGTTCAAGCGTTCGATTGGTGAAGTGACCGACATCGTCGAAAAGGAAATGTACACCTTTGAAGACCGCAACGGTGACAGTCTGACCCTCCGCCCGGAGGGCACCGCCGGTTGTGTTCGGGCCGCCGAAGAGCACGGTCTTCTGTTCAATCAGACCCGCCGTCTCTGGTACACCGGCCCGATGTTCCGGCACGAACGTCCGCAAAAAGGCCGCTATCGCCAGTTTCATCAGATTGGCGTGGAGTGTTTTGGCATGAACGGTCCGGACATTGATGCCGAACTGCTCATCTTGACGGCAAGGCTCTGGAAAGAGCTTGGGCTTGCCGAGCATACCCGGCTTGAGATCAATTCCATCGGAACGTCGGAGTCCCGTCGGGTTTACCGGTCCGCCCTCGTGGATTACCTAGGTCAGTTCAAGGCAGACCTGGATGCCGATAGCCAGCGTCGCCTCGAATCGAACCCCCTGCGCATTCTGGACAGCAAGGATCCTTCGACGCGGAAAATCCTGGAAAACGCGCCCAGCCTTGACGACTATCTCGACGAAGAATCCCGCGAGCACTTCGAGCGTCTGAAGGCGCTTCTTGAGGCCGCAGGGGTGAATTATTCAGTGAATCCAGCGCTGGTGCGGGGCCTCGATTACTACGGCAAGACGGTGTTCGAGTGGATTACAGACAGCCTCGGCGCCCAGGGTACGGTGTGTGCAGGTGGTCGATACGATGGCCTGGTGGAGCAGCTGGGTGGCAAGCCGACCTTCGCAGTGGGCTTTGCAATGGGCCTTGAGCGCCTTATCCTGCTGCTGGAAACGCTGGAACTGGTTCCTGAGCACGTAAACAGCAATGCCGATGTCTACGTAACGGCGATGGGCGAGGGCGCATTGGCGCCTGCGCTCGTTCTGGCTGAACAGCTCCGGGCAGCCCTGCCAGAGCGCGTGATTGTTTCCCATTGTGGCGGTGGCAGTTTCAAAAGCCAGATGAAAAAGGCAGACCGCAGTGGTGCCAGGTACGCGGTGATTCTGGGCGAGAACGAAGTGGCCAACGGCACCGCCGGGCTTAAACCCTTGCGAGCCGACGAGCCGCAGGCGGAGATCGCCCAGGACAAGCTTGCGGACACACTGGCAGCGGCGCTGGCCGGCTGAGCCTGAACAAATTTACTGATACAAAAGCAAAAATTCGACTACAGGAGTCCTCATGGCAGAGTTGCGCACCGAAGAAGAACAGATCCAGGCGATCAAGGACTGGTGGAAAAAGAACGGCAGCTCACTGCTCATCGGTATTGGTGCGGCCCTGGCCATTGTGTTTGGCTGGCAGGCCTGGCAGAACCATCAGGCCCAGCAGCGCACCGAAGCGGCCAATCAGTTTGCCAACCTGCTGAATGCCTTCAGCGATCAGGCCGATGAAACCAGTGGCGAGACCGTCGCTTTTGTGGCGCAGACCCTCCGGGAAGACTACACGGACAGTGCCTATGCGGTTTACGGCAACCTGATCCTGGCCCGTCAGCAGCTGATGCAGGATGGCAACGCCGAGGCCGCCATTGATTCCCTGAAGTGGGCCCTTGAAAACACCGGTGAACACGAGGCACTGGCACTTGTCGTGCGCAATCGTCTGGCGCGCGCCCAGTTTACCGCAGGCCAGTACGAGGATGCTCTGGCCACCATCGACGGAGCCGGTAATGCCGATGCGTTTGATGCCATGTATTCCGAGCTTCGTGGCGATATCCTGCTTGCCCAGGGCGATCGCGAGGGTGCGCGTGAGGCCTACCTGGCTGCCCGTGAGCAGAGTCAGCAGGGCCGTAGCGGTATTCTGGAACTGAAACTGGCAGACCTTGGCGTCGGGGAGGATGCCTGATGCCGGTTCTCCGCGACAGGATCCCAAGACGCGGATTTTTCCTGGGGCTGGCGCTTCTGGCTGCGCTTTCCGGCTGCAGCAGCACGGATACGTTCGAGCAACCTGTACCGGTTCCCGAGATTGAGGCGTCCGTCGAATTCGAACGCGTCTGGAGCATGTCTGTTGGCGATGGCCATGATGGTGATTTTCTCTACCTTGCGCCACTGGTTACCGGGGATCTGATCTACGCGGCCTCCGCAGACGGTGAGCTTTATGCGGTAGCGACGGAGACCGGAGAGGTTGCCTGGGAATCCGAATTTGAAGATCGCATCTTCTCGGGGCTTGGTGGTGATGGTCAGAATCTGTACCTGACCACCGAGAATGCCGACCTGGTGGCCCTTTCCCGGGAGGATGGCTCTGAGGTGTGGCGTACGTCTTTGCCGACGGAAGTGCTGTCATCGCCACAATCCAACGGTTCTCTGGTTGTAGCCCAGACGACAGACGGCAAGGTACTAGGCTTCAGTGCCACCGATGGCGAGAAGCTCTGGCAGTATGATGGCTCCGTTCCGGTGCTGTCCATGCGCGCTGCCGCGGCTCCCCTGGTGGGCGGTGATGTGGTTATTGCGTCTTTTGCCAGTGGCAAGCTGATCGCGCTGACGGCAGCATCGGGCCAACCCATGTGGCAATACGAGGTAGGTCAGCCCCAGGGACGCACTGAGCTCGAGAGACTGGTAGACGTAACCGGCCAGCCGCTTGTCATTGAGACTGCCGTCATGGTGGTTGGTTACCAGGGCAAGCTGGCCCTTGTTGATATTCGTACCGGGCAGGAGATCTGGAGCCGGAAGGCCTCCAGCCTCTACTCTCCGATGATTGGTGGCGGTCAGATCTATCTTGCCGCTGCTGATGGCGAGATCATTGCCCTCAGAGGCTCGGACCGTCGCGAGGTCTGGACCCAGGATCGTCTTGCCTGGCGCCAACTGACCCAGCCGATGGTTTATGAAGACTACCTTGTGGTGGGCGATTTTGAAGGCTACCTCCATGCGTTGGACCGTGAAGATGGCAGCCTGGTTGGGCAGCGCGAATTCGACGATGAGGGTATCCGCGTACCGGCACAGCGCCTCGCCAATGGTAACCTGCTGGTTTTTGGCAACAGCGGAAAGATGGCCGTATTCCAGGTTAAGCCGCAGGATTGATCCCCAATTATGACCCCAGTTATTGCCCTTGTCGGACGCCCTAACGTCGGCAAATCGACATTATTTAATCAGATGACCCGTTCCAGGGATGCCCTGGTTGCGGACTTTCCGGGGCTTACCCGAGACCGCAAATACGGTGAGGGTAGTTATGAGGGCCAGCGTTTCATCGTTATAGACACCGGTGGCCTTACCGGTGACGAGCAGGGCCTTGACCTGGAAATGGCCCGGCAGTCCATGCAGGCGGTAGAAGAAGCCGACATCGTGCTATTCCTGGTGGACGGCAGGGCCGGCCTCACTGCAGGCGATGAGCTGATTGCAGACAGTCTTCGCCGCTCGGGCAAGCAGGCGCATCTGGTCGTGAACAAGACCGATGGACAAGATCCGGACATCGCCGCGTCGGATTTCTACAGTCTTGGCTTTGAATCCACGTTCCTGATCGCAGCTTCCCACAACCGCGGAATCCGCTCCATGCTTGAAATCCTGTTGCCCTCTGAAGAGGAGCGGGAGGAAGAGGACCGGGCAGATCGCTACCCCGGCATCCGCATCGGTGTGGTGGGCAGGCCGAACGTGGGCAAGTCCACACTGGTCAACCGCATGCTCGGTGAGGACCGTGTGGTGGTTTATGACATGCCCGGCACTACCAGGGACAGCGTCTATATCCCCTACGAGCGGCAAGGCAGCCAATACACGTTGATTGATACTGCCGGTGTCCGTCGAAGAAAGAATGTCAGCGAAGTGGTGGAGAAGTTTTCCATCATAAAAACGCTGCAGGCGATCGATGACGCCCATGTGGTTATCCTGGTTATTGATGCCCGGGAAGGTCTGGTTGATCAGGATCTTCACCTGATCGGGTTTGTGTTGGATGCCGGCCGCTCGCTAGTCATTGCCGTCAACAAGTGGGACGGCATGGACCCGGAAGACCGTGCCCGGGTGAAAGAACAGGTTCAGCGTCGCCTGGACTTTCTGGATTACGCTGATAAGCACTATATCTCGGCGCTTCACGGCTCCGGCGTCGGCGTGATGTATGAGTCGGTGCAAGCCTGCTACGAGTCCGCCATGGCGAAATGGCCAACCAACCGCCTGACTGCGATTCTGCAGGATGCTATTGCCCAGCATCAGCCGCCCATGGTGCACGGTCGTAGGATCAAGCTGCGTTACGCGCACCAGGGCGGTTCCAACCCCCCAGTGATTGTAGTTCACGGTAACCAGGTGGATTCCCTGCCGGGCGCATACAAGCGGTATCTTGAGAATACCTTCCGTAAGGTTCTGAAGGTAACGGGTTCACCAATCCGCTTCGAGTTTAAATCGGGTGAAAATCCGTTTGCCGGCAAAGTGGATCGGCTAACTCCGCGTCAGAAGGTCAAGAAGGACAACGACGAGAAGAAGGGCCGTCGTCCGAAAAAACAGCGCCAGAAGAGCCTCAAGCGCTGAGTGAGTGGCCGGGCTCAGGACTTATTCCTGGTCCGGCCCCGCACTTTCCACCTGCTTGGCCTGCACAGCGGTTAACGCAACCGTAAACACGATATCCTCCACCAGAGCCCCACGTGAAAGGTCGTTCACCGGCTTGCGCAAGCCCTGAAGCATTGGCCCGACACTGACCACATTGGCACTTCGCTGAACCGCCTTGTAAGTGGTATTGCCGGTGTTCAGATCCGGGAATACGAATACCGTTGCCTTGCCTGCGACTTTGCTGTCCGGCGCCTTGCTTCTTGCGACGCTTTCGATGGCCGCTGCATCGTATTGGAGTGGTCCGTCTATCAGCAGATCCGGCCTGCGCTCGCGAGCGATCCTCGTCGCCTCCCTGACTTTCTCGACATCCTGGCCGCTGCCGGACTCTCCGGTGCTGTAACTGATCATGGCGACCAGCGGCTCGATACCAAAGGCTTCCGCAGACTCCGCACTCTGGATGGCGATGTCGGCCAGTTCCTCGGCATTGGGGTCTGGATTGATGGCGCAGTCCCCGTAGACCACCACTTGTTGCGGCAACAACATGAAGAACACGGAAGAGACTACCTTTGCATGCTCATGGGTCTTGATCAGTTGCAGGGCAGGGCGCACCGTATTCGCCGTCGTGTGAATGGCACCGGATACCAGTCCATCAGCTTCATCCAGAGCCACCATCATGGTACCGAGAACGACGTTGTCTTCGAGCATGGCTTCCGCCATGTCTGATGTCAGTCCTTTATGCTTGCGAAGTTCTACCATCGGAGCGACGTAGCGTTGTCGCACCTCCCCTGGATCAATGATCTCGATATCCCCGGGCAGTTCCAGATCCTGGGAATCCGCTACCCGTTTTATCTCTGCCGCATTCCCGATCAAGGCACACCTTGCTAACCTGCGTTGATGGCAGATGATGGCGGCCTGTACGGTTCTTGGCTCGCTGCCCTCCGGCAATATGATGCGCTTATTCGCGGCCCGGGCCCGCTCGGACAGCTGGTATCGGAAGGCGGGAGGGGAAAGCCTGTCCTGCCGGGCAACCTTGAGATGCTGTTGCAACCAGTTGGTGTCGATACGGGTTGCCACCGCTTCCATCGCCTTTTCAATCCGGTTGGGGTCATCAATCGGGATGGCCGCCGACAGGTTGGCCAGCATATGAGCAGTTTCATAGGTATTGGCGTCTGACCCCAGAACCGGAAGGCCTGTTTCCAGGGCCCTGTGGCACAGGGTGATCACTCGCTGGTCGGGTATCAGGCCACCGGTCAGCATCAGGCCGGCGAGGGGAACCCCGTTGAGAGCGGCAACAGCTGTGGCCACCACGATGTCTTCGCGATCTCCGGGCGTGACCAGAAGAGTGCCAGGCCTGAGGGTTTCCGTCATGTTCCGAATGCTACGGGCGCAAACCGATACCTTCTGGACCCGCCTGGCGTGCATCTGCCCCTCATTGAGGACCGGTAACCCGAGTTCCCTGGCAATGTCGGATACCCTGGGGGCCAGCAAATCCGCCTGCCATGGAATCTCGGCTAAGAGGTGAAAGCGGCCCTCGCTGAATACCGTGCACTCGGTCTGGTAGTCGACAGTGACGGGGGCAGGGTGGTTGTTGTTGGAACGAGGCTCAAGGCCCGACTGCTCGGGCTCCCCAACCTTGTTCAGGATGACGCCAATGACGTCCGGATCACTGGGACTGGCAAACAGGCGTGACGAGAAGTCCAGTTCTTCATCCAGTTGCCTGGCGTCCAGGTCTTTGGGCGTGCTCACCAGGATTACCTCGGAACCCAGGTTGCGGGCAACTTCCACGTTCAGCCTGGCGATGTAGGCTTCGCTGCGGTCTGGGACGAGGCCTTCGATGATCACCACATCCACATCCCGGGCAACCTTCTGGTATTCACCCACGACTGTTTCGAGGAGGTAGTCGGCTTTGCCTCTGTTAAGCAGTTGTTGCGCTTCCTTGAGGGCAATCGGGTCTGGCGGGTTCAGGTGGCTGCTGGCCCTCACAAACGCCACCGACGAGTCCTGGCCAGCGTTGTGCATGGATTCTGCGCGGTGAACCGCCTGGCAGAAGGGTTTGTAGAAGCCAACGCTGACGCCTACCCGTTCAAGGGCGCGCAACAGACCCAGGCAAACGGAGGTCAGGCCTGAGTCCATGGAAGTCGGTGCAAAAAAGAGACTCTTTGCCATAGTGGTATTCCTGATGATGCGTTTGGGTCAGGCCTGAATGTCAGAGCCTGCAAGCCGAGTTGCTTCCCGGGCAATGACCAGCTCTTCGTTGGTGGGAATCACCAAAACCGGAAATCGCGAGTCGGGGCTTTCAATATGTCCGTCGCTGAATTGGCCATGATGGATGTTGAGGTCCTGGCTGAGCTCGAATCCCGTCAGTTTGAGATGGCGAATGGTCTCTTCCCTGATCCGCGGGCTGTTTTCCCCGATGCCGCCGGTGAAAACCAGAGCGTCCAGCTGGCTCAGGGACGCCATCATCGCGCCAACGTAGCGGGCGAGGCGAAAGCAGAACACATCAATAGCGGTTTGTGATGGTTCATGGCCATGGTCCGCGAGTTCACAGAGTGAGCGCATGTCGTTCGTCTGGCCGGACAGTCCAAGGAGGCCACTCTCCTGATTCAGAACCCGATGAACCTCATCCGCGGCGATTCCCTTGCTGCGGAGAAAGTCGAACAGGCCGGGGTCGACATCCCCGCTACGGGTGCCCATTACCAGACCCTCAAGTGGCGTCAGGCCCATGCTGGTATCCACACTGATTCCGTCACGGATGGCGGTAATGCTGCACCCGTTGCCCAGATGGGCCGATATGACCGAGGTGGTTGCCGGCGTTTTGCCCAGCAAACGGGCGGCTTCTGATGCCATAAAGGCGTGACTGGTACCGTGGAATCCGTATCTCCGGATCCCCCAGTCGCGGTACCAGGCCTCTGGAAGCGCATAGAGGAAGGCCCGTCTGGGCAGGGTCTGATGAAACGCGGTGTCGAAAACGGCCGTCTGCGGTACATCGGGAAACTGTGCCAGGGTTGCCCGAATCCCGGACAGGTTGACCGGGTTGTGAAGAGGGGCAAGGCCTGCGCAGCTTTCAATGGCCTTGAGCACATCGCCATCAATGAGTACGGCCTCATGGAAGGTCTCACCACCATGAACGACCCTGTGACCTATGGCCGAGGGAGCCGTTGTCATCAGTCCCAGGTCCCGGAAAGCCGTGACCAGTGTCTCTAGCGCCTGATCATGGCCGGCGCCAGCGTCCAGAGGGATCGTTCCTTCCTGGCCGTCAATGTGGGCAAATGCATCGCTCTGGCCCAGGCGCTCGGCCAGAGCGGACACCAGTTTCCTGTGTTGGTTGTTGAACAGTGCGAGTTTCAGGGATGAGCTGCCGCAGTTCACGACAAGTACGGTGTCTTCCATGGGAATAGGCGTCCAACGGTTTCAAGTTATACGCGGCGATTGTTGGCCAGCCAGGCATCAAAGTCCGCCGCCGGCAGCGGACGACTGTAGAAATACCCCTGGGAGAAGTCACAACCTTCCTTCTTCAGGAAGTGGGTCTGAGCCTCTTCCTCAACCCCCTCGGCGATAACACGCAGGCCCAAACTATGAGCCATATTGATGATGGCTCTTACCAGTGAGGCGTCCTCAGGCTCCTTCATGACGTCCTGAACAAACGACTTGTCAATTTTCAGGGTATCAAACGGATAGCTCTTGAGATAACTGAGCGCTGAATAGCCCGTACCAAAATCGTCTACCGACAACCGGATGCCGGCTTTGTCCAGTTGGCGCAGGATTTCGGCGGTTTCGATCGAGTTGTCCAGAATGAGCCGTTCGGTAATTTCGAGTTCCAGCTGTTCCGGCGCCAGGCCACTGGTCGCCAGGGCGTGCATAACAGCCTCGGTAAAACCGGGATCGCGGAACTGACGGGGCGAGACGTTGACGGAAATGCCAATGTCTTTCCCGGTGGCTTCCTTCCAGCCCATGGCGGCTCGACAGGCCTCCAGGAGAACCCACTCACCGATCGGTGTAATCAGGCCGGTTTCCTCGGCCAGGGGAATGAATCGATCCGGCATTACCATGCCCATGGCCGGATTGTTCCACCGCAGCAACGCCTCAACCGAGCAAAGCGTGCCCGAGTCGGTATTAACAATTGGCTGGAAATACAACTCGAACTCCTTCAGCTCCAGAGCCCTGCGCATGCTGGACTCCATCTTCAGGCGTTCATGGGAAACTTCGGTCATTTCCGGCGCGAAATGGGCAAACGAGCTCTTGCCCTTGTGTTTGGCCTGGTACATGGCGGCATCAGCGTGCTGCAGGAGCGTACCGCTGTTGTCGGAGTCCGTCGGGAAAATGGCGATGCCGATACTCGTGGTTACGAACACCTCCTGCCCATTCAGAATGTACGGTGGCGAGAAGGTCTTCAGGATACGCTCTGCGACCTGCGAGGAAGCCTCGGGGCCAGTCAGGCCTGGCAGGATCACGAGGAACTCATCGCCACCCAGGCGGGCAACAGTGCTGGTACCGCGAAGGCAACTTGAAATTCGACGGGCCGCCTCAATCAGCAGGTTATCGCCGGCATCGTGGCCAAGGGTGTCGTTAATGTGTTTGAAGTTGTCGAGATCCAGGAACATGACGCCCACAAGCGTGCTTTCCCTGCGCGCCTGGGCCAGTGCAAGCTTCAGCCGGTCCAGGGCAAGCATCCGGTTAGGCAGCCCTGTAAGGATGTCGTAATTGGCCTGACGCAGAAGTTGCTGTTCATAGCGTTTCCGGATGCTGATGTCTTCACCGAGGATGAGGTACCCGGTGGTGCCGCCGGCCTCGTCCTTGATCGGGGTAACAATCAGTTGCTCCCAGAAGCGTTCTCCGTTCCGGCGCACACTGTTCACTTCACCCTGCCAGACTCCGACTCGTTGCACCTGCAAGCGGATGGACTGCCACAAGTGTCGGCTATCACGGTTCTCTATGTCGTTGTCACCCAGTGCGCCAGGGTGTTTGCCGATGATGGAGGCAGCCTCATAACCGGTTAACTGGGTGAATTTCTGGTTGGCAAACTCGATACGCCATTGGCGGTCGCAGATCAGAACCGAAGAGGGGCTCTGCTCAATGGCCTTGGAAAACTTGCGGATTTCCGCCGCATCCTTTTGTTGGCGTTCCATGTCTGCGTTGAGACGTTCACGCATCTGGTTGATGGCGTCCGTGACACGGCCGAGCTCATCATTCCGGTTAGACGGCGTGTTGGGCCTTTCCAGGGTAAGTGGCTTCGACGTTGTCGTCAGTGAGAAGTCGCGGGCGTAGTTCGCCATGGTGGTCAGATGGCGCGCAACGAAATGCTGGAATATCCAGATAATCAGTATCGAAACAAAGAACGTCTTCAGGAACTGGGTCAGCAGAATGACGCCCACCTTGCGCTTCAGTTCGTCGTAGACGCGATCAAGGTCTGCGGTCACCGTCAGTTCGCCCAGCTTGAACATTTCATCGCCCTGATGGACAAGGCTGAAGCTGTGAGAGGTGGTTTTCGCGTCCCTGGGTATCTCGCCCATCACCAGTTCAGAATCGGGTTCTATTCGCAAGCGAAGGTGCACCACATCCGGCAAGCTGAGTATGCCTTCCATCTGGGTTTGCAGGAGCTTCTGGTCCAGGGCCCACAAGCTTCTGGCAAGGCTAGAGGCGTAGCCCGACTCTACAACCTGCATGCGGTTGTCGATTTGCGAGAGATCTTTTCGATAATCGGAGTAGATCTGGAGCGCGGATGCCACCAGTGTAAAGGCCGAGCTGAATAGCAGAATCCACGCCAACAGCCTGAAAGACAGGGGCGAGCCTGTGCGAAAACGTTGAAGACGCG